>NZ_JAVCWL010000007.1:0-228820 GCF_030846505.1 Massilia pseudoviolaceinigra | reverse complement strand
TTGACTAGCAATTAGTTGCGGAACCGACCTGGACGACTGATGTATTGAGCCAATCGACGGCCATAAGTTGTCTAAAGGGAGTTAAGCGAACGAAACCGTTGTGAGAAGCCCACCAATGGCTGACCGGCACCATTTTTATTGCTAGTCAGAGCTCTGACCCCGGTGGTGGTTTGCTTGTTTTTTGACACCAATTATCTTTCTGGTTGGGATTTTATTGCTAGTCAGAGCTCTGACCCCGGTTAGGAAACTATTGCTTCAGATGTCGAGGGGGTCGACTTCGAGCGACCATTTGACGCGGCTTTTCATGGCGCGCAGCAGGGCCAGCCATTCTTTGAGGAAGGCTTGCAGCGCCGGCCGCGAGGGACTTTCAACCAGCAGCTGCGCACGGTCGACGTTGTGCACCCGCGTCATCGTCATCGGAATCGGGTCGTTCAAGGTGATGCCGTGAAATGCCAGCGCGTCGCGCGCACTCTCCAGAAAGCCGATCGCCGTTTCCAGCTCGGGCGCCTCGGCCCGCAACAGCGCCTGGTACAGATACGGCGGCAACGCCGCCTGGCGCCGCTCGGCCAGCAAATCGGTGGCGAAACGGTCGTAGTCGTGGTTCACCACCGCCGAATACAGCGGATGGCTGGCGTAACGCGTCTGGATCAGCACTTCGCTCACGCTGCCGCCTTCCGTGCGCGCCGCCCTCCCCGCCCGCCCCGCCACTTGCATCAGCTGCGCGAACAGGCGCTCGCTGGCCCGGTAATCCTGCGAGAACAGCGCCGTGTCGGGATTGAGAATCCCCACCAGCGTCAGTTTCTTGAAGTCGTGCCCCTTGGCGACCATCTGGGTGCCGATCAGGATATCGACTTCGCCCCGGTGCACCGTGTCGAACGCGGCCTGCGCACTGCCCTTCAGGCGCGTGGAGTCGGCGTCGATACGCAAGATGCGCGCCTGCGGAAAAACCTGCTGCAAGCCTTCTTCCACGCGCTGGGTGCCGCGCCCGAGCGGCTGCAGGTCGACATTGCCGCAGGTCGGGCAGTGGCGCGGGATGCGCAGCTCCAGGCTGCAGTGGTGGCAGCGCAGCCGGTGCTCCGGCTTGTGCAGCACCATGAAGGAGGTGCAGCGCGTGCAGTTGCTGATCCAGCCGCACGATTCGCAGCAGATCACGGGCGCGTAACCACGCCGGTTCAGGAACAGCAGCGATTGTTCACCGCGCTCCAGGCGCTGGCGCAGCGCGGCCGTCAGGTAGGAGGTGATGCCGTCGACCGGTTTGTCGCGCTCCATGTCGAGCAGCTTCACGCGCGGCAGCACCGCATCCTTGACGGCGCGCTCGCGCAGTTCGAGCTTGCGATAGCGCCCGGAGCCGGCGTGGTGCCAGCTCTCGAGCGAGGGCGTGGCCGATCCGAGCACGATCGGAATCTTCAATTGGCGCGCGCGCCACACCGCCAGGTCGCGCGCGGAGTAGCGCAGCCCTTCCTGCTGTTTGTACGAGGGGTCGTGCTCTTCGTCGATGACGATCAGCTTCAAATGCGGCAGCGACGCCAAAATCGCCAGGCGCGTGCCGAGGATGATGCGGGCCTGCCCCTGGTGCGCGGCCAGCCAGTGCAGCATGCGCTCGCCCTCGGACAGGCTGCTGTGCAAGGTGGCCAGCATCACGCCGGGAAAACGCGCACGGATGTTCCCTTCCAGCTGCGGCGTGAGGTTGATCTCGGGGACCAGGATCAGGATCTGGCCGCCCTCTTCGCGCGCCAGCACCTGGGCACAGGCCTGCAGATAGACTTCGGTCTTGCCGCTGCCGGTCACGCCGTATAGCAGGATCGGGGTGAAGCCCTGCGCGCCGCCAATGGCGTCGGCCGCTTCCTGCTGCGCGCCGTTCAGCACCGGCATGTCGAGCGGGGTGTGGTCGTGCACCGGCGCGCTCTTGGCCAGCTTTTTCAGGGCGCGGTCCAGCGCCACGGTGGTGAGCACGCGCAGGTTCTTGGGCAGCCCGGGCAAGGCCACTTCGCCGAGCGGGCGCTGATAGTAGTCGGCGGCAAACGCCGCCAGCGCGATCCATTGCGGCGACAGGGGAGAGAGCTGGCTGCGCACGCCCAGCGCATCTTTGAGCTTATCGGCCGGGACGTCGGTGTCGTGTTTGACAGCGACGATGAGCCCGACTACCTCGCGGCGGCCGAAGCTGACCAGCGCCAGCTGCCCCACCAGCGGCTCCTCGCCGGCGGCGCACGGCCAGCGGTAATCGAAGCAGCTGGTGAGCGGCGTGTCGAGCGCGATGTTGAGGATGCAGTACGCCATCAGGGTCGGTGTCGGTCGGGGTCAGCGGGTGTCAAAAAGAGGATCGTCATGGATGTCCAGGACATCGTTTCAAGCTGCTTCAGCTTGTGGACAACTTTGTGGACAAACAATTTGTGCGAGGCCAAAAGCTTTGTGCTTGCACAATAGATGAGCCTAACAACTGAAAATCAAAGAAATTTAATCCTTTTAAATCAACCACTTGAAAAAATCGCCTTGGGAGACCGGGAAAACCATGTTTTACCGGCGTTCTGTGCATAAGTGAGTCGGCAGGGCAGCAAAATGTAGTCGTCTGGCCAGCCTGGCGCTATGGATAAGCACAGCCGGCGGCGAGCCTGGGAAGGTCGCCAAAGTGACTTCCGGAAACCACAAATTTGCCCTGCCGACACAGTCCTGCGCCATCATGCAGTGCAGCAAACACTTCATGTAAAACCTTCACATATTCGCTAAGTCGCGGTAAACGCGGGAGTTTTCCTTTTTATCCACACAGCCTGTTGATAACTTTGTGGACAATGCTGGAAAAACCGCGTTTTCCCTCTGTATCTTGTCCACATCCGGGCTGTGCGGCTCGACAGGAAAATTTTAAAACTCTTTAAAAATCAACCACTTGCAAGTATCTGAAACTTTTCCGCGCCGCCTTCTTTTTAATCAGGGGTGTTTTGGAAAATTGTGAATAAGTGGGATATTGTCGTTTAGAAAACAGCTTCTGCGGGGTAGCGAAACCACCTTGTCAGGGTGGCATCGCTGTAGCCAGACTACAGGCCGGCGCGTTGCTGGCGGCTGAAGCTGTGGACCGCCTCGACCATGGCGCTGACCGACTCCGGCGGGGTGAACTGCGAGATGCCATGACCGAGGTTGAACACGTGACCTGAGCCGTCGGACGGCTTGCCGTAGCTGGTCAGGGTACGCTCGACTTCGGCGCGGATCTGTTCCGGGCTGGCGAACAGGATCGCCGGGTCGAGGTTGCCCTGCAGCGCCACCTTGTGGCCGACCAGCGCGCGCGCGCGGCCCAGGTTGACGGTCCAGTCCAGGCCGACCGCGTCGGCGCCGATGTCGGCGATCTGGTCGAGCCACAGGCCGCCGCCCTTGGTGAAGACCACCGCCGGGATGCGCACGCCGTCTTTCTCGCGCTTGAGCTGGCTCATCACCTGCTGCATGTACTGCAGCGAGAAGGTCTGGTAGGCGCCGTCGGCCAGCGCGCCGCCCCAGGAGTCGAAGATCATCACGGCCTGGGCGCCGGCGTCGATCTGGGCGTTCAGGTAGGCCGCCACCGCGCTGGCATTGGTCGACAGGATGTGGTACATCAGGTCCGGGCGGTTGTACAGCATCTTTTTGATGGTGTGGAATTCCTTGGAGCCGCCGCCTTCGACCATATAGCAGGCCAGGGTCCACGGACTGCCGGAAAAGCCGATCAGCGGCACGCGGCCATTCAAGGCGCCGCGGATCTGGGTAACCGCCTTGAAAACGTAGTCGAGCGAGTCCAGGTCGGGCGCGCGCAGGGCCATGACGTCGGCCTCGGTGCGCAGCGGACGCTCGAACTTGGGGCCTTCGCCATCGACGAAGTACAGGCCCAGGCCCATCGCGTCAGGGACGGTGAGGATGTCCGAGAACAGGATCGAGGCGTCCAGCGGATAGCGGTCGATCGGCTGCAGGGTCACTTCGGTGGCGTAATCGGGGTTCTTGGCCAGGCCCAGGAAGGAGCCGGCCCGCTCGCGCGTGGCGCGGTATTCCGGCAGGTAGCGCCCCGCCTGACGCATCAGCCACACAGGGGTGTAATCAGTCGGTTGGCGCAGCAGCGCGCGCAGGAATGTGTCGTTCTGGAGCGGGGCGAATTGGGGCATGGGAGAGAGTCGAAAGCTTGAAGAAAGGCGCTATTATCGCATTCCCGCGCCGCACGCCGCGCACCGCCATTTGCACGGGGCCGGGGTATTATCTATCATGCCATACCACCGCCAACCCAGTGAATCCCCATGACAGCTTCGACCAGCCCGCAGAGCGCCCCTTTCGGCCTCTGGCCTTCCCCTATCAGCGCCGCCACCGTGGCCGCCGGCGCCACCCCGCTGTCGCAGCCGCAGGCCGATGGCCTCGACGCTTACTGGCTGGCCGGGCGCGCGAGCGAGGGCGGGCGCACCACCCTGCTGCGCCAGCGCGGGGCCGAGCTGGTCGAACTGACGCCGGCCCCGTTCAATGTGCGCAGCCGCGTGCACGAATACGGCGGCGGTGCCTACCTGGTGGCGGCGGGCACGGTATATTTCTCGAACTTCGCCGACAACTGTATTTACGCGATCTACCCCGGCCAGACGCCGCAGGCGATAACGCGTCCGGGCAGCGCGCGCTACGCCGACTTTGCGCGGGATGCGGCGCGAAATCGCCTGATCGTCGTGCGCGAGGACCATGCCGTCCCCGGCGCCCAGCCGGTCAATACCCTGTGCGCAATTGACGCCGACGGAACAGAGACGATCCTGGCCCACGGCAGCGACTTTTACGCCGCTCCGCGCCTGTCGCCGGACGGCCGCGCGCTGGCCTGGCTGAGCTGGGACCATCCGCGCATGCCGTGGCAGGGCACCGAACTGTGGCTGGCCCAGGTCAACCCGGACGGCTCGCTGGCCCCCGCCACCCTGGTCGCCGGCGGCCCCGGGGAAGCGGTCTGCCAGCCCGAGTGGGCCCCGGCCGGCGTGCTCCATTTCGTGTCGGACCGCAGCGGATGGTGGAACCTGTACCGCCTGGCCGCCGGCAGCGTGCAGCCCCTGTGCGAGCGCGCCGCCGAATTCGGCACGCCGCACTGGACCTTCGCGGTGTCGATGTACGGCTTTCGCAGCGACGGCGAGATCATCTGCACCTATATCGAAAACGGCGTGAGCCGGCTGGCCCAGCTCTCCCCCGAGACCGGCAAGCTGGCCCCGATCACCAACCCGTACGAGGAAATCCGCGAGCTGCGCGTGGGCGGCGGCGCGGCGCTGATCCTGGGCGGCTCGCCCACCATTCCACTGGAACTGGCGCATTTTGATCTGGCCAGCGCCCGGCCCCACGTGCTGGCGCGCTCGATCACCGACCTGCCGGCCGACGGCTATCTGTCGGTCCCGGAGAGCATCACCTACGCCAGCGGCGGCAATGGCCAGCGCACCGCGCATGCCTTCTACTACCCGCCCTGCAACGCCGGCGTCACGCCCGATGCGACGGAAAAACCGCCGCTGATGGTGATCGGCCATGGCGGCCCGACCGGCATGGCTTCCAGCACCCTCAAGCTGGCCACGCAGTACTGGACCAGCCGCGGCTTCGCGGTGCTGGACGTGAACTACGGCGGCAGCAGCGGCTTCGGCCGCGCCTACCGCGACGCCCTCAAGGGCCAGTGGGGCGTGGTCGATGTCGACGATTGCGTGGCCGGCGCGCATTACCTGGCCACGCGCGGCGTGGTCGATCCGGAGCGCCTGGTCATCCGCGGCAGCAGCGCCGGCGGCCTGACCACCCTGTGCGCCCTCACCTTCCACGATGTGTTCAAGGCCGGCGCCAGCTACTACGGCGTGTCGGACCTGAAGGGGCTGGACGACGACTCGCACAAGTTCGAGTCGCACTACAACGAGTACCTGATCGCACCAAAGCCGGAATCGGAAACGCTGTATCTGCTGCGTTCACCGATCAACCACACCGACAAGCTGACGCGCCCGATGATCTTCTTCCAGGGCCTGGACGATAAAGTCGTGCCGCCGCAGCAGTCCGAGGTGATGGTGAGCGCCCTGCGCGCGGCCGGCGTGCCGGTGGCCTACATGACGCTGGAGGGCGAAGGGCATGGCTTTCGCAAGGCCGACAGCATCGTGCGCACGCTCGAAGCGGAGCTGTATTTTTACCTGCGCATTTTCGGCCTGGTCTCGCCCGGCCAGCCGGCCGTGGTGGCGATCGACAATTTGCCCGGAGTTGCATGAGCGAGCAAGACGCAACGACGATGCGGGCCCGGTTCGCGCAACTGGGCCTGCTCGAAAAAAGTATCGCCGCCATGCTGGCGATGGCGGGTGAACCGATGGGCCGCATCCGCCTCCAGGAGCATCTGGCCAGCGCGGGCATCACGGTCAGTAACGACGGCATGGTCGAGGCGATGGAATCGCTGCGCGCGCTCGGCATGGCGGGCGAGCTGCAGCACCGCGGCTGGATCGTCACGCCCGAAGTCACCTGGCCGGCACTGAGCGCGGCGCTCGACGCCGGCCAATTCGGCCCGCTGGCCGCCGCCTACGACAACCTGACCCCGCTGCGCCGCAACTGGGAAGGCTTCGCCATCCTGCGCAGCTACCGCCAGGGCGTGGCGCTGCTGCGCATCGCGCTGGCCAGCGGCCAGGGTCCGGCGCTGGTGGCGCCGCTGCTGGCGGCCTGCATGAACTGCCACGAGGCGGGCTACCTGCACCCGCTGGTCGATATCTGCGCGCGCCCATTCGAGCCGGAGCTGTTCGCGCGCATCCACCCGCAACTGCGCGATGAGGTGCTGCGGGTGCTGATGGAGAACGCCCAGCGCGAACCGGCCAGCGCGCCGCAGTTGCGCGTGTTCGCCGAACGCCACCTGGCGCAGGGCGCCTGCTCGATGGGCCTGCGTGTCGTCATGGCCGAACACCTGATCCTGTGCGGCCGCCTGGACGACGCCTCGAACCTGCTGCACGACATGGACGATGCGATGGCGCTGTTCTACCGCAGCGTGATCCTGCTGCTGCGCGAGCACCACGCCGAAGCGCTGGCCGGATTCGACCAGGCGCTCAAGTCGCTGCGGCGCGAAACCGGCAAACGCAAGATGACCTTCCCCGGCATCGGCGGCCACCTGTACGTGCTGGCGCTGCTGCGCAGCCCCGATCCGAAACATCACAAGCTGGCCGAGGCCTATCTCGACATCGTCACGCGCACCGTGCAAAGCCACGATACGGCGGTCTACCAGCAACTGAACATGCTGCGCCAGATCCGCGGCGGCACGGTCGATGCGGCGGTGCTGCCCACGCGCAGCTGGGAAAGCGCGCTGCAGCCGTTCATGTTCCGCGCGCTGCTGCATTACTGGCTGGCGCTGCCGCAGCTGGACGACAAGCGCGCCCAGCTCGAACAGATGATGACGCAGGCGGCCGAGGGCGGTTTCGATCTGGTGGCGGCGCAGCTGGGCGCCCTGCTGGGGCGCATCGGCGCCGTTTCGCGCGAACAGGAAGCGATCGCCCTGCGCCAGCGCCTGCGCTTTGCCGACATGTGCGGCTGGTTCGAGCGCGAGGAGCCGTGGGAGCGCCAGCTCAATGCGCTGATCAACCTGCAGCCGGCGGTGAATGTGGAAGTGGTCAAGGAAGCGCGCCTGGTATGGGGCCTGCGCTTCGATCCGCTGTACGGCGTGCAGGACATCGAACCGCGCGAACAGAAACGCGACGCCCAGGGCGGCTGGAGCCGCGGCCGCGCCATGGGATTGAAGCGCCTGTCGGAAGACGCGGCCAGTTTCGACTTCCTCACCTCGCAAGACCTGCACGTGGTGGCGACCCTGAACGCCTATAAATACTACAGCGGCGGCGGGGTGCGCTACGAATTCGACATGGACAAGGCGGTGGCGGCGCTGATCGGCCACCCGCTGCTGTTCTGGATCGACGCACCCGGCACGCGCGTGGAACTGCTGCCGGGCGAGCCGGAACTGATGATCAAGGCGCGCGTCGGCAATGTGACGATCACCCTGCAGCCGCCAATTCTGGATAACACCGACGACGTGTGCGTCACGCGCGAAACGCCGACCCGCCTGCGGGTGGTGCGCATCAGCGACGAGCACCGCCGCATCGGCGCCATCGTCGGCAATGGGCTGGTGGTGCCGCTGCACGCGGAAAAACAGGTGCTCAAGGCGATCGGCGCGATTTCGTCGATCGTCACGGTGCAGTCGGACATCGGCGGCAGCGCGGCCGACATCGCGCAGGTGGAGGCCGACAGCCGCCTGCACGTGCACCTGCTTCCTTACCAGCATGGCCTGAAGATGCAGGTGCTGGTGCGCCCCCTGCCGGACGCCGGCGCCTACTATCCGCCCGGCTCGGGCGCCGAGAGCGTGATCGCCGAGGTGGCGGGCGCGCGCGTGGAAGCGCGGCGCAACCTGAACGCCGAACGCGAGGCCGAACGCCAGCTGGTCGGTGCGCTGCACGTGCTGGAGCAGTCCGAATCGGACCATGGCGAATGGCTGCTGGCGAACCCCATCGAGTGCCTGGAACTGCTGGCCGAACTGCAGGAGCTCGACCCGGCGAAGGTGCTGCTGGCCTGGCCCGAGGGTGAACCGTTTCGCCTCGCGAAAAAAGCCGATTCGAAGTCGGTGCGCCTCTCGATCAAGCGCGACAAGGACTGGTTCGCCGCCAGCGGCGAAGTGCAGGTCGACGAAAACCGCATCATGGACTTGCGCACCCTGCTCGATATGCTCAGGGAGAACGGCAGCCGCTTCGTGGCGCTGGGCGACAACCAGTTCATGGCCTTGACGTCCGAGCTGCACCGGCGCCTGATGGAGCTGTCGGCCTTCGGCACCCCGAGCGCGGACGGAATCAAGGTGCATGCGCTGGCCAGCTTCGCGCTGGAAGACCTGGCGCAGGATGCGGGCAGCGTCGACACCGACAAGGGTTGGCGCGACCACCTGGCGCACATGGAACAGAACGCGGCCTTCGTGCCGCGCTTGCCGAGCACTCTGCAAGCCGAACTGCGCGACTACCAGGTCGAGGGCTTCGAGTGGCTGGCGCGCCTGGCTCACTGGGGCGTGGGCGCCTGCCTTGCCGACGACATGGGCCTCGGAAAAACGCTGCAGGCGCTGGCCCTGCTGCTGTCGCGCGCGCCGCAAGGTCCGGCGCTGGTGATCGCGCCGACGTCAGTATGCATGAACTGGATCAGCGAAGCGGCGCGCTTTGCGCCGACGCTCAACGTCAAGCTGTTCGGCAGCGGCGACCGCGCCGCCATGCTGGCCGAGACCGGGCCGTTCGACCTGGTGATCGCCAGTTACGGCCTGCTGCAGCTGGAAGCGCCGGCGTTCGCCAAGGTGCGCTGGACCAGCATCGTGCTCGATGAAGCGCAGGCGATCAAGAATACCGCGACCAAGCGTTCGCAGGCCGTGATGGCGCTGCAGGGCGAGTTCCGCATGGTGGCCACCGGCACGCCGCTGGAAAATCATTTGGGCGAGTTGTGGAACCTGTTCCGCTTCATCAATCCGGGCTTGCTCGGCACCAGCGACCAGTTCAACCTGCGCTTTGCCGGTCCGATCGAACGGGCCCAGGACAAGCGGGCCGAAGCCGGCGCGCGCCTGCGGCTGCGGCGCTTGATCCAGCCGTTCATCCTGCGCCGCACCAAGGCGCAGGTATTGTCGGAACTGCCGCCGCGTACCGAAATCGTGCTGCCGGTCGACCTGACCGAGGAAGAAACGGCGCTGTACGAGTCGCTGCGGCGCGACGCCATCGCCAAGCTGGCCGCGCTCGAAGCGCCCGAGAGCCAGAAGTCGATCCAGATCCTGGCCGAGATGATGAAGCTGCGCCGCGCCTGCTGCAATCCGGCGCTGGTGGCGCCGGAACTGGGCCTGCAAAGCAGTAAGCTCACTGTGTTCGCGCGCCTGCTCGACGAGCTGCTCGACAACCGCCACAAGGTGCTGGTGTTCAGCCAGTTCGTCGATCATCTGAGCCTGATCCGCAAGCACCTCGACGAACGCGGGATCAAGTACCAGTATCTGGATGGCGCGACCCCGATGCAGGAGCGTAAGAAGCGGGTCGATGCGTTCCAGGCCGGCGATGGCGATGTGTTCCTGATCAGCCTCAAGGCGGGCGGGGTCGGCATCAACCTGACGGCGGCCGATTATGTGATTCATATGGACCCGTGGTGGAACCCGGCGGTGGAAGACCAGGCCTCGGACCGCGCGCACCGCATGGGGCAGCAGCGGCCGGTGACCATTTACCGGCTGGTGGCGCGCCATACCATCGAGGAAGGCATCGTCGAGCTGCACAAGCACAAGCGCGACCTGGCCGACAGCCTGCTCGAAGGCAGCGATGTGTCGGCGCGCATGTCCCCAGGGGATATGCTGCGCATGCTGCAGGACGGGCTACGGTAACGCTATGCAAGCTTGTAGTAGCGTCCGGCGCAATTCCATGACATCATGCGTTTTTATCAACCAATATTGAATTGAAGCCATGGAAGAAGAAACCGCATCCAATGCCGCGTCAGGTGCAACCCTCCTCGGTGTCAAGTCCTGGTTTGCCTACGCCCGCGTTGGCCTGCTGGCCCTCGTGCTGTTCGGCGTGGCGCTGCCACTCGCATTTGAGATCGGCACCATCTCGGCCCTGGTAGTGTTCGTTGGCTCGGCCCTGTTTATCGGCTACCGCATCCTGCTGCTGCGCAGCGTGCAGCTGTACTACGACGATACCGGTGTCTGGCTCTATTCAGGCGTACTGCCGTGGAACAAGGGCCGCCACGGCGTCCTGTGGCGTGACGTGGACAGCGCCACCTTCATCCCGGGCTTCTGGAGCTGGAGCACACGCTCCTATTCGGTGCGCATCGGGCATCGCTTCACCAAGGGCAGCGAAATCAGCGAGACCAACATCGCCAACGGGGACGACGTCGCAGCCCGTATCAATGGACTCCACCAGGATATGCTGCGCTCCGGCCGCGCCGTCTGAGTCCCAGCCGTTTCCATTTGTGACAAAGGCGCCCCGGCGGGGCGATTGATGCTAATCTGGCGCCCGCCGCATGCTTGCGGCTGCCCCCGCTTCTGTAACTACAAGGCCAATCACAATGATCAAGACTAAAATTGCACTGGCTGTTTTCATGACGTGCTTCGCGCTGGCGCCCGCAGGCGCTGCCAAGCCGAAAAAACAGTCCAAGGCAAAAATCACCAAGCCGGTGAAAGCCGCCAAACCAGTCAAGCCATCCAAGGCCGTAGCCATCGCCGCACCGGTCGCCGCGGCAGCCGCTGTCAGCGCGCCGGCCGCCGGCGCCGAGCGCTCGCAGGACCGCCGCTTCAATACCGTCAGCATGCAGTTCCTCGGCGCGCTGTGGCGCATCGATCCGGAAAGCGCGATCTATTCCGGCAAATACGATGGCGCCGCCAACCTCACCATTCCGAGCGCGGCCACGCGCGCGGCGCAACTGGCGTTCGCCGACGAGTGGCTGCAAAAGCTGGCCAAGCTCGACGTGCGCCAGCTCTCGGTCAAGCAGCGCACCGACCACGTCCTGCTGGTCAACAAGCTCAATGCCGACCGCTTTTACCTGACCACCCTGCGCGAGTTCGAGTGGAACCCGGCGCTGTACAACATCGCCGGCCCGATCGACCTGATTCTCGGTTCCGAATACGCGGCCAAGTCGCAGCGCCTGCGCACCCTGCTCAAGCGCCTGGCCAACGTGCCGGCCTACTACCAGGCGGCGCAGGCGAGCATCGTCAACCCCACCCACGAACACACGCAGCTGGCCTTGCAGCAGGCGCCGGGCACGATGACGGTGCTGGCGGACCTGGGCAAGGCGGCGCAGGAATCGATGCTGAACCAGGCTGAAAAAGACCTGTTCGCGCGCCGCATCGCGGCCGCCGGCGATGCCCTGATCGGCTACGTCAACTTCCTCACCGACCTCGATAAAGCCCAGCAGGCCAACAAGAGTGCGCGCTCGTTCCGCATCGGCAAGGCGCTGTACGAACAGAAGTTCGGCCACGACATCCAGGCCGGCGTGAGCGCCGAACAGATGTACCAGAAAGCGCTGGCGGCGCGCGAGCAGCTGCTCACGCGCATGGACACGCTGTCGGACGAGCTGTGGACCAAGACCATGGGCAGCGCCGCCAAGCCGGCCGACCGCACCAAAAAAATCGGCATGGTGATCGACACGCTGTCGGCCAGGCACGTCTCGCGCGAAGAGTTCTTCCCCGAGATCCGGCGCCAGATCCCGCTGCTGCAGGACTGGGTGGTCAAGAACAACCTGCTCACGCTCGATCCGAAAAAGCCGCTGGTGGTGCGCGAAACGCCGCTGTACCAGCGCGGCGTGGCCGGCGCCAGCATCGACGCGCCCGGTCCGTATCGCCCGAAGGACCGCACCTTCTACAACGTCACCCCGCTCGACGGCATGTCGCCCGAGCAGGCCGAGAGCACCCTGCGCGAATACAACCACTGGATCTTGCAGATCCTGAACATCCACGAAGCCATTCCGGGCCACTACGCGCAGCTGGTGTACGCCAACAAGTCGCCGTCCCTGATCAAGTCGCTGTTCGGTAACGGCGCCATGATCGAGGGCTGGGCGGTGTACGGCGAGCGCATGATGCTCGAATCGGGCTACGGCGACAATACGCCGGAAATGTGGCTGATGTACTCGAAGTGGAATCTGCGCGTGGTCACCAACACGATCCTCGATTACAGCGTGCACGTGCTGGGCATGAATGAAGCCGATGCGATGGACATGCTCACGCGCCAGGCCTTCCAGACGCGCAGCGAGGCAAGCGAGAAGTGGCACCGCGCCAAGGTCAGCTCGGTGCAGCTGACCAGCTATTTCAGCGGCTACAGCGAAATCATGGACCTGCGCGAGCAGCGCAAGCAGGCGCTCGGACCGAAGTTCGATCTGAAGCAGTTCCACGAGCAGTTCCTCGGCTACGGCAGCGCGCCGGTGAAGATGATCAAAGAGTTGATGCAATAAGGAGAGCGCGATGCGCATGGTGATTGGTTCGATTCTTGCGGCGCTTGCGTTGTACATCGTCGCTTGCGTCGGCCTGTACTTCGCCCAGCGCTCGCTGATCTATTTCCCCCAGCCGCGCCGTTTCACGGCGCCCGGCTCGCTGATCCAGCTGCCCGTGGGGGGCGCCGTGCTGGACGTGACGGTGCGGCCAGAGACCGGGCCGCGCGCGGTGATTTACCTGGGCGGCAATGCGGAAGATGTTTCGGCCAACCTGCCGTCGCTGTCGGACACCTTTCCCGGGCAGGCGCTGTACCTGCTGCATTACCGCGGTTACGGCGGCAGTACCGGCACTCCCACCGAGGCGGCGCTGTTCGCCGACGGGCTGGCCCTGTTCGACATGGTCAAGGCAAGCCATCCGCAGGTGACCGTGATCGGGCGCAGCCTGGGCAGCGGCGTGGCGGTGCACATCGCAAGCGCGCGTCCGGTGGCGCGGCTGGTGCTGGTCACGCCCTACGACAGCATCGTCGGCATCGCCGCGCTGCAGTTTCCGTGGTTTCCCGTGACGCGGCTCCTGAAAGACAAATTCGAGTCGGGCGTGTACGCCGCCAGCGTGAACGCGCCCACCACCATCATCGCGGCCGCGAATGACGAGATCATCCCGCGCGCCAGTTCGCAACTGCTGCTGACGCGCTTCAAGCCGGGCGTGGCGCGCTATATCGATGTGCCGCATACCGGCCACAACACGATTGCGGACAGCCAGCTGTACAACCCCAGCCTGGCGGGCGATGCGGCGGCGCAGCCCGCGGCAAGGACCAACTAAGCGCCGCGCCCGCGTCTGCGGGAGCGCACTGTGGTATTTGGCGCGTGTTGGGATGCAGTTGACTATAGGCAAGTTACTTGCCGAATTGCATCGTTACAATGTGTGAAGTTTCCGTTCAACTTCACGCAAAGGACACCGCCATGACGCCAGGCCCAAACCCCGCCGTGCTCATCGCTTTGACAGTCATGGCCCTGGCCGGCTGCGCCAGCAAGCCGCCGCCGCCGCCAGACAGCATCAAATCACCCAACAGCCAGCTGGAGCATTGCCCGCGCTCGCTCGGCACGCTCACCCTGGTCGAACCGGAGCGCCAGCCCGGGCGCAACCGCTCCGGCAGCGACGCCGACCTGCCCGGTCCCATGCCGCTGCTGCGCCTGATGGTCAAGTCGTCGAACTGCTTCACCCTGGCACAGCACACCCCTAGCATCAGTGAACGCACACTAACCACGTCCGACTATACGGCCACGCCCTCGCTCAGCTTCGGCGACGACGCTGCGGCCGGACGCATCGGTTCGCTGCACGAGGTCGCCCTGCATCCGTCCACCCTGCTGGTATTGACCGACAACCGTTCGGGCGCCGAGCTGGCGGCGGCGCAAGGCAGCGCCAGCTACTGGCGCTTCGGCGCGGCGGGCGGCTTTTTCAATGGGGGCTTTGCGGGGGCGGGCGGCTATACCAGGACGCCTCAGGGCAAGGTGCTGACGGCGGCCCTGGTGGACTCGTACAACCAGATGGTGCGCTCGCTGAGGAACCACACCGTGCGGGCCGAGGGCGGCCGGATGGCCGACGCCGGCGGAGTCAGGCTATCCCGGGCGGCGCCGTCTGCTCTTCCACGTTCTCAATAAGCATCAGCAGGTCGGTCACGCCGAGGTCGGCGCCGGCCTGCGACAGCAAGGTGCTGGCCTGTCCGCGGTGATGGGTCTGGTGATTGAAAAAATGCAGCAGCAAATCGCCGAAGCGCTTCTGCGACGCAATGCCTTTGGTGCTGGCGTAGTGCAGCACATGCTCCAGGTCGACGTCGCTCAGCTGCGCGCTCCAGGCGCTGATCATGGCATCGAGCATGCGCCGGTGCGCTGCCAGCACGGCCAGGTCGTCGCTGTGGATGGCGTCCAGCGCGCTGGGGGGCGCCAGCGCCAGCACCGGTTCGAGCGCGGCAAAGCGCGCCGGATGGGTCGCGAAGCGGCGCAGCCAGATGGTGTCGCCCGCCACCAGATGATTCAGCGTGCCGAGCAGCGAGCCGAAAAAGGCGCCGCGCTCGGCCGCCAGTTCGTGGGCCGGGAGGGTAGCTGCGGCGGCGTACAATTTCTGGTTCATCCAGGCGTTGTACCCGGCCATCAGCCGCAGGTGGGCCAGTTCAGACATGGTAGCCTCGCGCGCGCAAGTGCTGGAGGACGGCGCCGTGGCCGCTGAGCAGCACCGACAGGCGAATCACGCTGCCGCTGCGAAATTTCAGCACGTACATGCCGCAGTACGCGCGGTAGTGCACGCTGCGCAGGTCGCGCCACAGCTCGTGACGCTTGCCGCCCCAGGGGGTGATGAACAGGATGCCGGCATCGTCGACCTTGCCGCGCGTCATGATGCCTTCGCACAGGCAGTACACGCCGCCGATGGCCAGCGCTACTGTCAGCGCGATCAGGGCGGTGTAACTGTCGTGCTCGCGCGACAGCGCGACCCAGACCAGCACGGCCACCCCCAGCAATTGCAGGATGCCCAGCCGCTCCATGAAGGGCGCGAACTCCAGGGTGCCGTCGCCGGCGCCGGTGCGCAGGCGCGCGCCGATCCAGCGCACGGCGAACCAGGCGGCGACGGCGCCGACAATACCTGCTGCAAGGGCCGACACGCTCTCTCCTCAAGGGGCGCGGCCGGACGGCCGCGCGGCTTGTCATTGTGCCTCACATCGCGCACGCCTGCTGTAGCCCCTGTGCAATTACGCACAGGCATCGTGCCAGGATGCTCCGCCGCGGCCGACGTGTTCATGATGCCGCTCCGGTAGAATTATTTCCGGCTGTTACTTCCCGTGAACCGTCCCGATGGCTGGCCGCCCCGCGCGGCACCCCCTCCACGCCTACACCCGAGCTCTTCCCTGCAAGCACCCGCAGCCTTCCCGTATTTTCAATATAGAAAAATGGAGACATCATGGCAATCAACACATCTCTCGGCCGCTGCGCGGCTTCTTTCCTGCTCTGCCTGCCAGCGGCCGCGCTGGCCCAGGTCCAGGCCGGCCCCGGCGCCTGGAGCGGCAACCAGACCTGGGGCGCCGACAGCGTCAACGGCGGCAACCTGAGCGGCTATTTCTACTGGCCGGCAAGCCAGCCTGTGCTGGGCGGCAAGCGCGCCCTGGTCATGGTGCTGCATGGCTGCCAGCAATCCGCCTCCGGCGACGTCATCGATTCAGGTTCCGACAAGGGCTTCAACTGGAAAGGCGTGGCCGATCAGTACGGGGCCGTGATCCTGGCCCCGAACGCCACTGGCAATGTGTCCGGCAGCCATTGCTGGGATTACAGCCTCACCAACCACAACCGCGCCAGCGGCCACGATGGCGTGCTGCTGAACCTGGTGAGCCGCTTCGTGAGCGATGCGCGCTATGCGATCGATCCGAACCAGGTCTACGTGACCGGCCTGTCCTCGGGCGGCGGCCAGACCATGGTGCTGGGCTGCCTGGCGCCGGATGTATTCGCTGGCATCGGCATCAACGCGGGGCCCCCGCCCGGCACCACCATCATGCAGATCGGCAGCGTGCCATCCGGGTTCAACGCCAGCACGGCGGCCAACAAGTGCACGGCCCTGGCCGGCGCCCAGCAAAGCAAGTTCGCCACCCAGATCGCCAGCGTCATCTGGGGCACCAGCGATTACACCGTGGCCCCGGCCTACGGCCCGATCGACGCCGGGGCCATGCGCATCGCCTACGGCGGCAGTTTTTCGCGCGGAGCGACCGTCACCGTGGCGGGCGGGGGCAGCAATACGCCTTACACCGACAGCAACGGCAAGCTGCGCACGTCGGAAATCTCGGTTACCGGCATGGGTCACGCCTGGCCCGCCGGTCCCGGCGGGCAGAACAACCATTTTGTGGACGCCACCAAGGTCAATTACCCGGCCTTCGTGATGGATTTCTGGTTCAAGAACAATGTGCGCGCCAGTAGCATTGCCGCGCCCGTGATGACCGCCTGCAAGGCAACCGTGTCGGGCAACGCCGCCACCATCAGCGGCGCCGCCGTTGACACGGCCGGCACGATCAGCAGCTACCGCGTGGTGCTCAACGGGACCACCGCCGTCGACGACGCGGCGGCCGGCAGCGGCGCCAGTTTCAGCATCGGCTATGCGCTGGCCAATGGCTATTACAGCGGCACCGTCACGGCCACCGATGCCGGTACCGGCAAGACCTCGGCGCCCTGCCACTTGCCGCAGTTCCTGGTGGGACCGGCGCCGGCGCTGCTGCCGCCGTCCGACCTGAAGGCCGGCAGCGCCAGCGCCAGCAGCATCGCGCTGGCGTGGAGCGCGGCCAATGGCGCGGGCGGATACAACGTCTACCGCAACGGCAGCAAGGCCACGCCGGCGCCGGTGAGCGCCACGAGCTACACCGATACCGGGCTGACGGCGTCGAGCACCTACGCGTACCAGGCGTCATCGGTGGCGAATGGGGTGGAAAGCGGCTTGTCGGCCAGCGTGAGCGCCAGCACCACCAGCGGCTTTACCTGCAGCACGGTCACGGCCAGCAACTTTGCCCACGTGCAGGCAGGCCGCGCGCATGACAGCGGCGGCTTTGCGCTGGCCAATGGATCGAACCAGAACATGGGATTGGACAATCTGTTCTACATCCAGACGCTGGCGCAAATCTCGGCCGGGCATTACGTGGTGGGCAACTGCCCATAAGCAGCGCTGGCCACTGGCCTTAATGGCTCTTGGCCAGGTTCTTGCCTTCGACCAGGACGTATGTCTTGCCGTCATAGGCATAGCGGGCCGCGCCGTCCAGGCGGGTGATGTCCGACGCCAGCCGCGGCCCTTCCCCACCCTTCCTGCGCACGTCTTTCTTGCTGTCTTCTTCGCCGCGGAACTGGAACACGAGGTCGTTATACGCCGCGCCGCTGGCGGACACGGCGAAGCGCCAGCCCGAGGTGACGTCGTAACACGTCTCCGTGTCGGCCGGCTCGCAAGCGAGCGCGCTGGCCGACACGGCAATGCCATCGCCGGTGAGGTCGCGCAGGTCGGCGGCGCCCAGGTCGAACAGGGACAGGTAGCGATCGACATAGCCTTGAAAGGCGCTGCCGTACAACATGGCCAGCCCCGGCTTGCCGGGCGCGAGGTGCATGAATTTGGCCGTGCCGATGCGCTCCCAGGTGCCCAGGCGCGCCACGTTGGCGTGGTGCTTGAGCAAGGTCCAGCGGCCATCGGCTTTGCGCAGGATGAAGACGTTGAGCAGCCCGCCGTCGGTATGCACGCGGATGCCATCGCGGTCGGCCCGCACGATCAGGGCATTGGCGACCAGCGCGGCGTCGCCGTTGGGCAGGAAGGCATGGGCCACCGGCTCGATGGTGTACATGCTCAAGTCCGGCTCGTCCGGCGCCCGCATCTCGATCGGGGCCTCGTTGGCGGCCGGGTTGAACTTCGTACCGAAGATGGCGTGCATCAGCACGGCCCGCTCGCGCAGGGCGGCTGCCCCGGCTTCCAGTTCTTCCGGCGTGGGCGGCAGTGGCGCGGGCACGGCCGCGGCCTTGGCCTCAGCGGCCGCGACGCGCGCAGCGGCAGGTGTTGCCGGCGCGGCAGCGGGCGCGGGGGTGTGCTCGCGGCAGGACGCCAGCAGCATGGGAAAAAGGACACCGAGAAACAGAACAGCTGAACGCATCGGATCGCAAACGGGACAGGAATAAATCCATCTTACCTTACCGCTTGCCAAGCTGTTTCAAACCATCACGCCCGCAAGCGATACCCGCATGCATCAAGTGGGCCGTGCACGCAGCTTGTTTGGCACAGGCCGCGCCGATGGCCGATTCAGACCGGGGACGATTGATGCATCTCACGCGCACGCGGGCTGCGGCTCCTAGGCTGGAAGTATCGGCGTGGCCCTCGTCGTTACGACGCCGGCGCGCGCCCGACTTCATGCCAAGGAGCCATCATGTCTACCCATCTTCCATTTCCACGCCCACACATCACGAGCCGCACACGGCTGGGCGCGGCACTCGCCGTGATCGCACTGGCCTTTCCCGGCCTGGCGCTGGCAAGCAGCAACTGGTCGTCCGTGGGATCGACCGGCACCCCGGACGAACTGTGCACTGGCCGCGTATCGTTCAACAACAATGATGCCGGCCTGGTCAGCGGCGCCACGGCCTTGAGCTGCACCATCCGCTACCAGGTGCACGATACCTGGGACGGCAACGGCCTCCTGGGCGTGTACCTGGGCGCGCGCTTCACCGACAACGGCATCTACTCGGAGGTGCGCACGCGCCTGCGCGCGCACAATACCGCCACGGGCGTGCTGACCACGCTGGCTAGCTTGTCGAGCAACAGCTACGCACCGGCGGCGACCCCGCAAACGCGCTACCTGACCAACTGCGTCGCGCTCAACTTCAACGCCAACAGCTACTTCATCGAGGTCGACCTGGTGCGCACCGCTTCGCCGGTGGGCGCCATTCCCGGCTTGCCCGTGCTGGGACAACTGCGCCTGCTGCGCTGCCAGTAGGCCATCAAGGAGCAGGACCATGCACCATCCACACCGCCCGAAGGAAGACCCATGATGCGACTGATTCCCACAACAATGCTGCTGGCCGCGCTGGGCGGCTGCGGCGGCGACGACATAGCGTCTCCAGCGCGGCAGCAGGCACTCCCGGTTACTCCTTCCGCGCCGGCGCCCGAGCCTGTGCGGCCCGCGGCAGCGCCCGCACCTCCACCGGTGCGCGCCGCGCCAGCGCCGCCCGGCGCGCCGCCACTGAACGACATCGCCCAGCTGCGCCAGGAAGTGGCCAGCTTGCGGCGCGAAGTGGCCGAGCTGCGCATGATGTTGACACGCGCGCCCATCAGCGCGCCCCCCGCCGGGGCGGCAATGGCGCAGATGGCCGAAACGCCGGCGGTGGCGCCGGCCGAAACCATGTTCCGTGCCGAGCAGACCGACCCGGCGTGGAGCATGTATGCGACGTCCGCCGTGCGCGCAGCGCTGGCGCGCACGAATGCCGAGCTCGAATCGCAGGTGCGGCGGCTCGAATGCCGCACTAAAACCTGCCGCGTCGAAATGAATCCGACCAGTGCCGATCTGCTGGAAAGTTCACTGGGAGCCGTGCTGGCCAATGTGGGTGCAGCGATACCGAACATGACGGCAACGCAGGTGGGAAGCGATGATGGGAGCGAAGCGACGGTGCTGTACCTGACGCGCTAGGACTAGCGGCGCCGCCGCGGGAGCGGCGGCGCCGTGTTACACCGGCTCTTGCGGCGCCTGGGTGGCGCGCACGAACGCTGGCGCCACCAGCAGGCCCAGCTCGAACAATAGCCACATCGGTATGGCCAGCGCAAACTGGCTGACCACGTCCGGCGGCGTGACGATGGCCGCGATCACGAATGCGCCGACGATCACGTAGGAACGGATTTCCCTCAGCTTGGCCACGCTGACGATGCCCATGCGCACCAGGATCACCACCACCACCGGCACCTCGAAGGTCGCGCCGAAGGCCAGGCACATGGACATGACGAAATCGAGATAGTTCTCGATGTCGGGCGTGACCGCGATCGAGGTGGGCGAAAAGTCGGAAATGAACTTGAACACGCGCCCGAACACGAAGTAGTAGCAGAACGCCACGCCGCTCATGAACAGCGCCGAGGACGACACCACCAGCGGCAGCACCAGGCGTTTTTCGTGCTGGTACAGGCCGGGGGCGACGAACGCCCAGACCTGGTAGAACACCCATGGCAGCGCCAGGATCAGCGACAGCACCAGCGTCACCTTCATCGGCACCAGGAAGGGCGAAATGACGCCGGTGGCGATCATCTTCGAGCCGGCCGGCAGCGAGGCGATCATCGGTTCGGCGATGATGTCGTAAATTCGGGCCGGCCCGGGCCAGAGCATCAGCGCGGCGCAAACGATGGCAACGCCGATGGTGGCCTTGATCAGGCGGTCGCGCAATTCGACCAGATGAGAGATAAAGGTCTCTTCGCCCGCAGCTTTATCGGTCATTGAAAGTTAGGGGAACAAGGTTAGAAGAACGAGCGGGTGGTGGTGGAACGCGGGCGGAATTTTTTGACGCGCGCGGCGCCCGACATGATGTGGGCCTTGCCGCCGTGACGCTGCTTGTACCAGCCCGGCACGGCAGAATTGCGCACCAGCTTCTTGCGGCGGAAATCGCGCGCCTTGCGTTCGAGGTCGCCCATGGTCGCGCTTGGTGTCGTCGACGAAGGCAGGTCGCGCCAGGCGGCATCGACATCATCGATGTTCTGGGCGATGGTGTTTTCGACGCTATCCTTGATCGACTGGGCCGTCTCCTGCACTTCCTTTTGCAGGTTGCGCAGTTCGTCGAGCTCGATTTCGCGGCTCACCTCGGACTTGACGTCGTGCAGGTAGCGCTGGGCGCGGCCGTACAGGGTCCCCGCCATGCGTGCCACCTTGGGCAACTTTTCAGGGCCGATGACGACAAGTGCAACGACGCCAATGATGGCGAGTTTAGAAAGTCCAAGATCGATCATGGCGTCTGGAAGTGTCTGTTAGCGGACGTGCGCGGGCACGCACGGTGATCAGAACTTCGTTTTCTCTTTCGCTTCGGCGTCGATGGTCGTCTTCTCCACTACCGTGCCCGGCGCGACCGGCTTGTCGTCCTCGCCGCGCACGCCATCCTTGAAGCCCTTGACGGCCTTGCCAATATCGCCACCCATGTTGCCAAGTTTCTTGGTTCCGAAAACCAGCACAACGACAAGCAACACGATCAGCCAATGCCAAACACTCAGTCCACCCATCATTTTCTCCTCGCGAGGCGCGCGCGCCCGAATTCGTGAAAGCTTACGCCGGTATTCTACGCGATGCCGGGGTTTCCTGCCGCATTGTCAGCGCTGGCCGGGCCACGGACGCGCGCCGCCGTACATATGCAGGTGCAGGTGGTAGACCTCCTGGCCGCCGTCCGGACCGCTGTTGATGAGGGTCTTGTAGCCGCCGGCCGGCTTGCCGTCGGCATCGTAGGTGACCTCGCAGCCATGCTCCCTGGCCAGCCTGGGCGCCAGCGCCAGCATCTTGCCGAGCAGTGCGCCATGGGTTTCGTTGCACTCGGACAAAGTTGCCACGTGCACCTTGGGAATGACCAGCAGGTGCACCGGCGCGGCCGGGTGGATATCCTTAAATGCCAGCAACTCGTCATCTTCATAGACTATGCTGGAAGGAATTTGCTTGGCGGCGATTTTGCAAAAGAGGCAGTCGGTCATGGATGGTTTCCGTTGTTGGGGTTGGCAGTGGTCGCGCTTCAGCTCGGGCGGGCGGCTTTTTCGGCCAGGCCCGACAAGCCTTCGCGGCGCGCCAGTTCATCGAGCACCTGCTGCGGGCTCAGGTCGAATTTGGCCAGCAGCACCATCGAATGGAACCACAGATCGGCGCATTCGTACAGCACCTTGGAAGCGTCGCCATCGACGCGCGCGTCTTTCGCGGCCATCACCAGCTCGGTGGCTTCTTCGCCGATTTTCTTGAGGATCGCATCGTCGCCCTTGGAAAACAGACGCGACACGTAGGAAGTGGCGGGATCGCCCCCGTTTTCCAGCTTGCGCGATTCGATCGTTTGCGCCACGCGGGCAAGGGTCTGGCTCATGGTGTGCTCTTTTTGGGATTGGTGTAAATCGTTTCCGGATCCTGCAGCACGGGGTCGGTGACCTGCCAGTCGCCGGTCTTGGCGTCGCCGTCGAACTTCTGGAAGAAGCATGAATGGCGCCCGGTATGGCAGGCGATTGAGCCGGCCTGCTCGATTTTCAGCAGGATGACGTCTTCATCGCAGTCGAGGCGGATTTCCAGCACCTTCTGGATGTGGCCCGACTCTTCGCCCTTGTGCCACAGCTTCTTGCGCGAGCGGCTCCAGTACACGGCCTCGCCCAGTTCCACCGTGCGCGCTAAGGCGTCGCGGTTCATCCAGGCGAACATCAGCACATCGTTCGAACCGGCTTCCTGGGCGATCACCGGCACCAGGCCGTTCTCGTCCCACTTGACCTTTTTCAGCCAGCTGAAATTGGCCGCGCTACTTGTTACGGCAGGCATGATCATGTTGGTCTACTCCAAACGCATGGGAATGCCCTGCGCGGCCATGAAGCGCTTGGCTTCGCCGACCGTGTGCTGCCCATAGTGAAAAATACTCGCTGCCAGGACCGCATCGGCCTTGCCGATCCTGATGCCGTCGGCCAGGTCCTGCAGGCCGCCCACGCCGCCGGACGCGATCACGGGAATGCCGATCGCGCCCGACACGGCGGCCGTCAATCCCAGGTCGAAACCGACCTTGGTGCCGTCGCGGTCCATGCTGGTGAGGAGGATTTCGCCAGCGCCCAGGCGCTCCATGTTCATCGCCCAGGCGACCGCATCGAGGCCGGTGGCGCGCCGCCCGCCATGGGTGAACACTTCCCACTTGCCGGGCGCGGTCTGCTTGGCGTCGATCGCCACCACGATGCACTGCGAGCCGTGCTTTTGCGAGGCCTCGAACACCAGGTCTGGATTGGTCACGGCCGAGCTGTTCATGCTGACCTTGTCGGCGCCGGCGTTGAGCAGGCGGCGCACGTCTTCGACCTTGCGCACGCCACCGCCCACGGTGAGCGGGATGAACACGGTGGAGGCCACCGCTTCGATGATGTGCAGGATCAGGTCGCGGTCGTCGGAGGACGCCGTGATGTCGAGGAAAGTGATCTCGTCGGCGCCCTGCTCATCGTAGCGGCGCGCGATTTCGACCGGGTCGCCGGCGTCGCGCAGCTCGGTGAAATTGACGCCCTTGACGACGCGCCCGTCGGTCACGTCGAGGCAGGGAATGATGCGTTTTGCGAGCATGGTGTGTTCTTCCGGCTTACGCCAGGTCGCCTTCGGTGAGTTCGTCGGCGCGGGCCTGGGCATCGGCCAGGTTGATCGTGCCTTCGTAGATCGAACGTCCGCAGATCACGCCCTCGATGCCTTCGTCCTGCACCGCGCACAGCGCTTCGACGTCGCCCAGGTTGTGCAGGCCGCCGGAGGCGATGATCGGAATGCGCACGGCCTGGGCCAGCTTGACGGTCGCTTCGATATTGATACCGCCCATCATGCCGTCGCGGCCGATGTCGGTGTAGATGATCGATTCGACGCCGTAGGCTTCGAATTTGGTGGCCAGGTCGATCACTTCGTGGCCGCTCATCTTGCTCCAGCCGTCTGTTGCGACCTTGCCGTCCTTGGCGTCCAGGCCGACGATGATGTGGCCCGGGAAGGCACCGCAGGCATCGTGCAGGAAGCCGGGATTTTTAACGGCGGCGGTGCCGACGATGATGTAGCTGATGCCGTCGTCGAGATAGCGCTCGATGGTGTCGAGATCGCGGATGCCGCCCCCCAGCTGCACGGGGATTTCGTCGATATCGTTATCGACGGCGAACTCCTGCACCACCTGCAGGATGGATTTGACGGCGGCTTCGTTTTTCGGCTTGCCGGCAAAGGCGCCGTTCAGGTCCACCAGGTGCAGGCGGCGCGCGCCCTGCTTGAGCCAGTGCAGCGCCATCTCGGCGGGGTCTTCGGAGAAGACGGTGGCAAGTTCCATATCGCCCTGTTTGAGGCGAACGCAGTGACCGTCTTTGAGGTCGATGGCAGGAATGAGCAGCATGATCGGTTATCGCTTATCGCTTAGTTGGGTTGGATGATTAGGTGATTGAGTGACAATCAGGGATTCCAGTGAACGAAGTTCTTGTACATCTGCAGCCCCGCGCCGGCGCTTTTCTCCGGGTGGAACTGGGTCGCGAAAATATTATCGCGGGCGACGGCGCAACAGAACGGCGCGCCGTAATCGGTTTCGCCGGCGGTGAGGCTGGCATCGTCAGGCTGGACATAGTAGCTGTGCACGAAATAGAAGTAGCTATCGTCGAGGATACCCTGCCACAGCGGATGCTGGCGCACTTGTCTGACGCGGTTCCAGCCCATTTGCGGTACTTTAAAGCGCGAACCGTCCGGCTGCAGGCGGCCATCGAGCTGGAAGCGCACCACTTTGCCGGGCAACAGGCCCAGACCGGGGGTGTCGGCTTCCTCGCTTGAGTCGAACAGCATCTGCTCGCCGACGCACACGCCCATCACGGGACGGGTCTTGGCGGCGCGCAGCAGAGCTTCCTCGACGCCGGACTGGCGCAGGCTGGCCATGCAGTCGCGCATGGCGCCCTGCCCGGGCAGGACGATCCGGTCGGCGGAATCGATCGCGGCGACATCGCCGGAAATAAGCACCTCGGCTTCGGGAGCGACGGCGCGCAGGGCTTGCGCCACCGAACGCAGATTGCCCATGCCGTAATCGACCACAACAATTTTATTCATAGCAATTCAGTTTTTTGTGAAGAACAAGCACGAGCCGCCGGCTTCACCAGACCACCGTCTTCCCCGCGCAGGCGGGGATCCATAGCACCTTGGCGAATAGAAGGTGCTATGGATTCCCGCCGAGTGCCGCCTTGGCGCGGGAACGACGGAGATAGCGGCAGGAACATGCACCAGTGCCAGGGTTACAGACTACCCTTAGTCGAAGGGATCGTGCCCGCCGAGCGCGCATCGAGTTCCGCAGCCATGCGCAGCGCGCGGCCGAATGCCTTGAACACGGTCTCGCACTGATGGTGGGCGTTCTCGCCGCGCAGGTTATCGATATGCAGCGACACCAGCGCGTGGTTCACAAACCCCTGGAAAAACTCATGCGCCAGGTCGACGTCGAAATTGCCGATCATCGAGCGCTTCCACGGCACGTGCATTTCGAGGCCCGGACGGCCGGAAAAATCGATCACCACGCGCGACAGCGCTTCGTCCAGCGGCACATAGGCGTGGCCGTAACGGCGGATGCCCTTCTTGTCGCCGATCGCCTTGGCCACCGCCATGCCGAGCGTGATGCCGGTGTCTTCCACGGTGTGATGGGCGTCGATATGCAGGTCGCCCACGCATTCGATATCGAGGTCGATCAGGCCGTGGCGCGCGATCTGGTCGAGCATGTGGTCGAGGAAAGGCACGCCCGTATTGAGCTTTTGCTGGCCGGTGCCATCGAGGTTGATCGCGACGCGGATTTGCGTCTCGTTGGTGTTGCGCGTAATGTCTGCGGTGCGGGTCATGGGAGGCTCGGTTAGTGCGAAGTCAGCGATGCCTTGATGGCATCCAGGAAAATGGCATTTTCTTCAGGTGTGCTCACGGTCACGCGGATGCATCCGCCCAATCCGTGCATTTTACTCACATTTTTAATCATGACCTTGTCCGCGTCGAGGCGCGCGCAGGACGCATCCGCATCGGGCAGGCGCACCAGCAGGAAGTTGGCGGCCGACGGAAATACCGTCACGCCGGGCAGCGCGGCCAGGTCGGCCGCCAGCTGTTCACGCGCGGCGATCAACAGGGTGGCCTGGTCGTTCAACACCTCCAGGTGATCGAGCGCGAATTCGGCGGCGGTCTGCGTCAGCACATTGATGTTATACGGCGGGCGCACCTTGTCGAACTGCGCCAGCAGCTTGGGCGCGGCCGCCATGTAACCGAGGCGGATACCGGCCAGGCCCAGTTTCGAGACGGTGCGCATGACGACCATGTTCTCGAACTCGGGCAACCGCTCCATGAAGGAGGTGCGCGCGAACGGTCCGTAGGCTTCGTCGACGACGACGATGCCGGTGTCGCCGACGGCGCGGATGATCTCGACCATCTCGGCCGGGTCGAACAGGTTGCCGGTCGGGTTGTTCGGGTAGGCCAGGAACACCAGGGCGGGCTTGTGCTCGGCGATCTTGGCGAGCATGCTGGCTTTGTCGAGCGTCATGTCGGCGCGCAGCGGCACGCCGACGAAGTGGGCACCGGCCAGCATGGCGGAACGCGAGAACATCACGAAGCCGGGCGTGGGCGCCAGGATCACGGGACGGCGCGCGCCGCCGGCAACGGCGGTGGCCATGATCGAGATCAGTTCATCGGAGCCGTTACCGAGGATGACGTCGTAGCCGCCCGGCACGCCCAGGCGGGTGCAGATCTTGTGTTTGAGCGTGGCGTTGCTGGGCAGCGGATAGCGGTTCAGGACCGCGGCGGCCAGGCGATGGCCCAGTTCTTCGCGCAGGTGGGCAGGCAGCGAGTATGGGTTCTCCATCGCGTCGAGTTTGATGTAGCCGTCGGCGTCGGGGACGATGTAGGCATGGTCGGCCTGGACCTCGGGACGGATCGTGTTGGCGATCAGCGTGTCGATGAAACTCATGCTGCTTTGCTCCTTAAGTTACCGTTGGTGGTGGCGGGATCGACGCTACACATTTTCAGCCTGCACAGTCTTCTTGGCCGGCTTGCGCTTCTTGACCATTTCCTGCTCCGGCGACGACGCCAGTCGCGCTGCGATAATCTCGCAATACGCGGCATTGAGCTCGAAGCCGACGAAATTGCGCCCGCAGCGTTTCGCGGCCATGGCCGTGGTGCCGCTGCCCATGAACAGATCCATCACCACGCCATCCGGCGGGCACGAGGCCTTGACCATGCGCTCGATGATTTCCAGCGGCTTCTGGGTCGGATGATCGGCCCGCTCCGGGTGTTCCTTGTGCAGGCGCGAGACGCTCCACAAATCCTTGGGGTTGTACCCCACTTCGAGCCACTTCGCCCCGACAAAAATCGAGCGCGAACGGGCTTTCTTGGTCGCCGCGTCGTAGGGAATGCGCACCGCGTCCAGGTCGAAGTAGTAATCCTTGCGGTTGACGAAGAAACCGATCGTGTCGTGCACCGAACTGAAACTTCTCACGCTGCCGCCCATCGACGGCACCCGCCGGTCCCAGATAATCTCGTTCATCATCGTCATGCGCTGCTTGAGCATGACGAAAATCTCGGGCGAAAAGCGCCACGTCAGAAAGATGTACAGGCTGCCGTTGGGTTTGAGCTTGGGCAGCGCCTTCGAGATCCATTGCTCGGTCCACGCCAGGTAATCGGCCACGCTTTGCTGGTCGGAGTCGTTGCCGTAGTCCTTGCCGAGGTTATACGGAGGATCGGTCAGAATCAGGTCGATGGAACCGTCCGGGATGCGCGCCAGTCCGGCCAGCGCATCCTCGCAAAACACCTGATTGAGCCAGTCGCTCATAGCGCCGGTCGCAAGCGCAGTTCGGCACTGCGGGCATGCGCCTGCAAGCCTTCGCCGTAGGCCAGTTCGGCCGCGACCTTGCCGAGCGTTTGCGCGCCCTCTTCGCTCACGAAAATGACGGACGAGCGCTTCTGGAAGTCGTACACGCCCAGCGGCGACGAAAAGCGCGCGGTGCGCGAGGTCGGCAGCACGTGGTTCGGGCCGCAGCAGTAGTCGCCCAGCGACTCGGACGAAAAGCGCCCGAGGAACATGGCGCCGGCGTGGCGGATGCGGTCGGCCCACTGCTGCGGGTCCTCGGCCGAAATCTCCAGGTGCTCGGCGGCGATGGCGTTGGCGATGTCGCACGCTTCCTGCATGTCGCGCACCTTGACCAGCGCGCCGCGGTCGGTCATCGAGGTGCGGATGGTGTCCGCGCGCGGCATGGTCGGCAGCAGCTTGTGGATGCTCGCTTCGACCTTGGCGATGTAATCCGCGTCGGGGCACAGCATGATCGCCTGCGCCAGTTCGTCGTGCTCGGCCTGCGAAAACAGGTCCATCGCGACCCAGTCCGGGTCGGTGGTGCCGTCGCACAGCACCAGGATTTCGGACGGCCCGGCGATCATGTCGATGCCGACGGTACCGAACACGCGCCGCTTGGCCGCGGCCACGTAGGCATTGCCGGGACCGACGATCTTGTCGACCGGGGCGATGGTGGCGGTGCCGTAGGCCAGCGCGCCCACTGCCTGGGCGCCGCCGATGGTGATCACGCGCGTGACGCCCGCAATCGCGGCGGCGGCCAGCACCATCTGGTTCTTCACGCCGTCGGGCGTGGGCACCACCATGATGATTTCAGCCACCCCGGCGACCTTGGCCGGCACGGCATTCATCAGCACCGACGACGGATACGCCGCCTTGCCGCCCGGGACGTAGATGCCGACCCGGTCGAGCGGCGTGATTTTCTGGCCCAGCACCGTGCCGTCCGGCTCGGTGTAGGTGAAGCCGCGCAGTTCTTCCCGCTGGCGCTCGTGGAAGACGCGAATCCGTTCGGCCGCCGTTTCCAGCGCCACGCGCTGGGCTGCCGGCAGGGCGCGCAATGCGGCCTGCAGTTCGGCTTGCGGCACGTCGAAGGCGGCCATGCTGGCGGCGCCGCCGGGAATGCGGTCGAATTTGTTGGTGTATTCGAGGACGGCGTCGTCGCCCCGGTGTTTGACATCATGCAGGATCGCCGCCACCGATTTTTCAATCGCTTCATCGGTGGACGCTTCGAAGGCCAGCAGGGTCTCGAGGCGTTGTTTGAAGTCCGGCTGGGCGGAGTCGAGGTGGCGGATCTGAATGGTCATGTTGGTGTGAGTTTTAAGCTTGGTTGTTCAATCGCGACGCGCGTTCGAACGCCTCGAGAATCGGTTGCAAACGCTCGCGCTTGAGCTTGAGCGCGGCCTGGTTGACGACCAGGCGCGAGGAGATGTCCATGATCTCTTCGACTTCGACCAGGTTGTTGGCGCGCAGGGTGCTGCCGGTGGAAACCACGTCGACAATCGCGTCCGACAGGCCCACCAGCGGTGCCAGCTCCATCGAGCCATACAGCTTGATCAGGTCAACGTGCACGCCCTTGGCGGCGAAGTGCTCGCGCGCGGTCTGGACGAACTTGGTGGCCACGCGCAGGCGCGCGCCCTGGCGCACCGCCTTGTCGTAGTCAAAGCCGGCGTTCACCGCCACCGACATGCGGCATTTGGCGATGTTCAGGTCGATCGGCTGGTACAAGCCTTCACCGCCATGCTCGAGCAGGACGTCCTTGCCGGCCACGCCGAAATCGGCGGCGCCGTACTGCACGTAGGTCGGCACGTCGGACGCGCGCACGATGATGACGCGCACGTGCGGATCGTTGGTCGCCAAAATCAGCTTGCGCGAGGTCTCCGGATTTTCGGTGACGGTGATGCCGGCCGCCGCGAGGAGCGGCATGGTGTCGTCGAAGATGCGGCCCTTCGACAGCGCCAGGATCAGGGAGTTGGCCGGGTTACTGAATGTACTCATCGATATTTTCTCTGGCTTCTTTACTTGATGCGGACGATGTTGGCACCCACCGCCGACAGCTTCACTTCCATGCGGTCGTAGCCGCGGTCGAGGTGATAGATGCGGTCGATGATGGTGGTGCCTTGCGCGGCCATGGCGGCGATCACCAGCGAGGCCGAAGCGCGCAGGTCGGTCGCCATCACGGGCGCGCCCACCAGCCGGTCCACGCCCTTGACGTGGGCGGTGTTGCCCTCGGTCTGGATCGAGGCGCCGAGACGGTTCATTTCCTGAACGTGCATGAAGCGGTTCTCGAAGATCGTCTCGGTGATGCGGCTCGCGCCCGAGGCGATGGTGTTCACGGCCATGAACTGGGCCTGCATGTCGGTCGGGAAGCCCGGGTATTCGGTGGTGCGGAACGACACCGGCTTGGGACGGCCGCCCATCTGCGCGCGGATCGAAGCGGGACCCATGGTCATCACAAGACCAATCTCGCGCAGCTTGTCGAGCGCCACGTCGAAGTAGTCGGTGCGGGTATTCTTGAGCAGGATGTCGCCGCCGGTGGCCGCCACGGCGCACAGGAACGTGGCCGCTTCGATACGGTCGGAAATGACCGCGTGCTTGGCTCCGTGCAGTTCGGCTACGCCCTGGATCACCAGGCGGTCGGTGCCGATGCCCTCGATCTTCGCGCCCATGGCCACCAGCAGGTTGGCCAGGTCGGTCACTTCCGGCTCGCGCGCGGCGTTTTCCAGGACCGTTTCGCCTTCGGCCAGGGTCGCCGCCATCAGCAGGTTCTCGGTGCCGGTGACGGTGATCATGTCGGTGCGGATGCGCGCGCCCTTGAGCTTTTTGCACTTGGCGTAGATGTAGCCGCCTTCGATGGTGATCTCGGCGCCGAGCGCGCGCAAGCCCTTGATGTGCTGGTCGACCGGACGCGAACCGATGGCGCAGCCGCCCGGCAGCGAGACCTTGGCTTCGCCGAAGCGCGCCAGCAGGGGGCCGAGCACCAGGATCGAGGCGCGCATGGTCTTGACCAGCTCATAGGGCGCTTCCAGCATGGTGATGGCGCTGCCGTTGAGGGTGACGCGCTCGTCGTCCTGCGACACCGTCAGGCCGGTCTGGGCCAGCAGCTTGAGGATGGTCTTGACGTCGTGCAGGCGCGGCACGTTCGACAGTTCAAGGTCGCCCGAGGTGAGCAAACCGGCGCACAGGATCGGCAGGGCCGCGTTCTTGGCGCCCGAAATGACGATTTCCCCTTCGAGGCGCTTGCCTCCGACCACTTGGAGCTTGTCCATGCTTATTTATCCTTTTATCCTTGGTATTCTTCGGGGGTGAGCGTTTTCATCGACAGCGCGTGGATTTCTTCGCGCATGCGGTCGCCCAGCGCCGCGTAGACGATCTGGTGGCGCTGGATCGCTCGCTTGCCGGCAAACGCGGGCGAGACGATGACGGCGGTGAAGTGCTGGCCGTCGCCCTCCACTTCGAGGTGGGTGCATTCGAGACCGGCGCTGATGTAGCCGTGGATGAGTTCTGGTGTGGTAGCCACGATAAATTCCTCTGATTAGTGGCGCAGGTTGTAGCCGCGCTTGAGCAGGTTGATGGCGATACCCGCGAGGGCCGCGAAGAAGGCCGACACGATCGCAAGACTGGTCCACGGCGAGACGTCGGACTGGCCGAAGAAGCCGTGACGGAAGCCGTCGATCATGTAGAAAAACGGATTGAAGTGCGACACGGTGAGCCAGAATGGCGGCAGCGAGTGGATCGAGTAGAACACGCCGGAGAGGAACGTGGCGGGCATGATCAAAAAGTTCTGGAAGGCGGCCAGCTGGTCGAATTTTTCGGCCCAGATGCCTGCGATGACGCCCATGGTGCCGAGGATGGCGGCGCCGAGCAGCGCGAACGCCAGGATCCACAGGGGCGCGGCGAACGAGAGCTTGGCGAACCACACGGTGGCGATGAACACGCCGGCGCCGACGGTCAGGCCGCGCACCACGGAAGCGAGCACGTAGGCCGACAGAATCTCCCAGTGCGACAGCGGCGGCAGCAAAATGAACACCAGGTTGCCGGTGATCTTGGACTGGATCAGCGAGGACGAGGAATTGGCGAAGGAATTCTGCAGCACGCTCATCATCACCAGGCCGGGAATGAGGAAGGCGGTGTAGTTCACGCCGCGCACGTTGACGTGCCCTTCGAGCACGTGGCCGAAGATCAGCAGGTACAGCATGGCCGTGAGGACCGGGGCGGCCACGGTTTGCGTGGCGACCTTCCAGAAGCGCAGCATTTCCTTGTAGAGCAGGGTCTGGAAGCCCACCGAGAACATGTTCATAGCGCGCCCTTGTCCATAATCTGCAGGAAGATATCTTCCAGGTCGGCCTGCTGCAGCTGCATTTCGTCGATGACGGCGCCGGACTCGCGCAGGCGCGCCAGAATCTGTTCGACTTCGCTGTATTCGTTCACGCGCAGGCTGTACTTCATGCCGCTGCCATTGTCATGTTCATCGTGCGACACCAGGTGGCGCAGGTCGTCCGGCAGACTGCCGCTGGCCAGGTGCACGATCAGCTGCGAGCCGGAGATGCGGCGGATCAGGGCCGACATGGTGTCGAGCGCGACCACCTTGCCGCCCTTGAGCATGGCCACGCGCTGGCACATGGCTTGCGCTTCTTCCAGGTAGTGGGTGGTCAGGACCACGGTGTGGCCTTCCTTGTTCAAGCGCGAAATGAACTTCCAGAGCGTCTGGCGCAGTTCGACGTCGACACCGGCGGTCGGCTCGTCGAGCACGATCACGGGTGGCTTGTGGACCAGGGCCTGGGCCACCAGTACGCGCCGCTTCATGCCGCCCGAGAGCGCGCGCATGTTCACATCGGCCTTGTTGGTCAGGTCCAGGTTGCCCATGACCTCATCGATCCACTTGTCGTTGTTTTTCAGGCCGAAGTAGCCCGACTGCAGACGCAAGGTTTCGCGCACCGTGAAGAAGGGATCGAACACCAGTTCCTGCGGCACCACGCCGAGCTTCTTGCGCGCTTGGCGAAAGTCGGTGACGACATCGTGGCCGTGAATGGCGACCGTGCCCGCATCGGGGCGGATCAGGCCGGCGATGGTGGAGATCAGGGTGGTCTTGCCGGCCCCGTTCGGTCCGAGCAGGCCGAAGAACTCGCCTTCTTCAATCGTCAGGGAGACGCCACCCAAGGCTTTGAGGGCCTTGTAGCTTTTCTCGACGTTGGTAATTTGAATCGCTGTCATGCGTCTTTTTGAGTGAGCAAATGTCTATACAGCATGCACGGACATTGCGGGGTGAGCCGTCAATTATAGGGGAAATCGGAGGAAACAGAGTTGCCCGGAGTTACAGGCAGGGGGAGTGGGGAGGCGGATGCGCCTCCCCGAAGGCAGGATCAATGGTGGTGCAGGTTGGCGGGAGTGTCCACCAGGAAGGCATCGACGCCGTACAGCGCGGCCAGGCTTTTCAGGCTGACCGGAAGATTGACATAGGACAGCACCACGCCGGCGGTGCGCGCGGCGCGCTGCCATGCGAGCAGGACCGCGACCGCGGACGAATCGGCAACCTTGACGGAGCCGAAATCGAACACGGTCTGGCCCGCATTGATCGCATCGAAACCCTGCACCAGTGCCGCCTTGGCGTTGTGCACGGTCAGGGTATCGATGTTCTCGAGCTTGTTGGTTTGAACCATCTTATTTGATAGGCTTGGCCAGCGGCTTGGCAGCCAGCTTCTTGTTGCGCTCGGCCAGGGTCTTGATCAGGCCATCGATGCCGGACTTGTTGATTTCCGATGCGAAGGTGCCCTTGTAAGTTTCCACCAGCCACGCACCCAGCACGTTGATGTCGAAAATCTTCCAGCCGGTCGGGGACTGGGCCAGGCGATAGTTCAGGGTGACCGGCTCGCCGCGCGCGACGTTCACTTGCGAACGCACTTCGACTTCCTTGTCTTCCGGCGCGGCGCGCAGCGGCTTGAACTCGACGGTTTCATTCTTGATCTGCGACAGCGCGCCCGAGTACGTGAAGATCAGCAGGGTGCGGAACTCGTTCGAGAGCTGCTTTTGCTGTTCCGGGGTGGCATCGCGCCAGGCACGGCCGGCGGCCAGCTGGGTCATGCGCTGGAAGTCGACGTGCGGCAAGATCTTGCTTTCGACCAAGTCCATGACCTTTTTCTGGTTGCCGGCCTGGATATCCTTGTCGGCTTTGGCGGTGTCGATCACGTCGGCGCTGATGCGTTTGACGAGCGCGTCCGGCGCTTCGGCAGGAGCGGCAGCGGTGGCGCTGGTGGCAATGGCCACGGTCGCGAGGGCGATAAGTTGTTTAATCAGTTTCATAAGCTCTTTTCGATAAGGTTGTGTTCAGACCGGCTGAACCGTCCGATGACGGTCCAGTTTAGCGGTTAACTACTTCGAGGGCGTTTCGGATGACACAGCCGGTGCGACAGCTGGGGTCGGCGCTGGCGCGGTCGCCGTGGCGGCCGGCGCAGCAGGCGCAGCAGGCGCAGCAGGCGCAGCAGGCGCAGCGTCATCATCGGCATAGGCGGCGCGGATGCTTTTCGCGTCGGCCGGCTCGTCCCTGGACGCTTTCAGGGCCTTGCGCGAGGATTCGCCATCGAACACCTGTCCCTGGCGGCGCTGCAGGAAGCCGTCGCGGATGAATTCGTAACGGTCGAGTGCGGCTTCTTCCATCAGGTTCGAGGCGTCCAGGATGTTGGCGCGCCCATCGATCACGCGTAGCGCGGTGCCGATGTTACGGGTGGAGGATGGATCGACGTAGGACCAGCCGTTGGCGGCCATGTCGACCGGCAAGCCGCTGGTGTCGCGCACGGTCGATGGGCCCAGCAGCGGCAGCATCAGGTACGGGCCGCTTGGCACGCCCCAGTAGCCGAGGGTCTGGCCGAAATCTTCATTGTGCTTTTTCAAACCGGCTTCGGAAGCGATGTCGAACAGGCCGCCGATGCCGAAGGTCGAGTTGAGGGCAACGCGGGTCCAGTCGGACATGCCTTGTTCGCCCTTGCCTTGCATCAAGTTATTCGCGCCGGTCCAGACGTCGGACAGGTTGCCGAAGAAATTGTTCACGCCGGTCTGCATGAAGCTCGGCACGACTTTCTTGTAGGCGGTCGCGACCGGTTTCAGCGCAGCCTGGTCGATCGCGTCGTTGAACTTGAACACCGTGCGATTGAACGGCTCGAGCGGGTCGCGCGGGTTGTTGGTGGCGCAACCGCTGAGGGTGGCAATGGCCACCAGAGCGGCAGCGCTGACGCGCCAGTTCAGGGCGCGGTTCGGCTTCGGTAATGTCATTGCTCTTATTCCTTTCCGTCAGCCGCCTTGCTGTAGATGAACTGATTGATCAGGTCTTCCAGCACGGTGGCAGATTGGGTACTGTTAATCCGGTCACCATTGACCAGCTTGTTGGCATCGTCGCTACCTGCTTGAATACCGATGTACTGTTCACCGAGCAGGCCGGCCGTCAGGATTTTCAAAGAGCTATCTTTAGGAAAGTTATAGCCCGTCTCAAGTTCCAAGGTTACCAGCGCCTGATACGTTTTGTCATCAAACTTGATATCGCCCACGCGCCCCACCACGACACCGGCGCTTTTCACCGGCGCCTGCGGCTTGAGACCGCCGATATTGTCGAACTTGCCCGTGACCAGGTAGGTCTTGCCGAAGGACAATGTGCTCATATTGCCGGCCTTGAGGGCCAGAAACAGCAGCGCTGCCAGACCCAGCAGAACAAACAGGCCGACCCAGACGTCGATGGATTTACGTTGCATGTGATTTCCTAGCTCTTGTTATGCGGCGCTACGTGCCGCCAGATTCATCTATTTAGTTAAACATCATCGCGGTCATCACGAAGTCCAGACCCCAGACGGTCAGCGACGCGATCACGACGGTACGGGTGGTGGCGCGCGACACGTCTTCCGGCGTCGGCTGGGCATGGTAGCCCTGGAACAGCGCGGTAAAGGTGACGGCGATGCCGAACACGAAGCTCTTGATGATGCCGTTGACGACGTCGTGCTGCACATCCACGTTCGCTTGCATCTGCGACCAGAAGGCGCCTTCATCGACGCCGATCAGCTGCACGCCGACCAGATAGCCGCCCACCACGCCGACGGCGCTGAAGATGGTGCCGAGGATCGGCATCGCAATGACGCCGGCCCAGAAACGGGGTGCGAGCACGCGCTGAATCGGGTTAATCGCCATCATTTCCATGGCCGAGAGCTGCTCGCCGGCTTTCATCAGGCCGATCTGGGCGGTCAGCGAGGTGCCGGCGCGGCCGGCGAACAGCAGGGCGGTGACGACCGGCCCCAGTTCGCGCACCAGCGCCAGCGCGACCACCTGGCCGAGCTTCTGCTCGGCGCCGTAAGGCGTGAGGGTGATGTAACCCTGCAAGCCGAGCACCATGCCGACGAACAAGCCGGAGACGATGATGATCACCAGCGAATAGTTGCCGATGAAATGGATCTGTTCGGAAATCAGGCCGGGACGGCGCAGTGCGCCTGGAGTCACGCCGAGCAGGGTGAAAAACGAGCGCGTCGCAAAACCGACGCTGGCGATATTTTCGCGCACGGCACGGCCGATGGAAGCGAGCATGTTAGCAATCACTTGCGTTCCCCCAGGCCGAGGTCCTCGGCCAGCGACTTGCCCGGGTAATGGAAGGGTACCGGGCCATCGGGCGCGGCGTTGACGAATTGCTTGACGTAAGGGTCTTCCGAGACGCGCATGTCGGCCGGCGTCCCCTGGGCAACAATTTTACCGGCGGACATGAAGTACACATAATCGGCGATCGCAAAGCATTCGTGCACATCGTGCGACACCAGGATCGAGGTGGAGCCGAGCGCATCGTTGAGCCTGCGGATCAGGTTGGCGGTAACGCCCATCGAGATCGGGTCGAGGCCGGCGAAAGGTTCGTCGTACATGATCAGTTCCGGGTCGAGCGCGACCGCGCGGGCGACCGCCACGCGGCGCGCCATGCCGCCGGAAATCTCGGCAGGCTTGAGCTTGGCGGCATTGCGCAGGCCGACCGCGTTGAGCTTCATGAGCACCAGGTCGCGGATCAGTTCCTCGGGCAAGTCGGTGTGTTCGCGCAGCGGAAAGGCGACGTTCTCGAACACGCTCAGGTCGGTGAACAGCGCGCCGAACTGGAACAGCATGCCCATCTTGCGGCGCAGGCGGTACAAGCCATCGGTATCGAGCTGGTGGACGGTTTCGCCGGCGACAGTGACCGTGCCCTTTTGCGGGCGGATCTGGCCGCCGATCAGGCGCAGCACCGTGGTCTTGCCGCAGCCGGAGCCGCCCATGACGGCCACGACCTTTCCGCGTGGGAAGTCCATCCGGAGGTTCGACAAGATCGAACGGTCACCGTAAGAAAAATGTAGATCGCGGATTTCGACAAGATTAGGCACGGCGCTGTTCATATTTGGGAATGCCGTATTGTAGTGCAGAAAGGGCAATCTCTGCTGACGGCCCCCCGATCGATCATGGGGGCGCGAGGTGAGAATACAACACTACTGAACGGCGGGTCAGATATTTCCGTGCGTAAGTGCTTGTTTTTGTTGGGATAGCAGGGATGAGGGGATTGGTACGAAGGCGAACTTCTTTCCATCATTCAACAATGCGTTTATGTAACTTTACATTACTTCATGCATATAAGGGCGGCAAAACAGGCGCAAAAAGAGACACTTTTGCACGTCGTTCCCGCGCCAGGACGCGGGAACGACGGCCTTGCGTGCCGTGACCGGGTTCTAGCGCGGCAGGACCGATTCGCCCATCAGGAATTCATCGACGGCGCGCGCGCACTGGCGGCCTTCGCGGATCGCCCACACCACCAGGGACTGGCCGCGCCGCATGTCGCCGGCCACGAACACCTTCGGCACCGACGTGGCATAGCAGCCGTCGCCATCGGTGGTGGCCTTGGCGTTGCCGCGCGCATCCTTTTCCACACCGAAGGCATCGAGCACCTGTTGCACCGGCGAGACAAAGCCCATGGCCAGCAGCACCAGGTCGGCCTTCATCTCGAATTCGGAATTCGGCACTTCGATCATCTTGCCGTCTTTCCACTCCACGCGGCAGGCGATCAGCTTGTCGACCTTGCCGCCCTTGCCTTCGAAGCGCTTGGTGGCCACCGCCCAGTCGCGCTCGCACCCTTCTTCGTGCGAGGACGAGGTGCGCAGCTTGGTCGGCCAGTACGGCCAGACCAGCGGCTTGTTTTCCTGCTCGGGCGGCTGGGGCATCAATTCGAACTGGGCCACCGACAGCGCACCGTGACGGTTCGAAGTGCCGACACAGTCGGAACCCGTATCGCCGCCACCGATCACGACCACGTTCTTGCCGGTCGCCTTGATCTGGTCCTTGAGCTTGTCGCCGGCGTTGACCTTGTTTTGCAGCGGCAGGAAGTCCATCGCGAAGTGCACGCCCTTGAGCTCGCGCCCCGGTACCGGCAAGTCGCGCGGCTGCTCGGCGCCGCCGGCCATGATGATGGCGTCGAAATCTTTTTCCAGGTCTTCCGGGAAAATCGTTTCCTTGGCCCAGTTGTTAACCGTGGCCGGGAAATCCTTGCCCACCAACACGCTGGTGCGGAAGGTCACGCCTTCGGCTTCCATCTGCTTCACGCGCAGGTCGATGTGGGTCTTTTCCATCTTGAAGTCGGGAATGCCGTAGCGCAGCAGGCCGCCGATGCGGTCGCTCTTCTCGAACACAGTGACCGCGTGGCCGACACGCGCCAGCTGCTGGGCCGCCGCCAGGCCGGCCGGACCGGAACCGATGATGGCCACTTTCTTTCCGGTCAACTTTTCCGGCGGCTGCGGCACGACCCAGCCGTGCTCCCAGCCGGTATCGATGATCTTGTGTTCGATCGACTTGATGCCGACCGGATCGCTGATGATGCCCAGGGTACAGGCCGACTCGCACGGCGCAGGACAGACGCGGCCGGTGAACTCGGGGAAGTTATTGGTCGAATGCAGGTTTTCCAGCGCGGCGCGGTAGTTGCCGTGAAAAACCAGATCGTTCCAGTCCGGGATGATGTTATTCACGGGACAGCCGCTGTTGCAGAAGGGGATACCGCAATCCATGCAGCGCGCCGCCTGCACCTTCGCTTGCGGATCGCTCAGGTGCAGCACGAATTCCTTGTAGTTCTTGACGCGCGCGCCCGGCTCGAGATACCCCTCGTCCTGACGCTTGAATTCCATGAAGCCGGTAATTTTACCCACGATGTTTTTCCTTGTATTCAGTAGGGGCGCGGGCAGCGGGTGCCCGCGCGGGCCGTCGTCTTCAGCGACGCTCTTATGCCGCAATCTTGGCGACCGCATCGATCTTGTCGTTCGCTTCTTCCATGCTGCTGTTGTGCAGTTCTTCCAGCGCCCGTTTGTATTCGGTCGGGAACACTTTGACGAACTTGGCGCGTCCTGTCGCCCAGTCGTCCAGCAGGTTGCGCGCGCGGGTCGAGCCCGTGTGCTTGAAATGGCGTTCGATCAGGCGCTTGAGAATCGCTTCGTCCGACTCGCGGTCGCTGCCGCGGCTCTGGCTGTGCCAGCCGGCGCGGTCGGTCTGTTCCTTGGTGCTGAGCACGCGTTCCAGGTTGACCATGGCGGTGTTGCATTTCTTCTCGAAGTCGCCCAGCGGATCGTAGACATAGGCCACGCCGCCCGACATGCCCGCCGCAAAATTGCGGCCCGTCGCGCCCAGTACCACGACCGTGCCGCCGGTCATGTATTCGCAGCCGTGGTCGCCGCAGCCTTCGACAATCGCGGTGGCGCCGGAGTTGCGTACGGCGAAGCGTTCGCCCGCCACGCCATTAAAGAAGGCTTCGCCGGCAATCGCGCCGTACAGCACGGTGTTGCCGACGATGATGTTGTCGACCGCCCAGCCGCGGAACTCGGTGTTGGGACGCACGATGATGCGTCCGCCCGACAAGCCCTTGCCCACGTAATCGTTGCCTTCGCCCACCAGATCGAGGGTGATGCCGGCGGCCAGGAAGGCGGCGGCGGACTGGCCGGCCGTGCCTTGCAGCTGGATGTGGATGGTGTCGTCCGGCAAACCGGCGTGGCCGTAGCGCTTGGCCACTTCGCCCGACAGCATGGTGCCGACGGTGCGGTTGACGTTGCGCACCGGCGAGATAAAGGAGACGCGCTCGCCTTTTTCCAGCGCCGCCTTGGCCTGGGCGATGAGCTTGTGATCGAGCGCTTTTTCCAGGCCATGGTCCTGCTCTTCGACCTGGCGCACGGCGCCGCCCACCGGCACTTCCGGCTGATAGAAAATGTTGGAGAAATCCAGGCCACGCGCTTTCCAGTGGCTGATGGCTTTCGATTTGTCGAGCAGGTCGACGCGGCCGATCAGTTCATCGTAGCTGCGGATGCCGAGCTGGGCCATCAGCTGGCGCGCTTCTTCGGCGACGAAGAAGAAATAGTTGACCACGTACTCAGGTTTGCCCGAGAACTTGGCGCGCAGCACAGGGTCCTGCGTCGCCACGCCGACCGGGCAGGTGTTCAGGTGGCATTTGCGCATCATGATGCAACCTTCGACCACCAGCGGCGCCGTGGCGAAACCGATCTCGTCGGCGCCGAGCATGGCGGCGATGACGACATCGCGGCCGGTTTTCATCTGGCCGTCGGCCTGCACGCGGATACGGCTGCGCAAGCCATTGAGCACCAGCGTCTGCTGGGTTTCGGCCAGGCCCAGCTCCCACGGCGTGCCGGCGTGCTTAACCGACGACAATGGCGATGCGCCCGTGCCGCCGTCATGGCCAGCCACCACCACGTGGTCGGCCTTGGCCTTGGTCACGCCCGCGGCAACCGTGCCGATGCCCACTTCCGAGACCAGCTTGACCGAAATCGAGGCGCGCGGGTTGGCGTTCTTAAGGTCGTGAATCAGTTGCGCCAGATCTTCGATCGAGTAAATATCGTGGTGCGGCGGTGGCGAAATGAGGCCCACGCCCGGCACCGAAAAGCGCAGGCTGGCGATGTATTCGGTCACCTTGTGGCCCGGCAGCTGGCCGCCTTCGCCAGGTTTTGCGCCCTGCGCCATCTTGATCTGGATCTGGTCGGCCGAGTTCAGGTACTCGGCGGTGACGCCAAAGCGGCCCGAAGCGACCTGCTTGATGCGCGACCGCAGGGAATCGCCTTCTTGCAAAGGAATATCGACCACCACGTTCTGTTCGCCGATGACGGACGCCATCGTTTCGCCCTGCTTGATCTTGATGCCTTTCAATTCCTTGGTGTAGCGGAACGGATCTTCACCGCCTTCGCCCGTGTTCGACTTGCCGCCGATGCGGTTCAGGGCGATGGCCAGGGTGGCGTGGGCTTCGGTGCTGATCGAACCCATCGACATGGCGCCGGTGGCGAAGCGCTTGACGATTTCCTTGGCCGGTTCGACTTCATCGAGCGGAATGGCCTTGGTCGGATCGAGTTTGAACTCGAACAGGCCGCGCAGTGTCAAATGACGACGGCTCTGGTCATTGATGATTTGCGCGTATTCCTTGTAGCTCGAGAAATTGTTGCTACGGGTGGAGTGCTGCAGCTTGGCGATCGCATCCGGCGTCCACATGTGTTCTTCGCCGCGCACGCGGAAGGCGTATTCGCCGCCGGCGTCGAGCGCATCGGCCAGCAGCGGGTCGTTGCCGAAGGCCAGGGTGTGCAGGCGCAGCGCTTCCTCGGCCACCTCGAACACGCCGATGCCTTCGACGTTGGACGACGTGCCCTTGAAGTATTTGTCGACCAGCGACTTGTTCAGGCCGATGACTTCGAAGATTTGCGCGCCGCAGTAAGACATGTAGGTCGAGATGCCCATCTTGGACATCACCTTCATCAAGCCCTTGCCGACGGCCTTGGTGTAGTTATAGATGGCGGTGTCGCCCGACATGTCGCCGGTCATGCCCTGGGCCAGTTCGACCAGGGTTTCCATGGCCAGGTACGGGTGCACGGCTTCGGCGCCGTAGCCGGCCAGCAGGGCGAAGTGGTGGGTTTCGCGGGCCGAGCCGGTTTCCACGACCAGGCCGGTGGAGGCGCGCAGGCCGCGTCCGACCAGGTGCTGGTGCACGGTGGAGGTAGCCAGCAGGGCCGGAATGGCGACCTGTTCGGCCGAGACGGCGCGGTCGGACACGATCAGGATGTTGTGGCCGGACTTGACCGCATCCACCGCTTCCGCGCACAGCGAGGCGAGCGAGGCTTCGATGCCTTCCTTGCCCCAGGCGACCGGGTAGCAAATGTTCAGCTCATACGACTTGAACTTGCCGCCGGTGTGGGCGCTGATGTTGCGCAGGCGCGCCATGTCGTCGAAACCGAGCACCGGCTGCGACACTTCGAGGCGCATCGGCGGATTGACGTTGTTGGTATCGAGCAAGTTCGGCTTGGGTCCGATAAACGACACCAGCGACATGACCATGGCTTCGCGGATCGGGTCGATCGGCGGGTTGGTCACTTGCGCGAACAGTTGCTTGAAATAGTTGTACAGGGGCTTGAGCTTGTTGGACATGACCGCCAGCGGCGAATCGTTGCCCATCGAACCAGTGGCTTCTTCGCCGAGCACGGCCATCGGCGCCATCAGGAATTTCAGGTCTTCCTGGGTGTAGCCGAACGCTTGCTGGCGGTCGAGCACGCAGGCCGGGGCTTTTTCGCCCTGGGCCGTTGCGCCAGGGTGGGCGCCATCCTTGGCGCGGTTGTGGCCGAGCTGGCTTTCCTTGAGCTTGATCTCGTTGAGCTTGATGCGCACCGAGTTGATCCATGCCTTGTAGGGCTTGGCGTTGGCGTAGGTGTCTTTGAGTTCCTTGTCGTCGATGATGCGGCCCGCTTCCAGGTCGATCAGGAACATCTTGCCCGGCTGCAGGCGCCATTTCTGGATGATTTTCGATTCCGGAATCGGCAGCACGCCCGATTCGGACGCCATCACGACCAGGTCGTCGTCGGTGACGATGTAGCGCGCCGGACGCAAGCCATTGCGGTCCAGGGTGCCGCCGATGTGGCGCCCGTCGGTAAAGGCCATGGCGGCCGGGCCATCCCACGGTTCCATCATCGCGGCATGGTATTCGTAGAAGGCGCGGCGGTTGTCGTCCATCATCGTGTGATTTTCCCAGGCTTCCGGGATCATCATCATCATGGCCTGGGCAATCGGGTAGCCGGCCATGATCAGCAGTTCGAGGGCGTTATCGAAGCAGGCGGTGTCGGACTGGCCTTCATAGATCAGCGGGAACAGCTTTTGCAGGTCTTCGCCCAGCACGGCGGACTTCATCACGCCTTCGCGCGCGCGCATCCAGTTGAAGTTGCCTTTGACGGTGTTGATCTCGCCATTGTGGGCGATCAGGCGGTACGGGTGGGCCAGCGGCCATTCCGGGAACGTGTTGGTCGAGAAACGCTGGTGCACCAGCGCCAGTGCCGAGATGCAGCGCGGGTCTTGCAAGTCCTTGTAATAGACACCGACCTGGTCGGCCAGCAGCAAGCCTTTATAGACAATGGTGCGCGCCGACATCGACGGGACAAAGAATTCTTTGCCGTGGAGCAATTTAAGCGCCTGGATCGCGTGGCCGGACGACTTGCGGATCACGTACAGCTTCCGTTCGAGCGCGTCGGTGACCATGATGTCCGGGCCGCGGCCGATGAAGATCTGGCGGATCACGGGTTCCTTGCCGCGCACGGTAGGCGACATGGGCATGGTGTCGTCGAGCGGCACATTGCGCCAGCCGAGCACGACCTGGCCTTCGATGCGCACGGCGCGTTCAATTTCTTGCTCGCAAGCGATGCGCGATGCATTTTCTTTTGGAAGGAACACCATGCCGACGCCGTATTCGCCCGGCGGAGGCAGTTCCACGCCCTGTTTCGCCATCTCGTCGCGGAAATACTGGTCCGGAATCTGGATCAGGATGCCGGCGCCGTCGCCCATCAGCTTGTCGGCGCCGACGGCGCCCCGGTGATCGAGGTTCTTCAGGATCAACAGGCCCTGCTCGATGATGGAGTGGCTCTTGTTGCCCTTGATGTGGGCGATGAAACCGACGCCACAGGCATCGTGTTCATTGGACGGATCGTACAAACCTTGGGCAATCATGCGCATTCTCCACAGCTTTTGAAAGTCGAAGACCAAGATTAGTGCAATGCAGCAGAATCGGCAATAGAATTAATTAGGGTCAGAGTCGAATTAATTGCGCCAGCGTCGCTCCATAAATTAAATAGGGACATAGTCAAGCGTTTTTCTGGTTTATGCGTTACGCTTAGCTGGAACAAGGGTTTTTGGGGTTTCTGGGAGGCGAAAAAAAACGCCCATCGGGCGTTTTCAGGAGGCGGGAGCCTTGATCTTGAACGGTCTTCCCCGCTTGGCAGGCAGTACCTGCCGTTTTGCGCGGTGTTGCAATTCTATCTTAAAGGCATCGGAACCGAGCGGCCAGCCCTTGAGCACGGCGGCGTTGATCTGGTCCAGCTGCTCGCGCGTCAGGGCCGGGCGGCTCAGTTCGATGTAAGCCGCTTCGCGCTGGAAGGGGGTGTTACCCAGTGCCCAGTAGAGTGCATGGTCGGTAATGACGCTGTCGGGCTGGGCGCCGGCGTGGTGGGCGTAGCTCGACCAGGGGTAATTCACGGGATCGGACACCAGCTCGCTGCGCACCGGGTTGTGTTCTATATAGCGGCTGCAGAGCAGGAAATAGGCGGCGGCATCGATCAGCGAGGTCTTGAAGCGTCCCTGGAACAGGCTGCCGCTGCGGCCGTACTTGGCATTGAACCAGGGAACGTAATAGCGGCCGACCCGCTGCATGGTTTGCGCCAGGCCTTCCACTGTTGATGGCGAAGCGAGCAGGTGCAGGTGGTTGGGCATCAGCACGTAGGCGTGGATGGCCACCTTGAATTCCCGGGCGCTTTCCTTCAGCCATCCCAGGAAGCGCTGGTAATCCTCGCTGTCGCGGAAGATCAGCTGGCGGTCGTTGCCGTGCTGGATGATGTGGTGCGGCTGGTTGGGGAGAACGAGACGGGGAAGGCGGGCCATGGCGGTATGATAAAGGGACGGACCGCGGCATTTTACTGAATTATCATGACTCTGTCCCTGATTAAAAACAGGCTCATGATTATCAGGGCTGGCTATGTCCCCTTTTTATGAGGAGACATGCTGAGCTCCAGAGTTCCCGCTCATCTCAAACAGCGTTTCGGTAGGAATCTTCATATACGCTTTTTTCCAGCAAGAATACGGGAAGCCTGTTTTTGCCCGTTCCGTGAGCGATGTAACCGGTTACGCGAGCGTGAAACCGGCGGACAGGCTGTAGCCTTCGCCGTAGGCGCTGCGCAGAGGCAAATCCTGCCCGAGGCCTGACCGGGCTTTCTTGCGCAGGCGATAAACCAGCATGTCGACCCGGCGGCTGGCGTCGGGATCGTCGCCGCCCATGCCGGCCACGATCACCTGGCGTGGCACGGGACGCGTGTTGAGCGTGAGCAGGTGCAGGAAATTGCACTCTTTTTCGGTCAGGTCGATCACCGCCCCCATCAGTTCGAGCTGGCGCGCACTGACGCGCAAGGTCCACTTGCTCGGCAGCTGAGCCGCCGGCTCGGGCGGACGCACGCGCCGGTCCAGCGCCTCGATATGGGCGGCCAGTTCCGGAAACTTGATCGGCTTGGTCAGGTAATGGTCCGCGCCCAGGCGCAGGCCGAGAATGCGGTTGTCGAAGGCGACGCGGCCGGTCAGCACCAGCAAGCCGATTTCCGGATACAGCTGGCGCATGCGTGGAATGACATTGAAACCATCTTCATCGGGCAGGCCGAGATCGAGCACGACCACGGCGGTCGGAACCTTGGTCAGGGCGGCCCACATCTCGGCGGCGGTGGTCGCGACCATCACTTCATGGTTGAGCTCCGTCAGGAACTCCGCCATATCGCCGGCATAGTCGCCGTTGTCCTCAACAATCAATATCTGCGTCATGGGTTGGCCATTTTATTCATTTCATTACCCCGTGCATCGTTTCCTTACTTGCGCGCGGCGCCTTCCCTTGTCTATTGATTAGCGGAATTATCACTGCTGCACCCTTCTGGCGCAACTCTTTTCCCCGCGGCGCGTTGTACGGGCAGCCAGATTTTGAACAAGGCGCCTGCTGGTGCCACATTTTGAACACCGATGGTTCCCCCATGTACCTCGATCACGGACCGCGCCATATACAGCCCCAAACCGGACCCTTGGCCCACGGCGTTACTTCCACGAAATGCTTTGCCGAAAATCGCGCCGGTCTCCGCGTCAGGCACGCCCTCGCCGTGATCGCGCACCGACAGTTCGATGCCGTCCGCCGTACCGTGACCGGCCAGGATGACCGGCTGCCCGGGCGGCGAATATTGCAACGCGTTATCCACCAGCACTTTCAACGCCAGGCGCAAGCCGTTAGGCTGAGCCCGGATCGAGGGCGGCAAGCCGCTGCACTCGACCTGCGCACTGCCGCCCGCCGCGATGATCCGGGCCGCCGCTTCGCGCAGCAGCAACTCCGGCACAACCGTGTCGGGCGGGCGCGTACCGCCGATCTCGTCCATGCGGTCGGGCGACAGGTACTCGTCGAGCAGGCCAATCAGGCGATCCACGGCCCCCTGGATCTTGCGGTAGCGCAGGCGGGTCGGCTCATCAGCCTGGGTTCCGGTCGCTTCGAGGCGCTGGATGGCACCGTCGATGGTCGACAAGGGCGTACGGAATTCATGGTTCAGCATGCTGGCGAAACGGCGCTGCTGTTCTGCACGTTCCCGCTCGGCACTGGTATCGATCAGCACGCCGACCAGGGCGCTCGGCTTTCCATTGGCATCCGTCAATAAAGTCGAGCGCACGTCGAGCGGGACCGTGCTGCCATCCGGACGCACCTGCTCAAAGTGGCGCAACAGCGCGCGCCGGCTTTGATCGCCTGCCGCAAAACGGGCCAGGCGCTCGGGCAAGCCCGTGCACAAGGCGGCCAGCGGCGACGCCGCATCGTGGCTGGACAGTTGCCTGATGAAATCCCGGGGCGCATATCCCAGCATGTCGCGCACGGACGGGCTGATGTACGACAGCGTGCCCGTTGCACAGTCCACGATCCAGGCGACGTCGCCCCGCAACTCGGCGATGGCACGAAACTGTTCCATAAGCACAATGTCGCCGGACGTCACGATTCCCTTGCTTCCCTCGCCGGCACCGATATTCATGGAACGCTTTCTTTACCTGTTCAAAACCAATACTCCGCTAGTATATCGCCAACGTTGCAGGAAAGTATATGAACCAAAATCCGAGGACCTTACTCCTCCAGCGGCGCGAAAATGGCTTGCAGGTCTTCCTGCGTCAGACTCATTTTTTGCGACTCGCCTTCTGCCAGGATCGACTGGGCCAGATCGGATTTTTTTTGCTGCAGTAACTGGATCTTTTCTTCCAACGTCCCCTTGGCGATCAGCTTGTACACGAACACCGGCTTGTCCTGTCCGATGCGCCAGGCACGGTCGGTAGCCTGGTTTTCGGCGGCCGGGTTCCACCACGGATCGTAATGGATCACGGTATCGGCGGCGGTCAGGTTGAGGCCGACACCGCCCGCTTTCAGGCTGATCAGGAAAATCGGCACCGCGCCCTGCTGGAAGGCGGCGACCTGGGCCGCGCGGTCCTTGGTGTCGCCGGTGAGCAAGGCGTACGGAATGCGGCGCGCGTTGAGCTCTTCCTCGATCAAGGCCAGCATGCTGGTAAATTGCGAGAACACCAGGATCTTGCGGCCTTCTTCCAGCAGATCGTCGACCATCTGCATCAGATCGATCAGTTTGGCGGAGCCGCTGTCTTTCTTCTTGGCAGGCAAGGCTTTCACCAGGCGCGGGTCGCAGCACACCTGGCGCAGCTTGAGCAAGGCTTCGAGAATGACGATCTGGCTGCGTGCCACGCCTTTCTTGTCGATCTCGTCGCGCACTTTCTTGTCCATCGCCAGGCGCACGGTTTCGTACAGGTCGCGCTGGGCGCCCGACAATTCGACCTTGCGCACCATTTCCGTTTTCGGCGGCAATTCCTTGGCCACATTGTCCTTGGTCCGGCGCAGCAGGAAGGGACGGATGCGGCGGTTCAGCAGCGAGCGCCGCAGCGGGTCGTCCTGGCGCTCGATCGGGTGGCGGAACTGGCTGTTGAAGGTTTTTTCATCGCCCAGTAAGCCCGGCAGCAGGAAATGGAATTGCGACCACAGCTCGCCGAGGTGATTTTCCAGCGGGGTGCCGGTCAGGCACAGGCGGTGGCGCGACTTGAGCAGGCCGGCGCTCTGGGCCGCCTTGGAGCGCGTGTTCTTGATGTAATGCGATTCGTCGAGGATGACGAGGTGAAACTCGTGCTCGCGCAGTTTTTCTTCATCGCGCGGCAACAGGGCGTAGGTGGTCAGGACCAGATCGACTTCCTCGATCTTGTCGAACTGCTCCAGGCGCTCCTTGCCTTGCAGCAGCAGCACGCGCAGGTCGGGGGCGAAGCGGGCCGCTTCATCCTGCCAGTTGGTCATCAGGCTGGTGGGCGCGATGACCAGGGCCGGATGGGTCAGGCGGCCGGCTTCCTTCTCGATCAGGATGTGGGCCAGGGTTTGCACCGTCTTGCCCAAACCCATGTCATCGGCCAGGATGCCGGCGAGGTCGTACTCGCGCAGGAACTGCATCCAGGCCAGGCCATCTGCCTGGTAGTCGCGCAAGGTCGCCTGGAGCCCCACCGGGGGCGCCACTTTTTGCACGGAACCGAACAAGCTCAGCTTTCGGCCGGTTTCGCGCAACTGCTCGCCGCCGAACCAGCGCAAAGCGGTTCCGCGTGCCAGTTCTTCGAGCCGGCCCGCATCCAGGGTCGAGAGCCTGACCTTGTTTTTGATCTTGTCGCTGAAATAAAGTTCACCCAGCGTGTTGAGAATCGGCTTCAAGCGGCCCCAGGGCAGCGCCACGCGCAGACCATCGGGCAGGGTGGCCAGCATCTGGTCGACGTCGGCGTGGGCGGCCAGGACCTCGGGATCGAAGTCGCTTGGAGCACTGCGGATCAGTTGCACCAGCACCGGCAGCAGCGGCACGCGTTTCTGGTTGACCACGATGCCCAGCTCCAGCTCGAACCAGGCGTTGCCCGCTTCGGCCGGCTCGTCGATCTCGGCGTACCAGTCTTCGACCGCGACAACGTCATAGCGGTATTTGTTGGATTTCTGCACATGCCAGCCGGCGTCGATCAGGCCGGCGAGGTCGCCTTCGGCAAAGCGCAGCCAGTGCGCCTGGCTTTCCAGCTGCTGGGCGCCGGCCAGGGCGTTGAGCGGCGGCGTGCCGGGTTTGCGGAAACCGAGGGCGGTGAGTTCTTCAAGCGAGGCGGCCTCGGCCGGGATATCGCGGGCGATGACTTCGGTCACGTCGCCCACCTGGCGCACCACGCGCTGGGCCGGATCGAACGCGACCCGCTCGCCGTCGTAATCGAAGGAGAGCACCGCGTAATCGTGCCAGCGCTGGTGCGAGCCGTCGGCCAGCGGCACGCTGTCGAGCAGCAGGTGCGGACGCGGCTTGACGTCGTCGCGCAGGCGCTGGATCAGCGGCTGCGGCAGGGGCATCAGTTGCTGCAGGCCATGGGCCAGCAACAGTTGCGAGACGCGTTTTTTATCGTTGCCGCTCAGCGCCGGGGCTTGCGCCACCAGCGCCTGCAAGTCGGCCAGGGAAATATCGACGCCGCCGCGGTTGAGCGCGAGCGCGCCGCAGGAAAGGTTGTCGATGTACCACGGCGGATCGGTCGGCAGCATGTAATCGATCTGGTCGGCGGCAGTGTGGGTTGCGCCGCTGGCGGGCTGGACCTGCCAGCCGAGGCGCGCGGTGCGGCCTTCCTCACGCCAGACCAGGTTGGCTTCACGCACGGGGCCGGCCTGGAGTGGGTAGATCAGGCCATTGGCCATGTCGGCCCAGGAATTCGCCCACAACAGCTTGTCTTGTTCCAGCAACATTTGCAGGAGGATGGCGCCGACCTTGCCTTTCGGTTCGGTCGCGCTGCCGCCCTGGGACGCGGCGCCGCTACGCATGGCGATGAAAAAGCGCACCAGGTCTTCATCGTCGCCTTCGAGGTAGGCGGGCGGGGCCGAGAGGAGGGAAAACACTTCGCTGACCGGGCTGGCGGCAGCGACTTCGCCGTTCGGGCGCAGGCGTGCCTTGCACAGGCACAGGGCCACGTGGCGGCCGCCGCTGGTCGGAGCCAGGACATAGACGAACTTGTATTGGGCGACTTTGGGATCCTTGACCTCCAGGTCGAGCTTGGGCTGCGGGTGGGCGGCAGCCTCGACCCGTTGCAGCCAGCTGGCGATCGGTGCCGGCAAGGCCGACGCCGTGGCGTGCGGCGCAGCGGTGGCAGGGCGTCCTTCGCGGGGTTCGTCGCGCGTTAAATCCATCGTGTGCATGTGTTCTTAAGGGCAATATCGAAGACGATAACACCCGATATTATCCGACATAAAGACGCTTGTGTTCTGTTCTCTTTCGCACGCAGGGGAGCTTGTTTGTGCGGGCAGTGGGGCGGCGTATGACGTTCATGCTCAAAGGGTAAGCGGCGATTGCAAAGGGGAAGCTGTCGCCACGCTGTCCAAATATGGCGATTTCTAATGCCTTATGAATTCAAAACCGGGGAGTATCTCAAAAAGGCAGTGCAGTCGGCGAATTCGACGCCAAGAATGGGAGACCTTATCATACGAAGTGAAAGAGTTTTTTTAGGCAACATTATTGCTAATAATTCACTATCTACATAGAATAGCTGCCTTGGGCAACGGTCAATTATCCCGTTGCGATATCTCTTCCCCTACCTCTGGAAAATCATGAAACTGACCGCCGCTCTTGCCCTGCTGCTGCTTACCGCCACCGCCAATGCCCAGGTCGGCGACGGTATGGTCATGGTCCGGGATGAAAATCCGGCAATGGCTGCTGCGATCACCAAGGCACAAGCGTCGCTCGACACCTTTCTCGCCACGGCTGCCAAGCCGCCCGCAGGTGCGGGCAAGTTCCGCCTGAAGGTAAAAATCACCGACGAAAATGGCAGCGAGCATATGTGGGTCATGCCCTTCGAGCAGACCAAGACCGGCTTCACCGGCACGATTGCCAATGATCCCCAAATCGTCGAAAGCGTCGAAAACGGCGAAGAAATCACCTTCAAGCGCGCCGACATTTCGGATTGGGGATACGTTCAAAACGGCAAGCAAAAAGGTAGCTTTACCGTCTGCGCCCTGTTCAACACGATGCCTGCGAATGTGGTCAAGCAGTACCGTGAGCAGCATGGTTTCGAGTGCTGATCGGAACTCTTGCTGCTCAGTGGAATCGGACAGGCCTCCTGCTCCAGCCGGCAAGTTTGGCCGATGCGCATAGTTGAGCTATTCAAACGCCAAATGAAACAGCCGGGGGCGATGAGCCCGGCTGTCTTTATTGCCGGCTTCGTCATCCTCGACATGAATGTCGCGTGGTCTGGTGGCTATTCCATCCTGTTAGGAATTATTCCGGTGCCCCAAGTCGGGGTGATGCTGGCCGCGGGAAGCATGCTCACCCTTGTCATTCGGGCGATCGCGCTTTGCTATCAGCGCAAGTTCGGCTCCCTTTGCCTGTTCATCGTGTGCACGACGGCGCTCTTGGTTTATTGTGCGCAGGACGGACGACAACGAGTGTCCAAGGGAAAACGTGACGCGCTTAACGCGGTCAATGCCATGTTAAAAAATCCTGATAAACACAATATCTGGTATTTGAAACCGGAGTTGAAGCAAGTGCTTCACGCCATCGTCGACGAATCCGCACCCACGGCGCATTACGAGGGCAGCCTTCGCCAATATTTCACTTACGTGTATAGCGTAAAAGACCGCAACGGCAATGCTCTGAAAATCACGGTTTTCATGTTGAAGGATGAGACGCAATTCAGAGTCGATCGCCCGAACACGGCGACGGCTCGTCAGGCAGTGCCAAATGGCGTCGGTGCCGAGCCCTAGAGGCGAGCGCTTCAACAGCATTTGGCCTTGAGCCCCATCCCGATTTTTGCAAAACGTGGCACCTATGAACCAGTTCAAATATATTTATCAACGCCCCGACGGCGCGACATGCTTCGATAGATATTTCGCCTATCTCGGCACCATCCGGCAGGACATGCCGCCCGCGCTTGCCTCGTTTTCCATGGAGCCGGACCGCTATGCGCTCGACTCTGATGGCACCCTGCACGATGCGTGGCTGGAATCGCTGAACGTGGAAAAAGAGTATGCGGGCACTGCGCAAGGATCATCGACAGTCAAGCTCAGGCTGCTGCACTCATCCCATGAATCAATCATCAATCTGGTGTACACCGATGTACTGGGCATGAAGTCCTCTTTACAGCCCAGCCAATGGCCCCTTCAGCCGGCGGACCTGCTGGTTCATGAATTCTGCATGCTCGAAGCCGGAATTTTCCGCCACTTCATCGAATTTGACAGGGAAATGTGGGTGGAAATTATATTCCGAGGCTTCGATTTCTCGGTACTTGCTCGTCATTGATTTGCCATGCATTGGTGCCGATACGTTGACAGCGGGTGGACAGAAATTCCGCGATTGGGCTGCGCTGGCGTTTGCGGTCGGAGACTCGCTTCATCTGCTAAAAAATGAAAAATCATCTATTTAAGCCGGGTTTCCGAATGTCGTTTACCGATGTGATTGTCATTATCCTCGGCATCTGCGGTTCGGTCGTGGGCATGCGAATGGACGCTGGATCAGGTTTGCCGGTCGCACTGGTCGTCGGACACTTTTTCGCTTTTTGCAACGTGTTCCGTCTTCCTCGCAAGCTTGAGCTGATCTGGGCCACATTTTTCCTGATTGCGGCAGGTACGACCATTGTCTGGCAGTGGCCAGGTTGGTATCCTGCATCGGCGCTATCGATAATTTGCGCAGTCGTACTTGTTGGTATTCATATGAGGCAGCCTTCCTACCACGGAGTAGGCTGGAAATATCTGAATCCACATCTGCCTGCATGGTGGGAGGCCAGGCGCCGCGATACCAGCGAGCCTGGCGAGGCAGCTAATAGCATATAGGCCCTGCCGGAATAGCGCAGACGACGCCGACGTTTGACATCGTTCGCTTGCATTCCATCCCGGACTGGCTGATCCGCGGTTTACCCGTTTCCGGACAGCCCGGCATCATCTCCGTCACCGGTCGCCCCTCGCGCGTCGAAAAAATCGATCCGTCGGCAAGTTCGGAACCTCACGCCACCGCCGCCAGCATGCGCTCCATGTCCGGTTCGGCGCTGCCGCAGTTGGCCAGACAGATCACCGACAGCCGCCGCGCCGGCACCCGCAGCAGCAGCGTATCAAAGCCCCACAGACCGCCGCTATGAAAAACAAAATCGGTGCTGTTGCGCTCGATGAGCTCCAGCCCGAAACGATACGGCAGCACCGTTCCATCCGCCATCGGTGATGGCTGCAGCATCGCATGCAACATACTCCCGCTATCAGCCCACTGGCGATGCCATTCGCGCTCCCATAGCACCAGTTCATCGGTGCTGGCATACATGCCGCCATCGCCCACCGTATTGGCATTGCCGAGATGCTGTTTGTATCCGCGCGGCCGCGCCGCATCCGCCTCGTAACTGAACACGCGATGCGCAAGCACGTTGCCGCGGTCATCGTCAAAACCCATGCGCTTAATACCCAGTGGCGCGAACAGGGTCTCCCGCGCAAAACGTGCCGTGGACAAGCCGCTCAAGCGCTCAATCAAGGCCGCCAGCAGGATGTAATTGCTGTTGCTGTAACCGTACGCCGTCCCGGTGGGAAAAGCGACCGTATCGAAACAGGCAATCATCTTCAAAATCAGCGCATTGTTAAAATAATCGGCCTCGTGCCGGCCCAGCTGGCATGCCAAAAACTGAAAATAATCGGGTATGCCGCTGGTGTGATTGAGGAGCGACCGTAACGGAAACGCCTGTTCCATCCGCGCCAGTTCCGGCAGATGAAGGCACACATCGTCATCGAGCCCAATCCGCCCGGCGCGCACCAGCGCCAGCACGCAGGCCGCCGTGAACTGCTTCGATTCCGACGCCAGATAATAGGCCGACTTTCCCGACAGCGGCACCTCCAGTTCCAGCGAGGCCAAGCCGTGATGCAGCTCGCATACCACCGCATTTTCCTGCAGCACGACCGCACTGAAACCCGGTCCATCGGCAGGTAATGTCGATTCAAGTTCGAGAAAATACTGACGCAATTTTTCCATCGTTATTTACGCTATTAAACGGAGCAAGAAAGGCACTGTACACTGCGCACTATCAATCAGCTAAACCAGCGGCCACACCAGCGGCCGCCCTGCACACCGTTCGAGCACTGTCAAGACTGGCGCATTCGCCGCGATTGCGTATCATTCCGTGCTTGACTCACCAGGATGTTCACCCATGCTCCCAACTATCGAACAACGTCTCGCCATAGAACTTGCCGCCAAACCTGTACAGGTTGCCGCCGCCATTGCCCTGCTGGACGAGGGCGCCACCGTTCCCTTCATCGCGCGCTACCGCAAGGAAGCGACCGGCGGGCTGGACGATATCCAGTTGCGCCTGCTGGAAGAACGCCTGCGCTACCTGCGCGAGCTGGAAGACCGGCGCGCCGCGATCATCTCGTCGATCACCGAACAGAACAAGATGACGCCGGCCCTGCTCGACGCCGTCACCCACGCAGAAGACAAGACCCGGCTGGAAGACCTCTACCTGCCCTACAAGCAAAAACGCCGCACCAAGGCGCAGATCGCGATCGAAGCGGGCCTGGCGCCCCTGGCCGATCAATTGCTCAATGATCCGACCAGCGCGCCGGAAGAAGAAGCCGCCAAATACCTGCGCGAAGCCTTCACCAGCGACGACGGCAACAACCCCGGCGTGGTCGACACCAAGGCCGCGCTGGACGGCGCGCGCCAGATCCTGATGGAGCGCTTCGCCGAAGACGCGACCTTGCTGCAGTCGCTGCGCGAATACGTGCAGGAGCATGGCATCGTCGAATCGAAGGTCGTCGAAGGCAAGCAGGATGAAGGCGAAAAATTCGCCGATTATTTCGACTACTCCGAGACTATTTCCACCGTGCCCTCGCACCGCGCGCTGGCCCTCCTGCGCGGCCGCCGCGAAGGCATCCTCGACGTGGTTCTGCGCCTGGACACCGAAGCCGAAAAACCGAAGTGGGATGCCCCGCACAACCCGTGCGAAGGCCGCATCGCCGCCCGCTTCGGCATCAAGAACCTGGGCCGCCCGGCCGACAAATGGCTGGCCGACACGGCCCGCTGGACCTGGCGCGTGAAAAGCTTCATGCACCTTGAAACGGAGCTCATGGGCGCCCTGCGCGAACGCGCCGAACTCGATGCCATCAACGTTTTCGCACTGAACCTGAAAGCGCTGCTGCTGGCCGCGCCGGCCGGCCCGCGCGCCACCATGGGCCTGGACCCGGGCCTGCGCACCGGCGTCAAGGTGGCCGTGGTCGACGCCACCGGCAAGGTGGTCGACACCGCCGTCATCTACCCGCACCAGCCGCGCAACGACTGGGACGGTTCGCTGCACGTCCTCGGCGCGCTGGCCGCCAAGCACAATGTGTCGCTGATCTCGATCGGCAACGGCACCGCCTCGCGCGAAACCGACAAGCTGGCGCAAGACCTGATCAAGCAGCGCGCGGAACTCAAGCTGACCAAGATCGTCGTCTCGGAAGCCGGCGCCTCGGTGTACTCGGCCTCCGAATTCGCTTCGCGCGAGCTGCCCGACATGGACGTGTCGCTGCGCGGCGCGGTGTCGATCGCGCGCCGCCTGCAGGACCCGCTGGCCGAACTGGTGAAGATCGATCCCAAGTCGATCGGCGTGGGCCAGTACCAGCACGACGTGAGCCAGACCCAGTTGGCGCGCTCGCTCGACGCCGTCGTCGAAGATTGCGTGAACGCCGTTGGCGTGGACGTCAACACCGCTTCGGCGCCGCTGCTGGCGCGCGTGTCCGGCTTGTCTTCCAGCGTGGCGCAGGCAATCGTGACCTACCGCGACCTGAAAGGCGCCTTCACCTCGCGCGCCGCCCTGAAAGCGGTGCCGCGCCTGGGCGAGAAGACATTCGAGCAGGCGGCGGGCTTCCTGCGCGTGATGGGCGGCGCCAATCCGCTTGATGCGTCGGCGGTGCACCCGGAATCGTATCCGCTGGTGGAAAAAATCCTGGCCGATATCAAGAAGGAGATGAAGGCCGTCATCGGCGACGCGTCGCTCCTCAAGACGCTCAATCCGGCCAGGTACGCGGATGAAAAATTCGGCGTGCCGACCATTACCGACATCCTCAAGGAGCTGGAAAAGCCGGGACGCGATCCGCGCCCGGAATTCACCACCGCCACCTTCAAGGAAGGCGTGGAAGAGATCCGCGACCTGCGCCCGGACATGATCCTGGAGGGCGTGGTGACCAACGTGGCCGCCTTTGGCGCGTTTGTCGACATCGGCGTGCACCAGGATGGACTGGTGCATATTTCGGCGCTGTCGAACGCGTTTGTGAAGGACCCGCACACGGTGGTCAAGGCCGGCCAGGTGGTGCGCGTGAAGGTGCTGGAAGTGGACGAGAAGCGCAAGCGCATCGCCCTGACCATGCGCCTGACCGACAGCGCGCCGCAGCCCGGCTCCAAGCCGGAGCAGCGCGGCGACCGCACCGACGGCAAGCGCCTGGCGCAGCACCAGCAGAAGCAGGACCGTGCGCCGGCGCCGGCCGGCGGGAGCATGGCGGCGGCCTTCGCCAAGCTGCGTGGATAAGCCATCCATGATGGCGATTGCCGCCTGCGATCCGGACAGCCTTGATGCCCGCACTCTGATCGAGGAGCTGTCGGCGGCGCTGGCCGCCATCACCGGCGACAGCGGCAAGGCCTCGTTTTGCGCTGACGACGCCCGGGTGGCGCGCTCGCTGTTCGTGGTGGCACGCGGCGATGGCGGGCAATTGCTCGGCTGCGCGGCACTGCGCCCGCTCGATGGCGACGTGGGGGAGGTCAAGCGCATGTTCGCGCGTCCCGGCGCCAGCGGTGTCGGCGCGGCCTTGCTGGCGCACGTGGAGCAGGCGGCGCAGGGGTTCGGCTACCACCAACTGTGGCTGGAAACGCGCAAGGTCAACACGCGCGCGGTGGCCTTCTACCAAAAGCACGGTTACGGCATCATTCCCAACTATGGTAAATACGTGGGACGGGATGATGCGGTTTGCCTGGGCAAATTGCTGAGGGCCGAGGAAGCGTCCTTTTCCCCGCTCGGTCAAAGTAGCTAGAAGCACCTACTCCCGACGCCGCCGGGCCCCAAACGTCCACCCCCCGCCGTTTTCTTATAAAATGGCGGCATCTAACCTATTTCCCACCGAGGCAAGCCATGAGCGACGTAAAAACCTGGATCAAAGAAACCGTAACCGCCACCCCCGTGGTGCTGTTCATGAAGGGAACCGCGCAGTTTCCACAATGCGGCTTTTCCGGCCGTGCCATCCAGATCCTGAAAGCCTGCGGCGTCGAGAACATCGCCACCGTCAACGTGCTGGAAGATCCGGAAGTACGCCAGGGCATCAAGGACTATTCGAACTGGCCGACCATTCCCCAGCTCTACGTCAAGGGCGAATTCATCGGCGGTTCCGATATCATGAATGAAATGTTCGAGTCCGGCGAACTCAAAGCACTGCTCGATGCCTGATTCTCGCGTGCGGCGCCTGGTCGTCGCCATCACCGGCGCCACCGGTGCCGTGTACGGCGTGCGCCTGGTCGAGCAACTGGCCGCCACACCAGGCATCGAAACGCATCTGATCATCTCCGACGCCGCCGTCCTGACGCTCCATCAGGAACTGGGCATGCAGCGCCGCGAGGTCGAGGCGCTGGCCCATGTCGTCCACAAGAACCGCGATGTGGGCGCGTCGATCGCCAGCGGCTCGTTCCAGTCCGACGGCATGGTGATCGCCCCCTGTTCGATGAAAACCCTGGCCGCCGTGGCCTTGGGCCTGTCCGACAACCTGATTGCGCGCGCGGCCGACGTGGTGCTCAAGGAGCGCCGCCGGCTGGTGCTGATGGTGCGTGAAACCCCGTTCAACCTGGCGCATCTGCGCAATATGACGGCGGTAACGGAAATGGGGGGAGTGATCTTCCCGCCGCTGCCGAGCTTTTATCACAAGCCGGAAAGCATCGACGAGATGGTCGATCATACGGTGGGACGGGTCATGGACCTGTTCGGCGTGGTGCACACGCTGGCGCCGCGCTGGGCCGGCATGAAAGCCGGTTCGGACGCTCAGCCGGACAGCTGAGGCGTACAGGCAGCCGCGCCAGCCTGGCGCCGGCACTGCCTTGCCATGCGCGGCAGGCGCTCAGCGCTTGTCGAACTGCCAGCTGTCGGCCTTTTTCAATTCTTTTGCTTCCTCGACCATGCGGCGATGCTGGATGCGCTTGCGCATGACTTCTGCGTGCTGCGCCGCAGTCATCGGGGGAACGGTCATCAGGTCCTTGAGCTGGGCGGTGTTGCTGTAGTTACTTTTCATAAGACGGCGGAATCCTCGGCTTGGTGCGTAACGGGATGACAAGACTACAAGTGCTGCTGTGATTATGAGCCACTATTCCGGTTTTGGGCGGCACAATATACACGCATTCCGCCGGGAAACTTTACCCGTGGTCTGACCATTGTGCATGAATTTTATGGCGTGGCCATGACAAATCATAAACACCCGTCGAATTTGTAGAGGACGGGGCCATGATCCGGGATTGATGCGGCGCAAATGACGCCCGTGGAGAAACCGCCGCCCCCGATCGGGCGCTTCGGTGTGGCAAGAAAACAATTTATATCAACGCCAAGAAAGCCGATATACGTGTTAAATAGCTACTTTTGGTAATTAATGCGTACAAGCATGCGGATGAATTCTCGCGCAATTTGACGATGATGTTCGTCCAGACGCTGTAAATCGGCGATTAATTTCACGTCGGCCGATTCAAAACGCGATAAACCGCCCGCGCCATCACCGTTGGCCGCAGCGTTTTCGTCGCCGCCAAAGCGCAACCATTCCGCGGGCACGCCCAGCCATTGCGCGATCATGCGCAGCTTCTCTTGGGTGGGAATAGCCTCTCCTACCAGCCATTTGCGGGCAGCGTGCACCGTAATTGGCCGTCCATCGAAGCGAATGTTAAATTCCCGCGCCAAGCGTGTGGGACTGTCGGGTGAGTAATGGGCGTTCTTTAGTGCCTGCTGCAGGCGCTCACTAAAGCTTTCCCGTTCGTTGGATGAATTCATGGGTGGCACTATTTCATGCAACGGCATGAAAGTCAGTCTCTTCACAGTTGAGACCAATTGTGACAAGTTGCTTTCCGGATGTAACAATTTGACAGGCGTTGCCCATGCATCGCAGGGCAGGATGCATGGGGCAAAACCTTGATTCATAAACAATATTTTGCGCGGTCCGGTGCGGCGGGAAAGGTCACCTGGTCGAAAAAACCAGTGTAGACCGGCCCAACACGGCCGCCGCCGCGCACGATGACGCGGTTTGTGCTGGATCAGATGCCTGCACATGAGCCCGGTGTAGCGATCGGGCGGAAAGCGGCCACGGGCGAACGCCGTGGGCGCAGCTGGCGGCGACGCCCACGCCATCTTTCGCGTTCAGGATACGGACAGGCACGCTACAATAGGTTGACGTTGACGTAAACGGAAATCACCGCGGGGGATTTTCGCGCCGTCTCCTCCCACCGCCGCTTCTTATTAGTTGATGAGCCATTGATGTCCATACGTACTTACACCATCGCCGAACTGGCGCGCGAATTCGATATTACCGCGCGCGCCATCCGCTTCTACGAAGACCAGGGCTTGCTGCGCCCCAGCCGCGAAGGCGTGGGCGGACGCAACCGGGTCTACACGGCGCGCGACCGCACCCATCTCAAGCTGACCCTGCGCGGCAAGCGCCTCGGCCTGACCCTGTCGGAAATCAAGAGCATCGTCGACATGTACGAGTCGCCCAAGGATACCGCGGCCCAGATGAACCGCTTCCTCGGCGTGCTGGCCCACCAGCGCGAAACGCTGGAGCGCCAGCGCGAGGATATCGACATGGCCCTGGCCGAAATTGCCGCCCATGAAGAAGAATGCCGCCGCATGCTGGCCGAGACCACGGCCAATGCCTGAATAACAAGAGCAATGCAAAAAGTGCGGCTGCTTGACGTTTACGTTAACGTCAAACATGCGTATGATGAACTCTTCCCATTCCGACCCCCGCGAGGACGACACAATGCTGCATCTTCCAGGCTTGACCTTTGACCATGGCGAAGACATCGCCGCGCTGCGCGAAGCAGTTCAACAATTCGCCGCGGTAGAGATCGCTCCCCGCGCGGCGGAAATCGACCGCAGCGACCAGTTCCCGATGGACCTGTGGCGCAAGATGGGCGACCTGGGCGTGCTCGGCATCACCGTCGACGAGCAGTACGGCGGCGCCCAGATGGGCTACCTGGCCCACATCGTGGCAATGGAAGAGATCTCGCGCGCCTCGGCTTCGGTCGGCCTGTCGTACGGCGCCCACTCGAATCTGTGCGTCAACCAGATCAAGCGCAACGGCACCGAAGAACAGAAGATGAAGTACCTGCCGAAGCTCATTTCCGGCGAGTACATTGGCGCCCTGGCCATGTCCGAGCCGAACGCCGGATCGGACGTGGTCAGCATGAAGCTGCGCGCCGACTTCAAGGGCGACCGCTGGGTGCTCAACGGCACCAAGATGTGGATCACCAACGGCCCCGACGCCGACGTACTGGTGGTGTACGCCAAGAACGACCTGGAAGCCGGCCCGCGCGGCATGACGGCCTTCATCATCGAAAAAGGCTACAAGGGTTTCTCGATCGCACAAAAGCTCGACAAGCTGGGCATGCGCGGCTCGCACACGGGCGAACTGGTGTTCCAGGATTGCGAAGTGCCGGCCGAAAACGTGCTGGGCGGCCTGGGCAAGGGCGTCAACGTGCTCATGTCGGGCCTCGATTTCGAACGCACCGTGCTCTCGGGCGGTCCGCTGGGCATCATGGCAGCCTGCATGGATGCGGTGGTGCCCTACGTGCACGACCGCAAGCAGTTCGGCCAGCCGATCGGCGAATTCCAGCTCATGCAAGGCAAACTGGCCGATATGTACTCGACCATGATGGCGTGCAAGGCGTATGTGTACGCCGTGGGCCAGGCCTGCGACCGCGCCAAGACGCCGGAAGCGATCCGCAACCTGCGCAAGGATGCCGCCGGCGCGATTCTGTACAGCGCCGAGAAGGCAACCTGGATGGCCGGCGAAGCGATCCAGACGCTGGGCGGCAATGGTTATATCAACGAGTATCCGGTCGGACGTCTGTGGCGCGATGCGAAGCTCTACGAAATCGGTGCAGGCACCAGCGAAATCCGCCGCATGCTGATCGGCCGCGAATTGTTTGCCGAGACCAAGTAAGCCGATCGCGGCGTGCTGGTGGAGCGGGCACGGCTGTGCCGGCTCCACCATATAGAATAGTCTTCCCACAAAAGACTGATCGAGAAGCCAGATGACACAAGTTGCGTTCCCCAAGCTGCTGTCTTCGCAGATTGCTTTCGACATCGCCCGCACTATCCTCGATGGTTTCGACAAGCACTACCGCCTGTTCCGCCAGACCAGCCAGACTGCCAAGCGCCATTTTGAAACCGGTTCCTGGGCCGTGGCCCAGCAGGCGGCGCGCGAGCGCATCGGTTTCTACGACCAGCGCGTGCAGGAATGCGTGCAAGTGCTGGAAGACGAATACGACAACGGCGAGCTGACCGACGAAGTCTGGCGCGAACTCAAGCTGCACTACATCGGCATGCTCTCCGGCCACAAGCAGCCCGAACTGGCCGAAACCTTCTTCAATTCGGTCTGCTGCAACATCCTGCACCGCACCTATTTCCACAACGATTTCATCTTCGTGCGCCCGGTGGTGTCCACCGAGTACATCGAAACCGACGAGCTGCTGCCGACCTACCGCGTGTACTACCCGGCCAAGGATGGCCTGCGTTTCGCGCTCAAGCGCATCGTCACCAATTTCCAGCTCAACTGCAAGTTCGCCAACCTCGACCGCGACATCGCGCTGGTCGAAGGCCGCCTCAAGCTGATCTTCGGCAGCGAAGCGCTGGAACCGAACCACCAGATCCAGGTGCTGTCGAGCCTGTTCTTCCGCAACAAGGGCGCCTACATCGTCGGCAAGGGCATCAACGGCAACCGCGAATATCCCTTCATCGTGCCGATCCTGCACAACCGCCACGGCGAGCTGATTCTCGACACGGTGCTGTTCGACCACGAACAGATCACGATCCTGTTTTCGTTCACGCGCGCCTACTTCCTGGTGGACATGGAAGTGCCGTCGGCCTACGTGCAGTTCCTGCGCAGCCTGCTGCCGCGCAAACCGAGGAGCGAGATCTACACCATCCTCGGCCTGCAAAAACAGGGCAAGACGCTGTTCTACCGCGATTACCTGCAGCACCTGAAACACACCGCCGACCGCTTCGAGATCGCGCCCGGCATCAAGGGCCTGGTGATGCTGGTGTTCGCGCTGCCCTCGTTCCCGTATGTGTTCAAGGTCATCAAGGATTTCTTCCCGGCGCCCAAGGAAACCACGCGCGCCCAGATCAAGGAAAAATACCTGCTGGTCAAGAACCACGACCGCGTGGGCCGCATGGCCGATACCCTGGAATACTCGAACGTGGCGTTCCCGCTGGAACGCTTCTCGGAAGAGCTGATCGCCGAGCTGATGCATCACGCACCGTCGCTGGTCGAATACGAAGGCGACCGCATCATCATCCGCCACCTGTACATCGAACGGCGCATGGTGCCGCTGAACATGTTCCTGAACAAAGCGGAAGTGGCCGGCAACGATAATTTGATCGAACACGGCGTGATCGAATACGGCAATGCCATCAAGGAACTGGTAGCGGCGAATATCTTCCCCGGAGACATGCTGTACAAAAACTTCGGCGTCACCCGCCACGGCCGGGTCGTGTTCTACGATTATGACGAAATCGAATACATCACCGACTGCAATTTCCGCACGATCCCGGAACCGCGCAACGAAGAAGATGAAATGTCGGCCGAGCCGTGGTACTCGATCGGCAAGCACGACGTTTTTCCCGAGCAGTTCGGCGCATTTTTGCTGGGCAACGCGAAAATCCGCCTGTATTTCATGAAGCACCACGCCGATCTGTTGACCAAGGATTTCTGGCAGTCGCGCAAGCAGCGCATCATGGACGGCCATATCGAAGACGTGTTTCCGTATCCGCAGCAGATCCGGTTCTGTAACCAGACGTCCGCCGACAACCCGGCGGTCTATACCCCATCTTATTTGGAGAACTTACACAATGAATGATCCAGTCGTTATCGTCGGCGCCGCCCGCACACCCATGGGCGCGTTTCAGGGCGATTTTTCTTCCAAGTCCGCCAGCGACCTGGGCGCCGTGGCGATCGCCGCGGCCGTCGAGCGTTCCGGCGTCGACGCCAAGCTGGTCGAACACGTTTACTTCGGCAACTGCCTGATGGCGGGCCAGGGCCAGGCTCCGGCGCGCCAGGCGGCCATCAAGGGCGGCTTGCCGCTCTCCGCCGGTGCGGTAACCCTGTCCAAAATGTGCGGCTCTGCCATGCAGGCGGCCATCTTCGCGCATGATTCCCTGCTCGCGGGCAGCGCCGACATCGTCGTCGCCGGCGGCATGGAATCGATGACCAACGCGCCCTACCTCATTCCGAAGGCGCGCGGCGGCTACCGCATCGGCCACGGCATGATGTTCGACCACATGATGTACGACGGTCTGGAAGACGCATACTCGCGCAACGAGAAGACCGGCGAAGGCCGTTCCATGGGCACCTTTGCCGAAGAATGTGTGGCCAAGTATTCCTTCACCCGCGAAGCGCAGGATGCGTTCGCGATTGCCTCGGTCAAGCGCGCGCAGGAAGCGAACAACGAAGGCTACTTCAAGTGGGAAATCGCGCCTGTCACCGTCACCAGCCGCGCCGGCGACTCCGTGATCGACAAGGATGAAGGCCCGGCCAAGGCCAAGCTCGATAAGATCCCTGCGTTGAAGCCCGCCTTCAAGAAGGATGGCACCATCACCGCCGCCTCGTCGTCGTCGATCAACGACGGCGCCGCAGCCTTGGTGCTGATGCGCGAATCGAAGGCGCGCGAACTGGGCCTGACCCCGATCGCCCGCATCGTCGGCCACTCGACCTTTGCGCAGGAACCGAACCTGTTCACCACGGCCCCCATCGGCGCGCTGCAAAAGCTGTTCGCCAAGACCGGCTGGAAGCCATCGGAAGTGGACCTGTACGAAATCAACGAAGCGTTTGCGGCGGTGCCGATGGCGGCGATGCACGAACTCGATATCCCGCACGACAAGGTCAACATCCACGGCGGCGCCTGTGCGCTGGGCCACCCGATCGGCGCCTCCGGCGCGCGCATCATCGTCACCCTGCTCGGCGCCCTGAAGAAAACCGGCGGCAAGCGCGGCGTGGCCTCGCTGTGCATCGGCGGCGGCGAAGCGACGGCGATGGCGTTTGAAATGATGTAGTTACAGCGGCTCGCTTCCAAGAGCCGTCGTTCCCGCCTGCGCGGGAACGACGGATCGGAGGTTAGCGGCAGGCTTGCGTATACGCGATTCCCAACTAAGAGACTAAATGCCAACAGCACTGATCATCGGCGCCTCGCGCGGCATCGGCCGCGAACTGGTGCGCCAGTACCTGACAGACGGCTGGCGCGTGATCGCCACCGCCCGCAAAAGCGAAGACTGCACGGCGCTCGGCGCCATGGGGGTGCACCCGTACCAGCTCGATGTCACCAGCGCCGACTCCATCGCCGCGCTGGGCTGGAACCTGGACGGCGAACTGCTCGACGCCGCGTTCCTCAACGCCGGCGTGTACGGCCCGCGCCACGACGGCTTTCCAACCCAGGCCGACTTTGACACCGTCATGCACACCAACGTGCTCTCCGCCCTGCGCCTGCTGCCCGTGATCGCGCCGATGGTGGCCGAGGCGCGCGGCAAGCTGGCCGTGATCTCCTCGCGCATGGGGTCGATCGGCGCGCGCAGCAGCGCCTCCGGCACCTTGTACCGCGCCAGCAAGGCGGCGTTAAATTCGGTACTGGTCGACACCAGCATCCGCTTCGGCCCCAAGGGCGCGACCTGCGTGGCCTTCCATCCGGGCTGGGTCCAGACCGACATGGGCGGCCGTGACGCCGACATCACGCCCGAACAAAGCGCGGCCGGCCTGCGCGCCACCCTGGCCAGCATCGATGCTGCCGCCAACGGTGCATTCCTCAATTACGACGGCACGCCAATTCCCTGGTAAGCCCAACCTAGCGAAACCTATGATACTGACCGAAGAACACCAGATGATCCGCGACGCCCTGCGCAGCTTTTCGCAGGAGCGCCTTGCTTCCAACGCCGCGCGCTGGGACAAGGAGCACTACTTTCCCAAGGACGAACTGAAGGAACTGGCCGCGCTGGGCGCCTTCGGCGTGGCCGTGCCCGAGGAACTGGGCGGCGCCGGCCTCGATTACGTCTCGCTGGCGCTGGTGCTCGAAGAAATCGCGGCCGGCGACGGCGGTACCTCGACCATCATCTCGGTCAACAACTGCCCGGTGTGCAGCATCGCCATGATGTATGCGAACGACGCTCAAAAAGAGCAGTGGCTGCGGCCCCTCGCCCAAGGCAAGATGCTGGGCGCGTTCGCGTTGACGGAGCCGCATACCGGCAGCGACGCCTCGGCACTGCACACCACCGCCACGCGCGACGGCGACGAGTACGTCTTGAACGGCACCAAGCAGTTCATCACCAGCGGCAAATACGCCGACGTGGTGATCGTCATGGCGGTCACCGACAAGGCGGCCGGCAAGAAGGGCATCAGCGCGTTCTGGGTGCCGACGGCCACCCCCGGCTACATCGTGGCCGGCCTGGAACAGAAGATGGGCCAGCATTCGTCGGACACCGCGCAGATCCTGTTCGAGAACTGCCGCATCCCCGCCGCCAACCTGATTGGCGAAGAAGGCCAGGGCTACAAGATCGCCCTGTCCGGTCTTGAGGGTGGACGCATCGGCATCGCATCGCAGGCGGTCGGCATGGCGCGCGCCGCGTTCGAGGCGGCGCTGGTGTATGCGCGCGAGCGCGAAAGCTTCGGCAAACCCATTTTCGAGCACCAGTCGGTGCAGTTCAAACTGTCCGATATGGCCACGCAGATCGAAGCCGCGCGCCAGCTGATCCGCCACGCCGCGTCGATGAAGGATGCCGGCCTGCCGTGCCTGAAGGAAGCCGCGATGGCCAAGCTGTTCGCCTCCGAAATGGCCGAACGGGTCTGCTCGGATGCGATCCAGGTGCACGGCGGCTACGGCTACGTGAGCGACTTCCCGGTCGAACGCATCTACCGCGACGTGCGCGTGTGCCAGATCTACGAAGGCACCAGCGACATCCAGAAAATCCTGATCGCGCGGGCGCTGTAAGCATGGCGGGCGACGCGGTCATCCGGGCGGCGGCCAGCGAGGATCTGGACGCCTTCTTCGCCTATCTGAACGACCACCTGCGTGACAATGGCAGCGGCGCCACGGCGCTGTTCATGCCGATGGCGCGCGCCGCCTCGCGCTTCGGGCCCGAGCGCGAAAGCGCCTTTCGCAGCGCCACCACGACCGCCCTTGGGCAGCCCGGATGGCGACGCCTGTGGCTCGCGTTCGACGCGCAGGGCGGCATCGCCGGCCACATCGACCTGCGTGCACGTCCTGAAGGGGCTTGCGCGCATCGCGCGCTGCTCGGCATGGGCGTACAGCGCGACGCCCGCAAGCAGGGCCTGGGGGCGCGTCTGATCGACGTGGCGGCCATCTGGGCCGCCGGCGAGGCGGGGCTCGACTGGATCGACCTGGAAGTTCTGTCGGTGAACGTGCCGGCGCGCGAGCTGTATGCGCGCTGCGGTTTCGTGCGGACCGGCGAAATGGCCGACATGTTCCGCATCGACGGCGAGGCGCTGGCCTACACTTTTATGTCGCGCAAGGTACGCAAGCTCTGATACGCTGGGCGGTCAAGCGATATTCCGGTATCCGATGCCGGCGCGATGGCCTTCCCGTACACTATGGTCTTTAACCGCAGCTGGTTCTGACGGAACCGGCGCGCAGCCGGACAATATGCCTGGGGCCGTGCGGAACCATTCCGGAGCGGCAACTCCACTACCTCATCGTCAATCAATGAAAGAACCCGATATGCCCATGCTGCCCCGCCCGATACCGATCCTGATGTGCGCCCTGATGCTTCCGATGGCCGCCAGCGCAGCGGAAACATGCAAGCTCGGCTACCCGGAAGTGGACAAGGTGACGGTCCGCTGGCAGGGGCCATGCCAGGATGGCTATGCCCACGGCAAGGGCATCATCGAAGCGCGCAAGGACGGCGAAGTGAGCATGCTGTATGAGGGCATGGTCGAGCGCGGCATGCCCAACGGCAAAGGCTACATGACATTAAAGTCGGGCATGGAATACAGCGGCGAGTTTCAGAATGGCCGGGTTCACGGCAAGGCGGTATCGGTCAGCCAGTTGGGCGACCGCTACACCGGCGAGTGGAAAAATTTCAAGCGCAGCGGCAAGGGATCCATCGTCTATACCTTGGGCGGGCGCTATGACGGCGAATGGAAAGATAACGACTTTCACGGTCAGGGGGTGGCGCTCTATTCGAGCGGGCGCCGCGTGGAGGGTGAATTCGTCGCAGGACGGCCAGTCGGCGCACCCCCGCGGCCGGCCCCGGCCGCACCGTCCGGAAAACACAGCCTCAAGGAAGAGGTGCCTCATGTGGGCAGCAATATCCCGCGCACCATCGCCGACGGTTCCGCCATCCCGTTCGACGCCTCGTACGACGCGTTGACCGAGGAACAGCGGCATCTCGTCCGGGGCTGGTATCGCATGCTCGACGATAGCGACGAGCCGCCGTACCCGCTGCGCGGTACTGGAAACATTTTTCGCGCCATCCAAAAACTGAATGCCAAAAATCCGGCCGAGGGCGTGCTGTCGATGGTGGTCATGGTCGATAGCGAAGGCAACGCCGAGACGGCAAATATCCACCTGTCGCCCAACCCTGACATAGCGAAACTGGCAGGCTTTGTCGCCATGAAGGAAAAATATAAACCAGCGCGCTGCTCGGGCAAGCCCTGTTCCATGGCCTTTCCTTACACGATGAGCTTTCGGACTAACCTGAACTGAACGCCCCGGCCCACTCCCTGTGCCATGCCTGGGCGGCGGGCGGGCCATTGTTGCGCACCATTTGCCGCAGGCTGGGTACGGACTGATTCATACGGCACTTCTATAATTTTTCAGAGCTACTTCTTCCGCTGCGGTTTGATGTCCCGTTCCCTCCCGGGGTCAGCGCGGCGCGCCCGGCGTGGGCAAGACGCCGATGCGGAGCGGGCCGCCATTCTTGCCTTCCTCGCCCTCCTGCGGCGCGATGAACATATCGTGCGGGTACACGAACACCCAGTCCGCATAGCGCCCCTTGTTGCGAAAGCCGCTGTCGTGCTCGTCGAAATTATCGACCTTCATGGGCGCGCGCTGCGACAGCGAATGCACGCCCACGATGCGGCCCTCGACCTTGATCAAGCCCCACTCGGCCTTGCCGGTGATCGGGTCGGCGTACAGGCGCCGCAGGTGGCGCCTGGCGTTCGGGAAGCGCGGGTCCTTGATCAGTTCCTGCAGGGTCAATGGATACATCTGCGGCCCGCCCGCGGCGCTGTCATGATAGCGCGCGATGGCGGCGCGAAATTCGTGACCGATGAACAGCAGCTCGCGCTCCTTGTCGCGCCGCACCGAGGTCGAATACAGTTCGCTGGCGATGCTGCTGCCGACCCCCATGAAGGCCACCAGCAGCAGGGTCCAGATGTACGCGAACCCGCCATCGGGTCCGCTCCGAGGTCCGCGCTTACAGCTGCTCATACGGTACGCCCGCGCGCGTCTTGCCGCGCGCGCCGCTGCGGATATCGGCCACGCCCGGCTTGTCCGGATCGAGGGACGCCACCGGCTGCCACGTCACGCTCGATTCGGTGATCGGGTCGACCGGCACCGAACGAAAATACTTGTGCGTCACCAGGTCGCTCAGCGAGGCCGGATACACGCCCTTGTCGCCGTAAAATTTGTCGATCCCGAGGCGCAGCACGTTCAGGTTTTCCTGGAGCGCCACTTCCTTCGACTTGTCGACCGAGCCGAAATAGCGCGGCACGGCAATCGTCAGCAAGGTCGCGATGATGGCCATCACCACCAGCAGTTCGACCAGGGTAAATCCACTGTGTTTTCTTCTCATGTTCATCACCCTCACCACAGCTTGTGCGGCACGCCGTTCAATCCCGTCGCCGCCGAACGCGAGCTGACGTCGAACACGTCCTCGCCCTCCCTCGGATTGTCCGGTGGCGACGAATACGAACGCTTGGCCCAGGTATCGGCCGCGCGTCCCTCGTCCTGGACGGCAAACGGATCGCGCGGCAGGCGCCGCAGGAAATAGATGTTCTTCTTGGCGGGACTAAGCTGGTCGGGCACGCCCTCGACCAGTTCCTCCAGCTTTTTCGGATAGCCCGAATCGCCCACCGCGATCTTGATCCGGCCAAGATCGGCGGCCTTCTTGTACGCTTCGAGTCCCTCGCGGATTTCGATCAGCGCGCTGCGCAGGCTGCGCTCCTTTTCGCGCTGCACCGCCACCTGCGCCATCGGCACCGCCACCACCGCCAGCGTCCCCATGATCGCCAGCGTGATCATCAGCTCGATGAAAGTGAAGCCGCGCGCCTTCACTGGATCACCTTGCGCGGCGCATCGGTGCCGGGCGGCTTGCCGGTTCCGGTTCCGGTTCCGGTTCCGGTTCCGGTTCCGGTTCCGGTTCCGGTCGGGCTGTCGCCGGCGGGCGGCTGCGGCGCCGCTTCATCGCCGCCGGTCATGGGCGACGGCCCCGCTTCCGGCTGCGATGGCTGCGCTGGCTGCGCCGGCGGCGGCGCCTCGGGCGCCTGGGCTGCCGGCTGGGGGCCGGCGGCCGGCGATCCGCCGCCAGGACCCGGTCCGCGCCCGCCCACATTCGATTCGGTGCCCGAGTCGAACTGCGCGGTCATCAGGTCGGGCCGGCGCAGGCCGCGCAAGATCCGCGGCGTGATCGACAGCACGATCTCGCTGCGCGAGGTATCGTCCTTCTGGCTGCCGAACAGGCGCTTGAGCACCGGCAGGTCGCCGAAGCCCGGCAGCTTGTCGGCGCTGCGCCGGTCCTCGTCGCTGATCAGGCCCGCCAGCACCTGCGTCTCGCCATCCTTCAGGCGCAGCACCGTGCCTGCCGTGCGCGCGCCGATCTGATAAGCCTGCGTGCCCAGTTTGCTGATGATTTCCTTGACCACCGTGCTCACTTCCAGATTGATCTTGATCGCCACTTCATCGTCGAGATTCACATTCGGTTCGACATCGAGCTTCAGGCCCACGTCGAGGTAATTCACGCTTTCCGAACTGACGCCATTGTTGGTGGTGACGGTGATCACCGGCACCCGGTCGCCAATGTGGATCTTGGCCTTTTCCTTGTTGCGCACGCGGATGCGCGGGTTGGCCAGGATATTGCCGTCGGTGTCGACCTGGTTGGCGTTGATGGTGGCGCTGCCGATGGCAACGTTGATGCGCCCGCGGTTAATCCCGCCCAGACTGGCGACAGTCAGCGGTGAAAGGGACTCGCCCCCGCTGGCCAGGCTCAGGGTGGCCTTGTCGGGCCAGCGGATGCCCAGTTCCATCAGGCGCGTGCGTTTCACTTCCAGCACCTCGACTTCGAGCATCACTTCCGGGTCGGCCATGTCCTGCATGGCGATGATGCGTTCGGCCATGCGGATCATGTCGGGCGTGTCACGCATCATGATGATGCCGAGACGGTCGTCGGTGACGATGTCCTTGGCCTTGAGCAGGGTCTTGATCGAAAACGAGACAGTCTTCGCGTCGGCGTTGGTCAGATAAAAACTGCGCACCACCAGCTGCTGGTAATCCTTCACCTTTTGCGCCGTGTTCGGGTAGATCGTGATGGCGCGCTCGCCGGTCACGGTCTGTTCGAGCTGGTTGGCCGAGAGCAGCATGCGGATCGCTTCTTCCAGGCTGGTATTGCGTACCGAGATGGTAGTGCGCAGGGCCGGGTCGACGTCGCGGTCGAACACGAAGTTCAGCCCCGAGACCTTGCCCAGGAAGTCGAATACCGAGCGCACCGGCGCGTCGCGGAACTCCAGCGTCACCGGTTTGCGGTAGGCGGCGGCCAGCTTGCCGCTGCCCGCGCCCTTCTTGGCCTGTTCGTCGGCGATGCGGCTTTTCAGCGCCAGCGCGTCGCGCTGGTTGGGGCGCTCCTGCAGCACCACGCGCAGCGTGTCGAGGGCCTGCGCCAGGTCGGCCTCGCCGGCGCGCCGCCACGATGCCTCGGCGCCGGCCACCATCTCCTTGTGGCGCTGTTCCAGCGCGATGGCCTGCATGCCCTGCTGCGCGACCGTATTGGCGGGGTCGATCGCCAGCACCTGGGCCGACAGCTTTTCGGCCTCGGCGAAATTGCCCTGCTGGCGCAGCTGCTCGGCGCGCCCGTTGAAGGCATTGACGATGCTGGCCTTGCGGTTCAACAGGCCAATCCGGTATTCGGCGTTGCCGGGTTCCTGGCGCACGGCTTCTTCCAGCTTGGCCAGGCCCTGTTCGATATGCCCCTGTTCGAGCAGGGCTTTGCCTTCCTTGAAGGTCTGCGGGCCGGCGCAGCCGCTCAGCGCCACGGCTAGTGCAAGCATGCGCAAGGGCGTTCCCGCCAGTTTCTTCGCTAATGTGTGATTCAATTCATCTCCCCTACTGCGAGTGTTTGTTTCTTCCGGAGCGGCAGATACGTGAACGTCAGCGTGTCGTCGCCGGCGCTGTCGAAGGTGTAGCTCTCGTCGATCTTATCGCCCACATAGGCCACCACGTTGCGTTCCTCGACCTGCAGGAAGTACGCCTGCCTGCCATCGTCGAGGAAGCGCCCGAGCAGGCGGATCGGCAGCTCCGGCGCGCCGCCCGCGTTGCCGGGCGCGCTGGCCTGCACCGGCTTGGTGACGGCGCTGTCGGCCGGCTTGACCGGTGCGGCGTCGGTCACCTGCGCCTGCCAGCTCTGGCGCGCAAAGGCGTTGCCCAGCTCCTCGTCCTGCGTGCGCGGGCGGATTTCCAGCAGCGGCGCCTCAGGCTCCACCAGCGGTGCCTGCACCACCACCGCCGGTGCCGGCGCGATGGTGCGCGCCTGGGCCGGCGGGATCATGTCGGTATCGTCGTCGGGCGCGAAATAGCAGGCCAGCAGGGTCGCGCCCAGCGCCACCGCCATCGTCATTTTTTTCATCGGCGTCCTCCTTTTGCCACAGCCGTCCTGACCAGCAGGTTGAAATGCACGCGCGCTTCGACCTCGCCGGTGTCGATCTGCTCGCGCTTGAATGTCACGGAATCGAGCGTCAGGGCCGGCATGTCGCGCAAGGCGCCGACGATGAACGCCTGCACCTTCGCGTAGTCGGCCTTGATCGGCAGGGTGATCTGGTAGCGCATGAACGCGGCGCCATCTTCGGCCTGCGCCTTGTAGTCGGCCTTGGCCAGCACCACGCCGTTTTTGGCGGCCACGTCGACCAGCTGCTTGAGCAGGTCGGGAATCGTGTCGTGCGCCGGCAGGTAGGCGTAGAAGGCCGCCACGCGGCGCGCGCCGTCCGGCAGCGCCACCCGCTGCTGCGCCGGTTGGGCTGTGCGCGCGGCGCTGATTTGCTGCGCCAGGTCGTACTGGCGCGCCTGCAGGCGCTGCGACTGCCATGCGCACAGGGCGGCGGCCGCCAGCGCGCAGGCGCCGGCGGCGGCGCCCCAGCCCAGGCGCGCGCCAATGCGCCGCGCTTCCCAGCCCATGCGCGCGGCCAGCATCGACGGCGCCCCCGCCTGCTGTCCGCTGCTGGCGATTTTTAATCCTGCCATTGCGCCTCCAGTTGAAAACGGTACGGCCGGTTCGGCGCCGCGCCGTTCAATTCATGCTTGACCAGGTACACGGAGGTGAACAGGGCCTGCTCGTTGAGATAGGCGACGTAGTTCATCATGTCGCCCGCGGTTTCGGCTTCGGCCGCGATTTTCAGGCCGCCGGCGGCGCTGCCGCCGCCACCCTGCTGCGCGCCCGCCTCCGGCTTGCTGTTGAGGTCCATGCCGAGCAGCGCGACGTGAATGTCGGCCGGGGCCTGCACGGTTTTGACCAGGCGCGTGACCGGCAGGTTGAGCTGGCGCACGGCGTCGCCGATGATGGCCAGCTGGCGGTCCTGGGCGCGCTGGTCGGCTTCCGACAGGCGCGCGCGCGGCGCTTCGCGCGGCTGCACCAGCGCCAGCTGCGCTTCGAGCGCGCCGGCGTGGCGCGCCTGCAGCACCCAGTCGATGCCGGCCACGGCCAGCGCCAGCAGGCCGCCCGCCAGCAGCGCCAGGCGCCAGCCCTTGGGCGTTTGGGCGCCCTGCACGAAATTGAGTTGGGTCAGCGCCATTTCAGCACCCCATCATCGCCACGGCGGCGTAACCGGGCGCCGGCGCCGGCGGCAGCTTGACCGTCTCGAAATAGTCGGGCAAGGCGTGCAGCGCCGGGCGCTCGTCGAGGCTGACCAGCGCCACCTGCGCGATTTCGCCCAGCTCGGGCGCGCGCAGGGTCCAGCGCTGCCAGGCCTGCGGCAGTTCGCTCTCCCACGGGCCGCGCAGGGCTTGCGCCTGCACCGCGTGAATGCGGCCGTTGGCGGCGGCGGCCAGCACCAGGCGGCCCGGTTCGACCAGCGCGAACGCCTGCGGGTGGCTCGAGGCGATGGCGCGCCAGGTGATCGACAACACCGATTCGATCGCCACGCACGGATGGCCGCACTCGCGCGCCACGTCCTGCAAGCCTTGCAGGAAGTCGCGCTCGATGGCGCAGGCCAGGCGCGGCTGGCCGTACGGCGCGTCGTCGCACACGATGGACCAGGCGCGCGCGGCGTCGCCGTAGATGCCGACGAACTGCGCCTGCTGGAAGCGCTGCGCCGAATCCTGGTGCAGCAACGCGTCGCTCCACGGGATCATGGCCAGCTGGCACCAGCGCGTGGTCAGCGCCACCGAGACCGGCACGCCTTTCAGAGTCACGCCGGCGGTGCGCAGGTAAGCGCCGAAGGCGGCCAGCGCGCCATCCCATTTGCCGTCGGCCTGGTCGAGGGGAATTCGTACTTCGCTGTGGGCGACGATGCGCTTGCCGCTGCGGACCACGGCGGTGAGCAGATCTGGGGCGAGGGCCACGCACACGGTGCGGCTGGAGAAGATTTCAGTAAGTGACACGGTTAAGCTCCATCAATGTAGTTTCTCCCTGGCGCACCAGGTCCAACGCGGCTTCGCGCACCAGGCGCAAGCCGGCGCGCGACGCTTCTTCCTTCATGCGGCTGACCGGGGCGCGCGTGGTGATCATTTCGCGCATGGCGTCGTTGAGCATCAGTACTTCGGCCACCGCCTTGCGGCCCTTGTAGCCGGTGCCGCGGCAGTGACCACAGCCCGCGCCGGCCTTGAAGCGCCAGCCGGCTACCAGTGCTGCCGTCAGTCCGCTGTCGCGCAATTCGTCGGCGTCGGGCGGCACTTCCACCGCGCAGTGTTCGCAATTGAGGCGCAGCAGGCGCTGCGCCACGATGCCGTTCAGGGCCGCGGCAAAGCTGTAGGCGTCCACGCCCATGTGCAGGAAGCGCCCGACCACGTCGAACACGTTATTCGCATGCAGGGTGGTAAACACCAGGTGGCCGGTGAGCGCGGCCTGCACCGCGATCTGCGCGGTTTCGTCGTCGCGGATTTCGCCGATCATGATCTTGTCGGGGTCGTGCCGCAAAATCGAGCGCAAGCCGCGCGCGAAGGTCAATCCCTTCTTTTCGTTGACAGGAATTTGCAGCACGCGCGGCAGCCGGTATTCGACCGGGTCTTCGATGGTGACGATCTTGTCGCGTCCCGTGTTGATCTCGGTGATGGCCGCATACAGGGTGGTGGTCTTGCCCGAGCCGGTCGGCCCGGTCACCAGCAGCATGCCGTGCGGCTTGGCCGCCAGGCGCCGGATCAGCACAATGGCGTCGGCGTTCAGGCCCAGGCTTTCCAGGCGCAGCGACTGGGCCGCTTCGGTCAGGGCGCGCCGGTCCAGCAGGCGCAGCACCGCATCTTCACCAAAAATATTCGGCATGATCGAGACGCGGAAATCGATCTCGGCGCCCTTGACGCGCACCTTGAAGCGGCCATCCTGCGGAATGCGGCGCTCGGCGATGTCCAGGTCCGCCATGACCTTGATGCGCGAGATGATCTGTTCGGCCATCTGCAAGCCGTGCACCTGGCCGGCCTGCACCAGTACGCCGTCGACCCGGTATTTGATAATCAGCTTGTCGCCGTCGCATTCGAGGTGGATGTCGCTGGCCTGGAACTTGAGCGCGTCGTAGATGGTGGAGTTGACCAGCTTGACCACCGGGCTGCTGTCTTCGCTGATGCGCACCAGCGAAATGTCTTCGATGCTCTGGTCCAGGCTTTCGACCTGGTCGGCGTCGCCGGCCATGCCGGCCATGGCTTGCTGCACGTTTTCCTGCTGCGCCAGGTAGGCGGTCAGTTCGTCCGGGTGCGTCAGCGCCACGGAAAAGCCGCCGTGCAGGGCGGCGTCGGCCCACTGCAGGGTATCGTCGGCAAACGGGTCGCCCAGCACCAGCACCGGAACGCCGGCGGGACCTTCCATCAGCACGCACTCGCGCTGGGCGCAGTCGGTGTAGGGCATCAGGCCGAAGGCGGGCGTGCCGGCCTGCAGCGCGCTAATGGTCCATAGCGGATAGGAAAACAGCGCGGCCAGCTGGGCGATGAACACCTCCGGCTCGGCGCCGGTCATCTCTTCGAGCACGGCGAGCATCGGCCGGCCCTGGGCCAGCGCTGCCAGGCGCGCCTGCTGCACCAGCGCGGCCGTGAGCGGCGCGCCCAGCACCGGCTTGTGGGGAAAATCAGGGGCGTTCATGACAGGCTCCCGGCAAGTTCGAAGATGGGCATGTACATCAGCACCACCACGCCGCCGATGACCACGCCGATGAAGGTCATCAGCAGCGGTTCGAGCAGGCGCGAGGCCCAGTCGACCCAGCGCGCGAATTCTTCATCGTGAAAACGGGCCGAGCGCTCCAGCATGTCGCCCAGGCGGCCGGTGTTTTCGCCCACTTTCAGCAGCGATTGGGCGACCGGCGTGGCCAGCTGGTTCTGTTCCAGCGCGCTGGAGAACGGCAAGCCTTCCTGCACCGCGCGGCGCGCGGCGTCGAGCTGCTGCTGCTGGCCGGGGAGGAGCATGGCCGAGACCATCGCCAGCCCTTTCGACAAGGGAATGCCCGCATGCAGCAGCAGGCTCAGCGCGCGGTAAAAGCGCGCCAGCCGGAATTCGGCCGCGCGCGAGGACAGCACCGGCAGGCGCAGCAGTGCGAGGATCAGGCGCTGGCGAATGGCCGGGTGGCCGAGGGCAAACACCAGGCCGCCCACCAGCGCGGCCAGCGCTCCGAGAAACAGGAAGGGATGGGCCGACATGACCTGGCCGAAGCCGAGCATCATTTTCGAGGCCCAGGGGATATCGCGCCCCGAGGTTTCGTACACCACGCTGAACTTGGGCACCACGTAGCCGAGCAGGAACAGGGTGACCAGGCTGCCGACCACCAGCAGCATGACCGGGTAGATGGCGGCCGACACCAGCTTCTTGCGGATCGCCTCGAACTGCAGCTGGTAGGCGACAAAACGGCCGAGGGCTTCGGGCAAATTGCCGCAGCGCTCGGCCGCGTGGACGGTGGCGACGTAAATTTCGGGGAAGATGGCGGGGAAGTCGCCCAGGGTATCCGACAGGCTCTTGCCCTGTTGTAGGGTTTGCAAGATGGCGCCGATGGTGGCGCGCGTGCCGGGCTGGGTTTCCTTGTTGTGCAAGGTGGCGATGGCTTCGGTGAGGTTGAGCCCCGCTTCCAGCAGTGCCAGGAGTTCCTGGCTGAACTGCATCAAGGGAAACGCGTGCTTGCGGCGCGGTTCGGCCGGCGCCTGCGGGCGCTCGATCGCGAGAACGCGCCAGCCCTTGCGCGCGGCAATGCGGATGGCATCGGCTTCGCTGGGGGCATCGATGGCGATGTGCTGGCGGCTGCCTGCGGCGGCAGCGGCCTGGACCTGGAGTTGAAACTGCATGGTTGACCCTTTGTACTGATTGACTCCTTGCTTCGCATTCGGCCTGGTTATCCAGGTGACATCACGGCTCCTTAAAAGAAAAATAGCCCCGGCCGAAGCCGGAGCTGAAAAAAGAGGACGGACAGCCAGCCATCCTCTTGTGGGGTCACCCGGTTTATTGGGTAAGCAGGCTTACCTTGTCGACCACGAACGAGGTTTGCAGCGACGAGTCTTCACGCGCCGAGAACGACAGGGTCACGGTCTGGCCCTTGTACGGCAGCAGGTTGAAGGTACGGACCTGGTAACCGGCAGCCTTGTTCAGGTTGGTGTAGGTTGCCAGGGTGCCCAGGGTGGTGCCGGCCGCATTCTTGACCGTGACAGTCATCCTGTCGTAGACCACGTTTTCGTTTTCCGCCGTATCGATGTGCAGCGCGAAGCTCAGCGAAGCCGAGGTGGCCGCGGCCGGAATCGCGACCGACTGGGTGATCGTTTCGGTGCGGGTCACGCCATTACCGCCCAGCCATGCGTAGCGTGCGCCTTCGTAGGCGGACTGGCCGCTGAAGGTACCGATGGCACCGGTGGTGCCGGCCCAGCCGTTGGTCCCCGACTCGAAGCCGCCGTTGACGATGCGCTCGGTGGTACCGCCGCCGCCGCCGCCCACCGTCAGCGTCGCATTCGAGCTGGTGGCGGTGGTCGGGCTGGTGGCCGAATCGGTCACGCGCACGCTGAACACGGCGCCGCTGTCGGCGGTTTGCGCGGTCAGGCTGTAGGTGGCCGAGGTGGCGCCGGCAATGGCCGTGCCGTTACGCAGCCACTGATACTTGTACGGTGCGGTGCCGCCGGTGGCGGTGACCGAGAACGTCGCGGTCGCGCCGGCTGTCACGGTGACGCTCGACGGTTGCGAGCTGATCGTGACGCCGCCGCCCGGCGTGGTGGTTTCATCGATGTCGGCGCCGACATTGATGGCCGCGTAAGCGCGGGTGACGGCAATGGCTTCCTTGCTGCCCACGCCATACAGTTCCTGGGCCGCGGCGAGCACCTTGTTACGCGCATCGGCGTAGTTGGTCGAGGCGGTGAACTTGGTGGTGGCGGCCTTGAACCAGATGCGGAAAGCCTTGTCGGTGCCGATACCGGTCATCGCGGCCGGGCTCTTGACCAGGTACTGGCTGTAGTAGTCGGACGAGGAGGTGGCGTTCGAACCTTGCGACAGGAAATAGAACATGCGGTTGTTCGGGCCGCTGTTGTAGTGGACGTCGAGGTTCTTGATGGTGCTGCTCCAGGCGTTCGGGCTCTTGCCGTCCAGGCTAGGCTTGTACATGTAGCGCAGCGGGTTGCCCGATTTGGCGATTTCCTTGCCCATCATCCAGTCGTTGCCGGTATTCGGAATGACCGAGCCGGTGCCGCCCGCGCGCGCATAGGCTTCCACCACTTCGCCGGTGATGTCCGAGCTCGACTCGTTCAGGCCGCCCGATTCGCCGGAGTAGGTCAGGTCGGAGGTGGCGTTGGTCACGCCGTGGCCCATTTCGTGGCCGATCACGTCGATCGAACCGAGGCTGGTGAACATGCTGCCGCCGTCGCCGATGAACATGCACTTGCAGGCATCGCTGTAGTAGGCGTTGTCATAGTTGCTGTTGACGTGGGCGGCGATGTAGGTCGAGGTGTTGTTGCCATCCAGCGATTGCCAGCCGAGCACGTTTTTCAGCGTGTCGTAGGTGTTCATCAAGCCCCACATGGCGTTCACGGCCGCGGTCTGGCCGTTGGCGTTGGTGGTGCTGCCGCCGTTGTACTGCAAGCCGTCGCCCCAGTCGTTGGTGGAGTTGGTGTAGACCGCGCCGGCGCTGGTGCCCTTGTTGGCGTTGGTGATCGCCATCATGCCGTGGGTGCCGCCGGTGCCGCGCGACGGATCTTTCAGCGAGTAGGTGCTGCCCGACAGGCTGGTGTTGAGCGGCACGGTGCCGTTGTACTGGCTCTTGCCGGTGCCGGCCACGGTCTGCAGCGCTTTCCATTGCTTGATCACGCGGCCGTCGGCGGCGCTGACGATGGTGTCGTAGTAGACCGGATGGATTCCTTCCATCATGCGCGTCTTGACCAGGTAGGCCAGCTCGTAGCCGCTCACTTCCTCGACCAGGTCGAGGGCGTTGAGCTGGGCTTCGGACTTGTTCAGGGCGCCGGGAGCGCGCTTGGTCACGACGGTCGGATAGATGATCAGTTCGGCGCTTGGCGGCGCATGGTGTACACCGTTCGGCGACACTTTTTTGACCACCGTGTCGATCGCGGCGGCGCTCTGGATTTGCGGCACCACATTCAAGCCGGCGCTGCGCGCGCGCAGGGCGGCATTGCCGCCGCTGCCCTGGCCCAGGCCCGAACGGCGGTCGGAAATCGACTCGCTGACGATCTCGCCGGCATCGTTGGTCACCACCACCGACTCGGACTGGAATACACGCACGCCTTTGTAGGTGTGGGCGGCGCGGCTGATGCGCGTGCCGATCACGCCAGGGTGCTGCACGGTAATGGAGAAACCGTGGTCGGCATCGAGGCCGTGGGTGGCGCGGGTGGCGGCCAGCTTGGCGACCAGCGCCTGGCCCTGTTGCGGCGAATGCAGGGCGGTCGGCCCGGCCATGATCGGTGCGCTGGCGAGCGCCTGACCAACCATCATCAAGGGTAAAGCAGCAATCGACGCAGCGAGCAATGTTTTGCGGAAGTTCATTATTTCTCCATTGATAGTTCAGTGATTGAATGAGATAACTGCTGGCCACGTATGCTGTGGCGGCCACCCGAGCGCGCCGATGAGTTGGTCCGGTGAACGCGAGAGAATGCACACTACTCCTGTTTCTTAAGCCAAGTCAAAAAAATGGGTGATTTGGTCGTATGCACACCAAATGTTCAGTTTTAGACATTCTTTTCCAGAAACGTGACGGTCCTTAATGCAATTGCCTGAAGAATGTATTGTTGACCTAGATCAATGTGACGCATTTTTCCTACATCCGCGAGAATTAGACGGCGTACTCTAAGACGTGCGGAAATGTAACAATTCGCACTGTCAACAGCTTCAATTCGATTGCGTTTTAACGGGGATGCGGTCTACACTCGTTCTCAGTTGCCGGGAAAAACTCTCAGGGGACATGGATTAAAGCGCACGGGGCACACTCCGGATAAAGCGCAATCAGTTAACGGGAAAATCATGACGTCACACTTCACCTTCGCATGGGCATGTTTGTCTCCTCCCCCGGTGCTGTTGCCCAAGCCCGATCCCCAGGGACCTCAGTCGACCTGACGATTCACCGACAGCGCACCCGCAGCAGGAACTGGCAACAGGCAGTAGTGCCCAGTAGGGAAATCCAAGAGAACCCATTCACGGTAACAAAGCGACAAACATGCACCGCAGACAGGGCTTGGTCCCGAGTACGTCGCGCGGCTGGATGGGCGGCGGCTACCCAAGTGAGGACCGGAGAGAGATGCTTTCGATCGCGACCAAAGTAGAGCAAATAGTGTCGGAATCGGCGTTCCTGACGGAAGGGATATCGCTCGGGCTGATCAACCTGTCGGAGCTGGCGCGCCAGCTGCGGCCCCAGCTCGAATCGGATTTGTGGAAACCGGTGGGGCAGGCGGCGGTGGTGATGGCGCTGCGCCGGCTGTCCGAGCGGCTGCCGCAGGCGACGGCCTCGCCGCCGATCGTGCTCTCGCCGCGCACCAGCGAGCTGACCACGCGCACCGATCTGACCCTGGTGACCTACCGGCTCTCGGACAACAGCAACGAATGCCAGCGCGAACTGCTGGCCCTGGCCGAGCGCCATCCGGGCAGTTTTGTCTCCGTCACGCGCGGGGTGCATGAAATGCTGGTGGTGTGCAGCCGGCCGCTGATCCACATGGTGGAATCAGCTTTTGCCAGCGAGCGCCATATTGCCCGGGTGGAAAACCTGACGGCGCTGACCCTGCGCCTCAATCCCGACGCCCTGAAAACGCCCGGCATCTATCACGGCGTGCTGAAAAAATTGGCCTGGAACAAAATCAACGTCGTCACCATGATGTGTACCTTCTCGGAGCTGACCGTGCTGCTGGAGCAGCCGCAGACCGGGCCGGCATTTTCGGTGCTGTCGCAGATCGTGTCGCACTGAGCGGCTGAGCGGCCGCTCTGCTCAGCTAATCAGGATACCGCGCTCTCGAGCAGGGTCACCGTCTGGCGCGCCGTATCGAGCCGGGCCATCACGCCGACCGGCAGGGTGAACTGGTGGCGGATATGCCCGAACGAATACCCGCTCACCGCCGGCACCACCAAGGGTTTCAGGTGCTGGTCCAGCGTTTCGTCGAGCGTGAGCGAGGGTTCTTCATCTTCCGGTACGCAATGGTCGCAAATGCCGATCATGACCGCCGCCGCATTGCCCAGGCCAACGGCCAGGTCGAGCTGGGTCAGCCAGCGGTCGATCCGGTAGGGCGCTTCATTCACCTCTTCCAGGAACAGAATCGCTTTGCGGAAGTCGGCCGCGTAAGGCGTGCCCACCAGTGCGCTGACCAGGCTCAGGTTGCCGCCGATGAGCGGGCCGGTGGCTTGCCCGCTGGTCACGGTGCGCAGGGCGAAATGCGGTTCCAGCAGGGCGCGCCGGCTGTTTTCCAGCGCCATCGGGATGGTGTAGCTTTCCTGCGGGTGCATCAGCACGGCCAGCATGTGCTCGGTCGAATACTCCGACACACCCGACGAGGCCACCGGCCCGTGGAAAGTCACCAGCCGCGCCTGTTTCAGGATGGCCAGCTGCAGCGCGCTGATGTCGGAGTAGCCCAGCAATATTTTGGGATTGGCGCGGATCAAGGTGTAATCGATGTGCGCCAACAGCGAAATGCAGCCCGAGCCGCCGCGGATGCACCAGATCGCCCTCACCTCGCGGTCGGCGAACATGCTGTGCAGGTCGTTGACGCGCTGCTGCACCGCGCCGGCATAGCCGCCATGCACGGCGCGCAGATTCGGCCCCAGCCGCACCCGGAAGCCCAGCGCTTCGATGCGCGCCACGGCATAGGCGATGCTCTCGTCATTGGTGCGTCCGCCCGGGGCAATCAGGCCGACCACGTCGCCCGCGCGCAGGCGGGGTGGTTTGATCAGGCTTCGCGGCATGGGACGTGGCGCATGGTGGGCTCCGGCTGGCAGCATGACGGCCGCCGCCAGCGTGGCAAAGGCACGCCGGCTGATCTTGTCGCTACTGGACATGGCTGCTTTCGGGAAAGGCGGCACGGCATAGCCGCCCGCCCGCCTGGTGAATCAAAGGAACTTGTAATTGGCCATCAGGGTCAGCGAACGCCCGCGCGGATCGGCTACCCGCGGTTCCCATGAACTGCCGGCCCCGGTGTTGCCGTCGTAGGTGATCGCAAATGGCGGATCCTTGTCGAACAGGTTCTTGATCCCGGCCGTGAAGCTCAGGTTTTTCACGCCAGTGTAGCTCAGGCTGGCATGAAAGATGGAATACGCGTCGACCTTGGCGTTGTAATTGGACGGCACGATGCGCCCGCTCGCCACGCCCGGCAGCACCTGGTCGGTGTAGCCGCTGCGATACACGTTCTGGAACATGGCGCTCCAGTCGCCCCTGGCAAACGTCACGTAGGCGGTGTGCTTCCACTTCAGGCCCAGGTCGCCGGTGAAGCTGAACACGCCGACTTCATCCTTGCTGTAGGGCGCGGTTTCCAATGGCTTGCTCTTTTTCTTGAGCAAGTAGGAACCATCCACCCCGGCCGCCCAGTTGCCAGCCCACAATTTTCCATTGGTGCGGGCGCCGATTTCGATGCCGCGCGTAATTGCCGCGCCCGTGTTGAGCCAGCGCCGGTCGATCACCGCCAGGTTGCCGTCGGCATCGCGCCCAAATTGGTTTTTAAACAGTTCGTAGTTGGCCAGCATGACCGGCAGATCGACTTCCTTGATGGTGTCGAAGCGCCGCACTTCCCAGATATCCATATTTGCCGAGAAACGCGGGGAGGGCTCGAACACCACTCCGACCGTTCCCTGTTTCGACGTTTCCGGCCCCAGGTTGGCCCTGCCGCCGGTGTAGACGATCGGCATGATCGATTCGCAGCCGGGCTTGGAGGTGTCGACCTTGCCGCTGGCGCACTTGCCCGGATCGGCCAGGTCCTTGCCCGCGTAAGTCGATTCGGTAATGCCGTTGAATAACTGGTTGAACGCCGGTGCACGGAAACCTTCGTTGTAGGAACCGCGGAACAGCACTTGCGTGGTTGGCTGGTAGCGGAACGATACCTTGGGGTTGAGCGTGTTGCCGAAGCCCGAATAATGATCCTGGCGCGCCGCCACCGTCACGTCCAGCTCCCTGGTCACCGGCACCAGCACTTCGGCGTAGACGGCGCGGATGTCGCGGCTCACTTGGGGCAGCACATTGACGTCGTCGAAGGGCGCGTTGAGGATGGCGCGCCGCTCGGAGAGGTTGCGCAGGTCGCCATTGAATTTGTACTCTTCCTTGCGGAGATCGGTGCCCAGCGCGGCCATGATCGGGCCGGCCGGCAGCGTGTATACCTCGCCCGACAGCGAGGCATCAAGGGCCGTCAGGGTGGTCTTGCCGCCGTACAGCACGACGCCGGCGGCCGAGGTGCCGCGGATCAGGTCCAGCGCCTGCTGCGACTGCTTCTCGCCGGCTGTCAGGAACGGATTGATGAGGCCACTGCCGAGCGCGGCCGCCAGCGGAGCGGTGTAGTTGTAGCCATTGCCCAGGGTCGATTCCGATTCGCTGGTGGCGCGCGTCAGGCCGACCTTGTAGTCGTATTTGCCAACCTGGCCATCGGCGCCCAGTTGCAGGCGGCCGGCACGGCTTTCGGTGGCGATTTCGCGGTCGCCGCACTCCATGCAGCGCCAGCGGTAGGCGATCGGCAAGCCGCGGTTGGCCTCGATCGAAGGAAATTCGGCCACCAGGGCATTGAACACCTCGTTGTAGGCCGCGCCCGTGCCCGGATAGAACGAGCTGGCCGGGAAGGTGGCTGCGCCCGGCGAGACCTGGTTGGGCGAGAAGCGCTTGGCCACCTCGGTCTTGGCGCCCACCAGCTCGGCGAAGAATTCGTGCCCGCCGCGGCGCATGGTGGCGCGCGTGACGAAATTGCTGTTTTTCACAGGTTGCTGCAGCACGGCCGCACGTCCGGTATCCCATGCGCAGCCCAGGCCGCCCGACGGCGTGTCCCACAGCTTCTCGTCGTAGGCGCCCATGCCATCGATGGAATTGCAGCCGGCGCCGCCCGGCAAGTCCAGCAGGCTCACGCCCGAATAGGCTTGCGTGGTGCCGCGCCGCACCGGTCCGGTATTGCTGGCGCGGCTGAAAATGGTGTTGCCCAGGCTGGTCGCGAACACATTGGCGAACGGCGTGCCGCGCGTGTCGACCGAGACGCCGCGCTCGGGCTGGAAGGTGTTGACAAAGTCGCGCTGGTCGCCGCGCAAGGCCTTGTTTTCGCCCGTGGAAACGGCGAACAGCAGGTTGAAACCCTGCTCCTGCAAGTCGCCAAAGCCGCCCGTGACCTGGTAGCGGGCGATATTGCCGCCGCCCGCTTCGGTGACATCGGTGAACGCCTGCGCTTCCAGGCCCTTGTAGTTTTTCTTGAGGATAAAGTTGATCACGCCACCGATGGCGTCGGTGCCGTAGATGGCCGAGGCGCCGTCTTTCAGCACTTCCACCCGCTCGACCGCCGCGAAGGGAATCGAATTGAGGTCGACCGCCGAGCCTTTCATGCCGTGGGTGGCCACGCGCCGCCCGTTGAGCAGCACCAGCGTGCTGTCGGCGCCCTGGCCGCGCAGGTTGGCCGAGGACGCGCCGTTGTTGCCGCGCTGCGAGCCGGACGTGACGTCGGCATTGCTGGCCAGGTTGTCGGACCCATTGCCGTTGATGTTCAGGGTGGCGATCAGTTGCTCGGCGTTGACGATGCCCTGGGCTTCGATCTGCTTGCGCGAAATCACTTCGACCGGCAGGGCGCCTTCCTTGGCGATGCGCTTGATGCTGCTGCCGGTGATTTCCACGCGCGCCATCGGCTGGTCCGCCGCCTGCGCCGCAGCCGGACCGGCCACGCACATCAGGGCAATCAGTTGCGCTAGCTTCTTTAACTCCACGGTTTCTCCTTTGTTTTTCTTGGCAAGACGTCATCAATCGAACGAGCGTACGCGGTCGCCGGTAGGCCAGCTAATGAAATTTCCTGAGGCAACTATAACTTCAGGGCATGGCCTGTGGCGCTATTCACCCTGCATTAACGTGCCATTTTACTGGCGCGTTCGCGCTGTTCCGGATCGATGTCGAGGTAGCGCCACGTGGTGAATTCGACAGGATGGCGCTTGTAGTTTTTTAACCACGGATGCTGCAGGTCGGCCGACAGCGGGTGGGTCAGCGGCACCCACGGGTTGTAGGCGTGGATCAACTGATTCATTTCGCCATACAGCTTCTGGCGCGCCGGCGAGTCGCCCAGCTGGCGCGCCTGTTCGTAGCGCTCGTTATAGGCCGGCAAGTTGAAGCGCGCGTAGTTGGCGCGGCCGCGGTTGGCGCCGTACAGCAACTGGTAAAAATTGTCGCCGTCCGGAAAATCGGCGATCCAGTTGCTCTCGAACATTTGCACCTTGCCCAGGCGCGAAGCCTTGATGATCTCGGTCTTCTTGTCGGTCCGAAATACCACGCGCAAGCCGATGGCGTTCAGGTTCTTGCGCCACAGCTCGTCGCGCAGGCGCCCGACGACGGTCGCCTCGCTGTGCATGGTCAGGGTCAGCGGCTTGCCGTCCGGAGCGCGCCGAAACCCGTCCGGGTCGCGCTGGCGGTAGCCGAAGCGCTCCAGCAGCGCCTGCGCCAGCGCCTTGTTGTACGGCACCGGGGTGCGGTAGGCGGGGTCGTAGCCGAGCACATTCGGCGGCAGCGGCGACTCGGCGCGCAGGGCGAAGCCTTTCTTGAGCAGGCCGATATCTTCCGCGCTGTCGTAGCTGAGCGCAATCGCCCGGCGCAGGGCCACCTTGCCGTTGCCGTAGCCGCCCAGCACCGGGTCTTCCATGTTCATCCACATATAATAGGTTTGCAGCACCGGGAAGCGGTTCAGCATGATGCCGCGTGCCGCCAGCGCGGGTTTGAGCTGGCCGTTGCGGATGACCATGTCGGTCAGCGATTCCGGCACCTGCTCCAGATAATCGTACTCGCCGCCCAGGAAACCGAGCATGCGGCCCTGGAATTCCTCGGCGATGCGCACCTCGACCCGGTCCAGCAGCGGCAGGGGCCGGCCGTGCCGGGTGATACCCCAGTCGTGGTTGGCCAGCAACACGATCTTGTCGCTGCGCTTCCACTCACCCAGGCGGAACGGGCCGCTGCCGACCGGATGGTTGCCGGCCTGGCCCGGCCAGGCCTCGATCACTTCGCGCGCCACCACACCCGAGGCCGGCGTCGCCAGGTAAAACAGAAAATTCTTGTCCGGCGCGGCCAGGGTGATGCGCAGGGTGTGGCGATCAGGCGCTTGCAGGCCGGCAATGTCGGCGGCATGGTTGAAGCCGCTCTTGAGCGCGGCGTCGCCCTTGATCTTGCCATCGAACAGGAACAGCCAGGGCGACTTGAGGGCCGGATCGTACAGGCGCTTGAGGCTGTACACATAGTCGGCCGCCGTCACCTCGCGGCGCTGGCCGCGGAAGGCAGGATCGGCGCTAAACAGCATGCCGGGACGCAGGCGGAAGGTATACACCAGGCCATCGGCGCTCACCTCCGGCAGCGCGGCGGCCGCGTTGGCGCGCAGGGCCACCGGCCGGGCGTCGTAATCGTAGCGCAGCAGCGGGTCGAACAGGTTTTCCAGCAGGCTCAGGGTGGCGATGTCGGACGCCACCGCCGGGTCGAGCCCGGTTTCGCTGGTGGTCAGCAAGGTATGCAGGACCTTGCCGGCCGCCTGCGCCGGGCACGGGGCGGCGAGCAGCAGCGCGGCCGCAGCGGCGGCAAGAAGGCGGAAAATCGTCATGGCGGGTCCAGGCGGGTCTGGTACATATCGATGCGTATGATAGGCGAGGATGGCGCGCGCACGTTTTTTACATAGTCAAGCTGCATGGTTTCATTATTTCGCGGTAACCTGCGCCTATACTCTCGCTGCAACATCGGCTCCCTAACGCGAAACGAATACGATATGGCATTAAATTACATCTGGTCCGGCTTTTTCCTGGTCGGCTTCCTGGCGGCGCTGGCGCAGTGGATTTTCCTCGGCGATACCGAGATTTTCAAGAAAATCGTCGACGGCACCTTCGAGTCGGCCAAGATGGGCGTGATGGACATTGCCCTGCCGCTGGCGGGCGTGATGACCTTGTGGCTCGGCATCATGAACATCGGCGAAAAGGCCGGCGCCATCGGCTGGCTGGCCAAGGTGATCTCGCCCTTTTTCTCGCGCATCTTCCCCGACGTGCCGAAGGAACACCCGGCCACCGGCCACATGGTGATGAATTTTTCCGCCAACCTGCTCGGGCTCGACAATGCCGCGACCCCGTTCGGGCTGAAGGCCATGGAAAGCTTGCAAACGCTCAATCCCGACAAGGATACGGCCAGCAATGCCCAGATCATGTTCCTGGTGCTGCACACCTCCGGCCTGACCCTGATTCCCCTGGCAATCATGGCCCAGCGTGCCATTCTCGGCGCCAAGGACCCGTCCGACATCTTTATTCCCTGCATGATCGCCACCTACGTGGCCACCCTGACCGGCATTATCGTGGTGTCGATCAAGCAACGCATCAACCTGCTCAACCGCGTCGTGCTCGGCTGGCTGGGCGGGATGACGGCCGCCATCTGCGCCCTGATCTTCTTTTTCACCAATTACCTGACCAAGCCGGAAATCGAACTGGTGTCGCGCGTGTCGAGCAACCTGATCCTGTTCTCGATCATCATCATCTTCATCCTCGGCGCCATGCGCAAGCAGGTCAACGTGTATGAAGCCTTCATCGAAGGCGCCAAGGGCGGCATCCAGACCTCGCTGACCATCATTCCCTACCTGGTGGGGATGCTGGTGGCGATCAGCGTGATCCGCAATTCGGGCGTGCTCGGCTTTGTCGTGCGCGGGCTGGAGTGGATCTTCATCAGCCTCGGCATGCCGACCGAATTCACCCCGGCGCTGCCCACCGCGCTGATGAAGCCGCTTTCGGGCAGCGGATCGAAGGCGATGATGATCGATGCCATGACCACCTACGGCGTCGATTCCTTCGTCGGGCGCCTGGCCTGCATCTTCCAGGGTTCGGCCGACACCACGTTCTACATCGTGGCGCTGTATTTTGGCTCGGTGGGCATCCGCAAGACGCGCTATGCGATTTCGTGCGGGCTGATTGCCGACTTCGCCGGCATCGTCACGGCCATCTGCGTCGCTTACCTGTTCTTCGGCTGATCGGGAGCATGGCCATGCTACGCCCACTCGCCCTAGCCGTCCTGCTGGCCTTTGCCGGCGCCGCCAGCGCCCAGCTGCCCGCGCCGGTCAGCCAGTTGCTGTTTGATGCCAGCATTCCCGAAGATGCCATGAGCGCGCTGGTGCTGCGCGGCGATGCGACGCTGCTGTCGCATCTGGCCGAGCGTCCGCTCAATCCCGCCTCGACCATGAAACTGGTGACCACGATGGTCGCGCTCGACCAGCTGGGGCCGGCCTTCCGTGGACGCACCGAACTGCGCGCCGGCCCCAGCGTCAGCGGCGACGTGCTGCGCGGCGACCTGGTGCTGCGGGGCGGGGCCGATGCCGACTTCAGCGGCGAGGTGCTCGAACGCATGCTGCAATCGCTGCGCAATCAGGGCATCCGCAAGATCGAGGGGCGCCTGGTACTGGACCGCCAGCTGTTCAACCCGGCCCGGCCCGACATCGGCGCGCCGCAGTTCGACGAATCGCCCGAGGCCTACACCAACGTGATTCCCGACGCGCTGATGGTCAACAAGAACATGCTCGAACTGGACCTGCGCTCGGGGTCGCGCACCCTGGCGGCGGTGGCGTATCCGGAGCTCGACGGCGTGACAATCAGCGCGGCCATGACCCTGGTCGACGCCGACTGCGGCAGCTGGGCCAATGGCTGGAAGCAACCCGACGTGCAGCGCGACCGGCTCGGCAAGATTACGGTGCTGCTCAAGGGCAGCTTTCCAAAGCACTGCACCAAAACCTACCGCGTCAACGTGCTGGACCGCCAAGATTACCTCGACCGCCTGTTCCGCGCCACCTGGAAACGCCTGGGCGGCGTGCTGGTGGGCGAGACCATCGAAGCGGCCAGTCCGCCGGCCACGCGCCTGCTGGCCGAGCATGCGTCGCGCACCCTGCCCGACATCGTGCGCGACTACAACAAGAGCTCCGACAATACCCTGGCGCGCACCGTGTTCCTGACCCTGGGCAGCCTGGAAGCGGACCCGGTGGTGGGCAGCCGCGCGCTGGCCACCATCCCCGGCGAAACCACGGTGGCGCGCGCCGACCGCACCGTGCGCGACTGGATGCGTGCGCGCGGCATCGACGATACGGGGATGGTGCTGGAAAATGGATCGGGCCTGTCGCGCATCGAGCGCATCAGTGCGGTGCAGATGGCTGGCGTGCTGCAAGCGGGGCTGCGCAGCAACTGGTCGCCGGAATTCATGAGCAGCCTGCCGATTGCGGCGGTCGACGGCACCATGCGCCGGCGCCTGGCCGACAGCCCGGCGGCGCAGCGCGCGCGCCTGAAAACCGGCACCTTGCGCAACGTGGTGGCGGTGGCCGGCTACGTGCGCGATGCCACGGGTCAGCAATGCGTGGTGGTGGCCATGATCAACAGCGAGCTGATCGGCAACGGCAAGGGCCGCGCCGTGCTCGATGCGCTGGTGGACTGGGTGGCGCGGTCGGGCTCTACTAATCAGAGCCTGTCTCAGTAGAGCAGGGATGCGAGCCGCACGGGCCTGGTCTACGCTGGCGGAACAAATTTCGCTACGTCGTGCATTGCCCGACCCGCACAAATCGAGCTGATATTCTGAAAATGAGCCGATACTTAAAAATTGAGCCGATGCTCAAAAAGTGAGCCAATACTCAGAAAATGAGCCAATACTCAAAAATTGCGCCGATACTCACCAACGATGCTCAATTTAGCTAAAATCGGCTCATACTATCGGCCCAATTTATGCAAGGTACGCTCCCCCCGACCCTCGTAGTTCTGCTGCAAGCCCTGAGCCGTATGGCCACGGGTGGGAACGGGTTTGTCTCATCGTCTCAGCTCGTCGACGCTACTGGATTGAACAAGTCTTCGGTCAAGCGAATGTTGTCCAGCTTGGTATCGGCCGGGAAGGTTGAGGTCACCGGCAAGGCCCGCGCTACTCGATATCGTCTCCGGCCAACAGATGCTCCTGTTGTCGGTGAACAAGTGGAAAAACAGGTGCCCGCCGTAGCCAAGTCCCCCGGAGTTGGGCCGCGCTGGCGTACCGCAAGCCTTCAGCTCCGGCAACAACTGACAATGCCTCTGGCTGCACGTACACCCGTCACGTATCGTCGGGAATTTGTTGACGACTACAAGCCCAACGAGACGTTCTTGCTGCCACCGGAGCTCGCAGATGAACTGGTGGCGCTCGGTCGTCTTCCGGGCCAACTTCCGGCGGGCACCTATGCTCGGAAGGTGCTGGAGCAATTACTCATCGACCTTTCATGGTCATCCTCTCGCCTCGAAGGCAATCGCTACACCCTTCTCGATACGGAAGAGCTGTTCAAAGCGGCGCTGCCGCTACCGACAGCGATGCTGTCATGCTGCTCAATCACAAAGCTGCCATTGAGTTCATTGTGGATGCTGTTCCCATACAAGGGCTCAACACCGGTTTGGTTCGCAATGTACACGCCGTACTCATGCATGACCTGTTAGTTGATGTTGCGTCACTCGGCGCAATTCGCACGAAAGTAGCCAACCTCAGCGGCAGTACCTATATTCCGAACCAGGTTCCGGCGGTGTTGGAAGAGATGTTCGAGCGCATTATCGTCAAGGCACAGCACATCAAGAATCCTTTGGAGGCAGCCTTTTTCCTCTGGGTAAACTTGGCGTATCTCCAGCCTTTTGAGGACGGCAACAAGCGGGTGAGCCGGGTCGCCGCCAATATTCCACTGATGCTGTACAACCAGGCCCCGCTGTCGTTTCTCGATGTCGACCGTGACGATTATGCGCTGGCGATGATGGGTGTCTACGAAGCTTGCGATGTCTCGATGGCGGTGGACCTCTTCGATTGGACGTATCGACGCTCCCAAACCAAATACAAGGCTATATCGGGATCCCTGGATTCACCAGACCCGTTCCGCGTCAAGTACCGCGAAGCACTCAGCGAAGCGGTGGGATCGGTGGTCCGACGCCGTCAATCAATGGCCAATGCAATAGATTCCCTTGAATTGCCTGCCGAGGACACGCCAAGGTTCCAGCAATTGCTCGCGCAGGAACTGAACGTCCTGGCAGAGTTTAACTGTGCGCGGTACCGGCTCGGCATGAAAGAAACACAGGCCTGGATCGATGACGGACGCCCTGGGCAGTAGCTATCGGCAGTGCTTCGCCGCTATTGCCCACCGGCTGAGGTACGCAGATTAATGTTCGGTGCCGGCGTAGATCCACATTGGCGCGGTGCGGCCGGCGCGGGTGAAGCCCAGCGATTCGTAGAAGGCGATGGCGTCGCCGTCGGCCGTGAGCATCTGCTGGTGAAAGCCGGCGTAGCGCGCGCACAAGGCCTGCATCATCAGGCGCCCGATGCCCTTGCGCTGGTGCGCCGGGTCCACCAAAAAATGCGGGTAGTAGACCACCAGATGGCCATCCGAGATCGCGTTGCCGATGCCGACCAGCACACCATCCTCGCGCGCCGTCACCAGGCTGTGCGAGTTGCGCAGCGCGGCCATCAACTGCTCCGGCTTGTCGGCGGATGACCACGCGTTGGCGCGGTACAGGGCAATGACTTCGGCGTCGCCGATCTCGTCGTCCAGGCTGATATTCATGGGCAGGAAGCGGCGTGCGCCGGGCGTTGAAGGTGCTTTATGGTAACAGGCAGCGAGTCGGCGCGCTGGCGCCGCCTTACAGCACGCGCTGGAAGGTCTGCCGCACCCAGTCGCGGTCGCCGCAATCGAAGTGCCACCATTCGCTGGAAATGCCCACGAAGCCAGCCTGCGCCATCGCTGCGCGCAGCAGTTGCCGGTTTTCCACCTGCGGCAGCGTCAGTTCGCCGCGCGCCAGCAGCAGCGCCTCGCGCGCCGGGTGCGAGCGCTCGCTCATGTCGTCGAAGACGGTGCCCATGTCGAGTTCATGCCCGTGTTCGTCGAGCAGGGTGATATCGAGCGCCATGCCGAAGGAGTGGATGGAACCGCGCTCCGGTGGCGCCAGGTACATGCGCAGGCCGGTGCCGTTGAGCGCGTCCCACAGCGCTTCCTGCACCCGCTGCGGGCGCAGCGCGTCGAGGATCAGCGCGCTGCAGCCGGGCCGCTGCAACGCCAGCCAGGCCACGACGCGCTCCAGCGCCGCTGCGGCGTCGCGGTGCAGCCAGGCGCAGTCGAATGGCGAGTACAGGTCGCGCCCGGTGAAGTTGTCGACGCTCGCATAGCGCAGATCGACGGCGATCCCGCCAATGCTGGATAAATGCCGGAAGTCGGCGCACTGGCCAAGCTGTTCGATCGGCAAGCCCTCGATCATGACGGCGCCCCGTGCGCCAGGCATTGCCGCGCCGCCGCACCGATGCTGGCGACCAGCTCGCGCGCGCCATGCGAGAGCGGCGCATGGCTGGCCGTGAGCAAAAACAATTGCACCGGAATGGCTGGCGCCCAGGCGCGCCGCTGCACCTTGCCATCGTGCGCCGAGGCGGCCGTAAATGGATCGACCACCGCCATGCCGGCGCCAGCCTCGACCAGCGAGCGGGCGATCTGGTAAGTCTGCACCACCGTATGGAACACCGGATGGACGCCCTGCGCCTCGCACGCGGCCACCAGCAGCTGGCCGAGCGGATCGTTGTCGGCGTGGCCGATCAGTTCTCCGCTGAGGCCATCGGCCGAGACCGGCCGGCCGCAGGCTTCCTCGCTCCAGCTGCCGGCCGGGGCGATCACCGTCATCACGCCTTCGGCAATCACTTCGGCCACGATGCCGGGGTGGCGCGGGTCTTGCAGCGACAGGGCCAGGTCGGCTTCGCCCAGGCGCAGGGCATGGACGATCTCGCTGGTGTGGTGGGTGGCCAGCTCGCAGCGCGTGTGCGCGAACGCCTTGCGCCACACCGTCATCGCCTGCGGCAGCACGCTGATGGCAATCGTCGGCGTGGCCACCAGGCGGATGGTTTCGACCGCGCGGCCCTTGAGGCTGGCCGCGAGGCGGCGGATGCCTTGCAGGTCGCGGTGCAGTTTCTCGGTTTCGGCGAACAGGCGGTGCGCCTCGGGCTTGGGATAGAGCTTGCCGCGCACGCGCTCGAACAGCGGCATGCCCAGCTGCAGCTCGCAGTGCTGCAAGACCTTGGTCACGGCCGGCTGCGAAATGTGCAGCACTTGGGCCGCGCCGCTGATGGTGCCCACCTGCATGATGGCGTGGAACACTTCGATGTGGCGCAGGCGCATGGTGCGGTCCCGGTCCTGTTATGCCGCTGGTTTCACGGCCGGGGCGGTCAGCGCGTCGAGCAGGGCCGCCGTTTCGGCGTCCGGGGTGCCGTCGATGGTGGCCGGGCGGTATTTCATCTGGAAGGCGCCGATGACGTTGCGGGTCGCTTCGTCGAGCAGGCCGGTCTGCGGCACCGCGTAGCCGAAGGTGGCCAGGCGCGCCTGGAACCAGGCCACGTCCGGCAGCAGCAGGTCGTACACGGGGCGCGCCGCAGCCACCTTGGCGGCGTCGGGCCAGGCCACCAGGCCGTGCTGGGCCAGCTGGAACCACGGGAACATCGGGCCCGGGTCCTGCTTGCGCTGGGGGGCGATGTCGCTGTGGCCGAGGATGTTTTCGGGCGGGACGTTGTGGCGTTTGACGATGTCTTTGAGCAGCACGATCAGGCGGTCCACCTGCGCTTGCGGGAAGGGGTACCAGATGCGGCCGTTGGGAGTTTCGGTGAAGCCGGGGTTGACGATTTCGATGCCGACCGAGCTGCCGTTGAGCAGGGTGTAGTTTTTCCAGTGCGATACGCCGGCGTGGTTGGACTGGCGCGTTTCATCGACCAGTCCGTAGACGATGGGGGATGTTTCGTCGGTCAGCAGGTAGTGGCTGCTGACGGTCTGCTCGGTCAATACCTTGATCGATTGCGGCAGGTTGATGGCCGTGTAGTGCAGGATGACGAACTTGACGCGGCTGCTCTGGCCCTTGGCCGAGTAGGTGCGGTCGATGGTTGGGCCGGTGGCGCAGCCGGAAAGCAGGGCGATCAAGAGCGTGGCGAGCAGGGTTTTCATCGGCAAAAGTAGAAGTAACGGTAGCGTTAAATTTTCCCCGTCGCTCCCGCCTGCGCGGGAGCGATGGAGGCGGTGGTGGCGGCTAAACGCGCCGCTGCATGATGAGCGCGGGCCGTCGTCTGCGTCAAGCTTAGCGCATCCGGCAAGCCGGCGCGCATCGTGTTCACAATCAGGGGATGCAGCGCGGCGGCGCGCCCGGCCAGCACCACCGGGCGCGCACCAAAACGCGCCGTCAAGGCCAGTGCCAGGCGCGCCAGCTCGCGTCCCGCTTCCGCAAGAATCGCGGCCGCCACCGGATCGGCCTCGGCACTCGCAGCGACGGCCAGCGCCAGCCGGCCCATCTCGCCGCGTTCCTGCCCGTACATGAACTGGCGCGACAGCGCCCAGTCGTCGCCGCCGATCTGCGCGAACACGGCCTGCGCCATGGGCGACCCTCGCCAGCGGCCCGGTTCTTCATCCTCATTGCGCCAGATGTGGCGCAGCGCCTCGCGCGCGATCCAGAAGCCGCCACCGCCATCGTCGAGCATCACGCCACGCCCGCCCGCGCGCTGGAACACGCCATCGGCATCGATCCACGCGCCGATCGAGCCGGTCCCGGCATACACCAGGTAACCCTCGCCCGGCGCAAAGCTGGCCAGGTAAGCAATCTCGATATCGCTGCACAGCACGACCTTTTCATCCGGCAAGCCGAGCGGGCCGGCCAGCCACTGCTGCAACTGCGCGCCATCGCCACCGAAGCCGGTCAGCCCGGCGCGCACCGCCCGCGGACGGCCATGGGCAAGCACGGTGGCCGCGAGCGCCGCGAAACTGGCTTGCACGCTGGCGCGGCCAGCCGCGCTGCCCATCTGCAAGGCGGACAAACCGGCCACGTCGCCCTCGGCCACGATGGACCCGTCGGCCGCCGCCAGCGCCCAGCGCGTGCGGGTGCCGCCGGCATCGATGCCGAGGCCCAGGCCACTCATGGCTTGAGGACGGAGATGCGTTCGCCCTCGTTACCCAGGCGGTCCACCGCGCTGACGAACACGGCGCTGGCCGGGCCGAGTCTGGCGTCGTCAAGCACGGTCCAGTCGGCGTGTGAAGCGGGCACGACAGCAAAGCGCCATTCGCCGCCATGGCGCGACCAGATCGCATAGTGCGCATTGGCCTTGCCGGCCGTAAGCTTGAGGGCCACGCCGTTGCCCTCGCGCCGCGCGGCGACTGTCGGCAGGCCCGGCGCGTCGTTACCCAGCCACGGCGACGCCGGCACCAGCGCCGGGGCGACGTAGTGGCCGGTCTTGAGCTGGTCGCTGAGGCCCTGGCGGTTTTCCATCAATGCCACCATGCTGAAATGCACGTGGCCGCCGGCGCCCGGACGGCTGCGCGTCACGCCGATCTGCTGCACGATTTCCCTGGCCTGGAAGCCCTTGCTGGCGGCGCCGATGCGGCTGGTGAACAAACCGGGCCAGATATGGCGCCGCTTGCCGTTCTGTCCCACCCAGTAATCGAGCAGCACGTCGTACGCTTGCGGGGCCTGGCCGATGGCCCAGTACAGCTGGGGCGAAAGATAGTCGAGCCAGCCGTTGGCGAGCCACAGTTCGGCGTCGGCATAGAGCTTGTCGTACTGGCTGAAACCGACGATGCCGCGCGGGCGCCGGTCTGGACGGCCGATGCCGAAAGGGCTGATGCCGAGCCGGACCCAGCTTTTCTCGCGGTGGATGCCGTTGTACATCGCCTCGATCAGCTTGTTGACGTTCTGGCGGCGCCAGTCGGCACGCGTGAGCGTGCCGCCGGAGAGCAGGTAGCGCTGCCAGGCCGGCTGGTCGGGAAAATCCAGCTCGGCCTTGGGCACGTAAGCGCCGTCGAGCGCCGCCGTTTCCGCGCCGCTGGCGCCGGGCGCCTCGATCGGATACGGATAGAAATAGTCGTCCAGGTGCACGCCGTCGATGTCGTAGCGCCGCACCACGTCGAGAATCACGTCCAGGGTGTGCTTGGACGCCGATTCTTCGCCCGGGTCCATCCACAAAAAGCGCCCGTAACTCTTCACGGCCGCCGGATTGGCCGTGGAAATATGGTCGTGCGCGGGTGGCGACTTGGCCGTGGCGTGGCGCGCGCGGTAGGGGTTGAACCAGGCGTGCAGTTCCAGCCCGCGCGCATGGGCCTGGGTGACCCAGAACTTGAGCGGGTCGTACCACGGCTGCGGCGCCTGGCCCTGGGTGCCGCTCAGGTACTCGGTCCACGGTCCCAGCTTGGACGGATAGATGGCGTCGGCGCTGGGCCGCACCTGCAGCACGATGGCGTTCAGGTTCATGGCCTTGGCGCGGTCGAGGATGGCGATGGCCTCGGCTTGTTGTTTTTCGGCCGACAGGTTGGCGCGCGAGGGCCAGTCGATATTGGCCACCGTCGACACCCAGGCGGCGCGAAATTCGCGCGGCGCCACCGGCGGCACGGTCTCGCTGCCGCCCTGGATGGTGGCCGGGCTGGGCACCACGCCCACGGGCCCTCCGGTCCCCGCCACCGGCGTGGCCGTGGTACACCCTGTCATCAACCCGCCCAGCGCCATGGCGCCGGCCACCCCTGCTAGCACGAATGCGCGTCTTGTCCTGTTCGGCTGCAAACCATTCCCCAATTTAAACTTTTACAAACCATTTCTTGCGCCACATCCACCATGCAAGCAAGAACATCGCCGCATTGAACAGCAGAGCATAAAGCAAAGAGCTGTTCACAGGCGACACGCCAAGCGCACTCACCTGTGAATACAGCCGTTGCGCCAGGGTCACACCGCCGACCTCGATAAAGCCCAGCATTTTAGACACCAGCCCGGAAAACGCGAAAATGAACAGGGCATTCATGCCGTAGATAATCAACGGCGTGCTCCAGCGCGCGGCGGCGCTGCGCAGCGGAATGTGGGGATTGGCATCGAGCAGCCAGTAAAAGCTGGAAAACACGATCAGCGCCCAGCCCGTCATGAACAGGCAAAAGGACGGTGTCCACAGACTTTTGTTGATCGGCAGGAGCACGACGTCGAGCATGGCACCGATCCACAGCAGGGCCAGGCCGGCCAGCAGCATCCAGACGGTCTGTTCGGTGCGCGAGTGGCTTGAGAGCAGCCAGCGCCCCGCCAGCACGCCCAGCAGCTGGCTGCACAGGGCCGGAATCGTCGAGAGCAAGCCTTCCGGGTCCCAGGTCTTGGACTGCGGCCACAGGTGGCCGTCGAGCAGCAGGCGGTCGATGTAGGCGCCGACATCCTGGCCCGGTTCGAGCACGCCGGCGCCGATGCCGGGTACCGGTACCCACAGCATCAGCACGCTGTAGAGCGCCAGCAGGCCGGCGATCCACAGCACTTGCTGGCGCCAGCTGAAATACAGCACGATGGGTGCGGCCAGCAGGGTGCAGATGGCGATGCGCTGCAGCACGCCGGGAATGCGCACGGTGGACAGATCGAATCCCGGAATCAGGTTCAGCGCCAGGCCGAGCAGGAAGATGATGGCGGCGCGCACGGCCAGCTTGCGCAGCAGGGTCGGCTTGTCGGCCCCGGCCGCGGCCAGGCGGCCCAGCGAAAACGCCATCGATACCCCGCCGATGAACAGGAAGAAAGGAAAAATCCAGTCGGTGAAGGTCCAGCCATGCCACTTGGCGTGCGCCAGCTGGGAATACAGGTGGCTCCAGTCGCCCGGATTGTTCACCAGGGTCATGGCCGCGATGGTGAAGCCGCGGAAGGCGTCCAGCGATGCAAGGCGGGCCGGCGCCGTCATTTATCGGTCTTCTTGCCGAATTCCGGATCGATCTTCACCAGCGCCGCCATGATAAAGGCGGGAATGGTCATCACGCACACGTAGATGAAGAAATGCTGGTAGCCCAGGTATTCCTGGATTTTCCCGCTGAACATGCCCGGCACCATCATGCCGAGCGCCATCAACCCGGTGCAGATGGCGTAGTGGGCGGTCTTGTGTTCGCCGTCCGAGATCATGATCATGTACAGCATCATGGCGGTGAAACCGAAACCGTAGCCGAACTGTTCCAGCGCGATGCTGGAGGCGATCAGCACGAAATTCTGCGGCAAGGCAGTGGCCAGGTAGACGAACACGACGTCGGGAAGGTGCACCGCGAACACCATCAGCCACAGGCAGCGCTTCAGGCCCAGGCGCGAAATGAGGAAGCCGCCCAGCAGCCCCCCAAGGGTCAGCGCGATGATGCCGATGGTGCTGTAAGCGAGCCCGACCTGCTCGGTGGTCATGCCCAGGCCGCCCTTGATGACGGGATCCTTCATGAAGGGAATCGCCAGCTTGAGCAATTGCGATTCGCCCAGGCGGAACGTGAGAATGAAGCCGAGGATCAGCCAGATATCGCGCTTGCCGAAAAAAGTGGCAAAGGTGGCGAAGAATTCGGCCAGCTTGTTCTCGCCCCCAAGCACGGTCTTGTCCTCGGCCGGACGCCCCAGCACCACGCTGTGATAGGCGAACAGCGCGACGAACAGGGCGGCCAGCACGAAGAACACGACCGACCAGGCAAAGCCGACGTCGCCCGTGCTGGTGGTCAGATGGCCGGCCATCATGGCCATCGCGCCGCCGCCGACAATCGTGGCCAGCCGGTAAAAAGTGCTGCGCACGCCGACAAAGGCGGCTTGCTGGTATTGCTTCAGGCCCAGCATGTAGAAACCGTCGGCGGCGATGTCGTGGGTGGCGGAAAAGAACGCCATCACCCACAGCACGGCCAGGCTGATCTGGAAGTACGCGGGCAGGTGCATGGTGAAGCCGACCGCGGCCAGCGCGGCGCCGATCGCCAGCTGCAAGGTAACGATCCACCAGCGCTTGGTGCGCACCATGTCCACCAGCGGCGACCAGAGCGGCTTGACGACCCACGGCAGATACAGCCAGCTGGTATAAAAGGCAATGTCGTCGTTGCCGACGCCGCGGTCCTTGTACATCAGGACCGACAGGGTCATCACCACCACGTAGGGAATGGCTTGACCGAAGTACAGGGAGGGTACCCAAAGCCAGGGGCTTTTATCTTGCGCTGTTTGCATAATTCTTTCGTGATCATGCAGGCCGGGCGGCCGCCGCCGCCGCTCCGCGCAAGACACGGAAAGACAGTCAGGCGGCCAGTGCCTGGCGCACGCTGCCGCGCGCGCTCTCAAGCAAGACCCTGGCCTGGGCGATACTGGTTTTTTTGGTCAGGGCCACGATGGCGACCTTGACATGGAAATCGCATTGTTCCAGCACCGCGCGGGCGGCCGCCTCGTCGGCGCCGGTGGCAAACATCGTCAGCCGGACCGCGCGCAGCACCAGCTTGGCATTGGTTGGCTTCAAGTCTACCATCAGGTTGCCGTAGACCTTGTGTAAACGCACCATCAGGGCGCTCGAAAAGGTGTTCAGGGCAATTTTCTGGGACGTGCCGGCCTTCAGCCTGGTGCTGCCGGAAATGACTTCCGGACCGGTATCGAGGGTGATGCCGATCTGCGCCTCGCGCACCACGGGCGCGTCCGGATTGTTGGCAAAGCCGATCGTCAGGGCACCGGCCGCGGCGGCGGCGCGCAGGGCCCCCAGCACGTAGGGCGTGGCGCCGGAAGCGGCCAGCAGCAGCACCACGTCGTCGCGCCCCGGGTTGAGCGCGCGCAGGTCGGCCGCGCCCCGGGCGCTGTCATCCTCGGCGCCTTCGACGGCGACGAACATGGCGTCGATGCCGCCGGCCAGCAGCGCCAGGGCGCGTTCGTGCGGCCAGGAAAAGGTGGGATACAGTTCAACGCTGTCGAGCACGCCGAGCCGGCCCGACGTGCCGGCGCCCACATACATCAGGCGCCCGCCGGCGTCGATGCGCGGCAGGGCGGCCGTGACGGCGGCGGCGATCTGGCTCGAGGCCGCCTGCACCGCGCGCACGGCGTGAAACTGGTCGCCGATGAGGGTATCGACCAGTTCACCGGTGGGGTACAGGTCCAGGTCGGCATGCTGCCGGTCGGGGGTTTCTGTGTTCAACATGGCCGCTCCGCTGCTTCGATGCGGCTAGTGTAATGCCAAACGGGCGGCGTTCAGTATGAAAGGGACAAGAACGACAGCATCAGGCGACGCGGCGCATCTCCGCCACGAAATCGTAATGGTCGCTGCGGCAATACGAGTGGGTCAGCTCGACCGCCTGGCCCGACTCCAGATAGCCGACGCGCGTGATGTACAGCACCGCCTGGCCTTCCGGCACCCCGAGCTGGCCGGCCAGCACGGCCCCGGCATTCATCGCGCGGATATGTTGCAGTGCACGCACGGGGGTGTGGCCAGTGGTGGCCAGGTGCTCGTACAGGGAGTTGCCGACCGCTTCCGGCTTGGGCAGCACGCTGGCCGGAATCACGCTGACCTCGTACGCCATGACCACATCGTCGGCCAGGCGCAGCCGTTCGAGGCGGGCCACGCGGGCATTCGGCGACAGGCCCAGGCTCAATTGCTCGTCGGCGGAAGCGACCACCACCGAGCGGCTGAGCCATTGCGAGCCGGGACGGTAGCCGCGCTGCTGCAGCTGCTCGGAAAAGCTCGACAGGTTCGACAGGGGCTGCTCGATGCGCGGCGCCACGTAGTTGCCCGAGCCGCGGCGGCGCACCACCAGGCCCTGCTCGACCAGCTGGTCGATGGCCTTGCGCGCGGTCACGCGCGAGACGTCGAGCTGCTCGGAGAGCAGCCGTTCGGACGGCAGCGCCTGGTCGACCTGGTAGCGCCCGTCGCGCACATCCTGGATCAGCTTGCGCGCCACTTGCATGTAGAGCGGGGAATTGTCGTTCAAATCGACCTTGAAATCGGTGTGGGTAGTGCTCATTACGGTTCCGCTCATGGTCATCGATCCTGTGCTGCCGCCATGCTGGCGTGCGCATCAGTGTAATCGTCATGCCGCCGTCGGTCAGCAGGCGCAGGCATGAAATTATCCATGGTGCGCATACCGGGACGTTATGGCGGCATTCGTCTTGCATTCTAGCCTGATTGGCCGCCCGGCTCGTGCCGACATCGAGGAAATTTTATGCCATGCTGGCAAAGGCGCCAGACTTATTAGCGCATAGACAAGAGATATGAATCGGGGTTATGGGCGCTGGCGTGGGATTCATTGGCGCGCGCGGCGGCCTGTGCGTAAGCTGCTGCCATGGGTCTAGCGAGAGAGGTGAAGCGGCATGCGGGAAGTGATCGTGATCGGCGGCGGGGTGGTGGGACTGGCTTCGGCCTGGTGGCTGCTGGAGGCCGGCTTCGGCGTGACCCTGCTCGAACGCGACGCCCTGCTCGGCACCGGGGCCAGTTTCCGCAATGGCGGGCAGCTCAGCTACCGCTACGTGGCGCCGTTCGCCGATGCCGGGGTGCCGCTCAAGGCGCTGCGCTGGCTGTTGCAAAAAGATGGACCGCTGCGTTTCCGGCCCGAAGCCGACCGCCGCCAGTGGCGCTGGCTGGCGCAGTTCATGGCGCACTGCGATGCCGGCATCCATCGCCGCACGACGGCGCGCCTGCTCCAGCTGGGCGAACTGAGCCGCACGGCGATGGGGCAGCTGGACGATATCTTCCCGCGCGCGCAGTATGGCTGGCGCGAAGCCGGCAAGCTGGTGGTGTACCGATCCGGCAAGCTGTTCGACGCGGCTGCGGCGCGCGCCGAGGCGAGCGCCGATGCCGGCGCCGAGGTGCTGTCGGCGGCAGCTTGCGTGGCGGCCGAACCGGCGCTGGCGGCGGCGCAAGCGGTGCTGGCCGGCGGCGTATTCAACCGGGCCGAAGCGGTGGCCGACTGCCATGACTTTTGTACCGGGCTCGGAGAGCGGCTGCGCGCGCATCCGCGCTTTCGCGGCATCGTGCGCGCCGAGGCGCGCGGCTTCCTGCTGGAAAAGGGCAGGGTGGCCTGGCTCGACACCAGCGCCGGCATGCTGGCCGCTGACGATTATGTGCTGGCGGCGGGCATCCGCAGCCGCAGCTTGGCGGCGACGGCGGGCATTTACCTGCCGCTGTATCCGCTCAAGGGGTACAGCCTGAGCGCGCCGGTGCGGCCGGGGGACTGTCCGCCCGCCATCAGCGTGACCGACTTCGAGCGCAAGGTGCTGTATGCGCGCATCGGCGACCAGCTGCGCGTGGCGGCCATGGTCGACATGGTGGGGGAAGATGTTTCGCTCGATGCGGGCCGGATCGCCGGGCTGCTGCGCCAGGCGCGCGCGGTGATGCCGCGGGCGGCCGATTACGAACAGTTGAGCGCGTGGGCCGGCCTGCGTCCGGCCACGCCGGGCAGCGCGCCGATCATCGGGGCCACGCCCTTGGGCAACCTGTGGCTCAACGTGGGGCACGGGCCGCTGGGTTTTACGTTTGCGTGCGGAACGGCCAGCATCCTGGCCGCGGTGATGCGGGGCCAGGCGCCGCCGATCAGTTTGGAGGGACTTGCGCTGCGTGGCTGACGATGGATGGGCTGGCGCGCAAGGTGGGGGCGGGCCGGCCGCCACGGTTCGATCCGAACGCGGCCGCTAGGTCAGGATTTCGATTCCGAAAGGCGTCCGGCAGCATCGAAGTCCATATAAATATCCGCGCCTTCATAATCGATGAGGTCGTACAGACGCACCATTTTTTTGACGCAGCCAGATGTGTTTTCTCCCGGGTGATCGGGAAGACTCAGGTACGCAACCGGGCTGTCCTCTTCTGGATCGTGGTCCGGATCCTCATCAAGATCCGTTTCAGCGATTTTCAATTCAATTTTTCCGTTGGCCATAATTACTTTTCAAGCTACAAATTAACAATGCGGCACTCGCAGCCGGGTTGGCATCCGAACGATCGTTGTGAACATTTACCGGACGACTTGCCATGCTCCGACATCATTTGACGGGCGTGGCCTCGCCGCCCTTGCGGTGCCTGGCTTCCACAATCGCAGACATCTTGTCGTAGAAGGCCTGTGCGCCGGGAGAAATCGGCCTGCTGATGGTTGCCAGCGCACTCTCGCCATGCAGAACGTCGGCCTGGTACATCTGGTTAATGATATGAGCGTACCAGTGCATGTCCCAGCCCTTAGGCTCGCCGTCGTCTTCATGCCGGCTACGCGGTTTCGCCTTAAAACGATTTTTACGTAGTGATGTTTTCTTCATGACAAACGCTCCCATAATGCAGCCGGGTTCGCATCCGAACTGTAACCGTCCACCTTCGCAGGCAGGCTGCCCGTTGACAACGCGCCCAGCGAAGCCCATTGCAAGTCCCTCCCGGCGACCGTGTCAGTCCATGCTTTATAGTAGTTCAAAACCGGTTCATTCGCATGGCCGTCGAAAATCAGATTGATCGGCACATAGCGTCCCGTTTGGATGAATCGGCGCAGCGCCCTTCTGGCCGCTTCGACCCGGTCAAGCAACATTACCGTCAAATGGACCCGGTACCCGGCTTTGATAAACGACTGGCGCAGTGTTTTAAGACCAGATTCCTTGCTTCCGACCACAGACACGACGACATTCAATTTCTTCGACGTACAATATTCAAAAAGCGATGGTGTTCCGGATCCATCACCAAAAACGAGCATGTTCGGCTCGTCGTGCACCATGCTGGCACCCGCAAGCGCATGGTCCAATTCGGGCAGCTTGCGCTTTGCAAAATCGGAGTCGAGTACCATTGCGCCAAGCCGGTCCGACAGCATGCTGACCAGCGCGGACTTGCCCGACGCCGGCAACCCTGTCACCAGATACGCGGCCGAACCGGTTTGCGCTTGCTTTCCTTGCGGCTTTGCGCCCCCGTGCCCCAAACGAATATGCTCATCGAAATCAAGCCTGTCGTTCACGATCAGTTCGCCGATGATCCGATCACGCACGATGGCGCGTGCCGCATCGCTCCGGTATTCCGGCACCCGGTTGCGTCCACTCGAGAGGGTGGAGGAGGCGTGAGCCGCTCCCACGGCACTCTCCGCATCGCGGATGCGCTTGCACAGTTCATGTAACGGCACACGGCTGCCGTTGTCGAGCAGCAGCTCGTGCGTGATTCCCAGACACCTGACCAAGAAGGCTTCGATCGTTTCATGGTCCAAAAGTGCCCTTGCAAAAAGACTTGTCATGTAGCCGCCCTGTCAACGCGAGATGTTATTTGGTAGCCTTCCAAACTACCATCGCGCCACGGCCACGGTCTGTCCGCACGCAAGTGCATACGCCGCCCCGCCAATGCCGGCAATATGGCGGATAATTGCAAGATTCCGTTTTTGCAAACAATCATGCCCTCACCCTCCACCTGCCCCTGCGGCGGCGCCACCTTCGCCACCTGCTGCGCCCCTTTCCTCGCGGGCGAGGCGGTGCCGCCGAGCGCCGAAAGCCTGATGCGCTCGCGCTACAGCGCCTATACCCTGGGCAACGAGGCCTACCTGCGCGCCACCTGGCACCCGAGCACGGTCCCCGCCGAGCCGATCGTCGGCGAAAACGAACAAACCCGGTGGCTCGGGCTGGAGATTAAATCCGCTTTACGTTTACGTAAACGTCAAGCAAACCTGCTAGAATCGCCGGACGCCGATACCGTAGAATTCGTCGCCCGCTACAAGATTGGCGGACGCGCGCACCGCCTGCACGAAGTGAGCCGTTTCGTTCGCGAGACCCACGACGGGGTGGCGCGCTGGTACTACCTGGACGGCAGTTTCCCGGACTAAAAAAGGATCGCAATGCCCCATATCGACAGCAAACTCAATCCGCGCAGCGATGACTTCAAGGCCAACGCCGCAGCCATGCAAAGCATTGTCGACGACCTGCGCGCCAAAGTCACCGCGGCGGCCGCCGGCGGCGGCGCCGCCGCCAGCGCCAAGCATGTCGCGCGCGGCAAGCTGCTGCCGCGCGACCGCGTGCAGATGCTGCTCGATCCCGGCACGCCCTTCCTCGAATTTTCCCAGCTGGCCGCGTACGAAATGTACGACGGCGCCGCGCCCGCCGCCGGCATCATCACCGGCATCGGCCGCGTGTCCGGCCAGGAGTGCGTGATCGTCTGTAACGACGCCACCGTCAAGGGCGGCACCTACTATCCGATGACGGTCAAGAAGCACCTGCGCGCCCAGGAAATCGCCGACCAGAACAACCTGCCCTGCATCTACCTGGTCGACTCGGGCGGCGCCAACCTGCCGAACCAGGACGACGTCTTCCCCGACCGCGACCATTTCGGCCGCATCTTCTTCAACCAGGCCAATCTGTCCGCCAAGGGCATCCCGCAGATCGCCGTGGTCATGGGTTCGTGCACCGCCGGCGGCGCCTATGTGCCGGCCATGAGCGACGAGTCGATCATCGTCAAGGAACAGGGCACCATCTTCCTGGGCGGCCCGCCGCTGGTGAAAGCGGCTACCGGCGAAGTGGTCACGGCCGAAGACCTGGGCGGCGGCGACGTGCACACGCGCCTGTCCGGCGTGGTCGACCACCTGGCGCAGAACGACCTGCACGCACTGTCGCTGGCACGCACCATCGTCTCGAACCTGAACCGCGTGAAACCGGCCCAGATGGCGCTGCGCGAGTCCGTGGAGCCCAAATACGCGCCCGAAGAACTGTACGGCGTCATTCCCGTCGATACCCGCAAACCGTTCGACGTGCGCGAAGTAATCGCCCGCATCGTCGACGGCAGCGACTTCGACGAATTCAAGGCGCGCTACGGCACCACCCTCATTTGCGGCTTCGCCCATATCTACGGCGTCAAGGTTGGCATCATCGCCAACAACGGCATCCTGTTCTCGGAGTCGGCCTTGAAAGGCACGCATTTCATCGAACTGTGCTGCCAGCGCAAGATCCCGCTGGTGTTCCTGCAAAATATCACCGGCTTCATGGTCGGGCGCAAATACGAAAACGAAGGCATCGCCCGCAACGGCGCCAAGATGGTCACGGCCGTCGCCACCGCGGCGGTACCGAAGTTCACTGTCATCATCGGCGGCAGCTTCGGGGCCGGCAATTACGGCATGTGCGGCCGTGCATTCTCGCCGCGCTTCCTGTGGATGTGGCCTAACGCGCGCATCTCGGTGATGGGCGGCGACCAGGCCGCGTCGGTGCTGGCCACGGTCAAGCGCGACGGCATCGAAGGCAAGGGCGGCCAGTGGTCGCCGGAAGAAGAAGCCGCCTTCAAGCAGCCGATCAAGGAACAGTACGAACACCAGGGCCACCCTTACTACGCCACCGCGCGTCTGTGGGACGATGGCGTGATCGATCCGGCCGACACCCGCATGGTGCTGGGCCTGGGTCTGTCGGCCGCCCTCAACGCGGAGATTGCCGACACGAAGTTCGGCGTCTTCCGCATGTAAAGCAATAGGTAAAGGAATCGCATGGACTATCAGACACTCGCCGTTTCAATCGCCGACCGGGTCGCCACCGTCACCCTGAACCGCCCCGACGTGCGCAACGCGTTCAACGAAATCACCATCGCCGAACTGTCGCTGGCCTTCGATGAACTGGGACGCAGCGACGATATCCGCGCCATCGTGCTCGATGCGAACGGGCCGGCCTTTTGCGCTGGCGCCGATCTGAACTGGATGAAGAAAATGGCCGGTTACTCGCATGCCGAAAACAGCGAGGACGCCGCCAAGCTGGCTGAAATGCTGCGCGCGATCTACCTGTGCCCGAAACCGGTGGTCGCCAAGATCCAGGGCGACTGCTACGCCGGCGGCATGGGCCTGGTGGCCGCGTGCGACATCGCGGTGACCGTCAACAGCGCCAGCTTCTGCCTGTCCGAAGTCAAACTCGGCCTGATCCCGGCGACCATTTCGCCGTACGTGATCCGCGCCATGGGCGAAAACGCGGCGCGCCGCTACTTCCTCACGGCCGAAAAATTCAGCGCCCAGGAAGCGCACCGCATCGGCTTCGTGCACGATGTCGTGCCCGCCGACGCGCTCGACGCGCATGTGGCGGCGATCGTCAACGCGCTGGTGACCAGCAGCCCGAACGCCGTGCGCGAAGCGAAGGTGCTGGTGCGGGAGGTCACCGGCAAACCGGTCGACGCCGCGATGGTGGTCGATACCGCCGAGCGTATCGCCAATGTACGCGCGTCGGATGAAGGACGCGAAGGCGTCGCTTCCTTCCTCGAAAAACGCAAGCCTTCGTGGCTGGTGTGACGTGATGGCGGACATGCCCCAGGATTGGGTAGCGCGCAGCCTGCGCAGCGTATGGCACCCGTGCACGCAGATGCAGCACCATGAAAGCGTGCCGCTGATCCCGGTCAGCCACGGGCGCGGCGCGTGGCTGTACGACCATGAAGGCAAGCGCTATCTGGACGCGATCAGTTCGTGGTGGGTCAACCTGTTCGGCCACGCCAATCCGGTTATCAACGCGGCCTTGAAGGACCAGCTGGACCGGCTGGAGCACGCCATGCTGGCCGGCTTCACGCACGAACCGGTGGTGCGCCTGTCGGAGCAGTTGTCCGAGATGACCGGCAAGGTGCTCGGCCACGCGTTCTACGCGTCGGACGGCGCATCGGCGGTCGAAATCGCTCTGAAAATGAGCTTCCATGCTTGGCGCAACGCGGGCCTGGCCGACAAGCAGGAATTCGTCTGCCTGCAGGGCAGCTACCACGGCGAAACCATCGGCGCGCTGGCCGTCACCGATGTGGCGCTGTTCAAGGATGCGTACGGCCCGCTGCTGCGCGCAGCGCGCGTGGTGACTTCGCCGGACGCGCGCAATGCCAGGGAAGGCGAAAGCGCCCAGGACGTGGCGCGCCGCGCCGCGGCCGACGTGGAAAAGCTGTTCGAGGAACGCGCCGCGCAAATTGCCGCCATCATCATCGAACCGCTGGTGCAGTGCGCGACCGGCATGGCGATGCACGATCCGCTGTATCTGACCCTGGTGCGCGAGCTGTGCGACCGCTTCCAGGTGCACATGATCCTCGATGAAATCGCGGTCGGCTGCGGACGCACCGGCACCTTTTTCGCCTGCGAGCAGGCCGCCATCTGGCCCGACTTCCTGTGCCTGTCGAAGGGCATCAGCGGCGGCTACCTGCCGCTATCCCTGGTGCTCACGCGCGACGAGGTGTACCAGGCGTTCTACAGCGCCGACGTCACGCGCGGCTTTTTGCATTCGCACTCGTACACCGGCAATCCGCTGGCCTGCCGCGCAGCGCTGGCGACCCTGCAGATCTTCCAGGACGACGACGTGTTGAACCGCAACCGCGCGCGCGCCACGCGCCTGACGACCGCACTGGCGCCGTTGGCCGAACATGAACGCGTGCGCAATTTCCGCCAGCGCGGCATGATCTGGGCATTCGACGCGGTCGAACCCGACGCCGCGCGCGCCGCCACTTTTTCGCGCCGCTTCTTTGCCAGCGCGCTGGAAAACGAACTGCTGCTGCGCCCCATCGGCCGCACCGTTTACCTGATGCCACCGTATATCCTCTCCGACGAGGAAAGCGACGGCCTGGCCGAGCGCACCCGCGCCGTGTTCGACACCGTGATCGCGAGCTGACCGATGAAGCTGATTGATGCAATCGAGCGCCAACTGCGCCAGTTGGACGAGCAAAGCCTCACGCGCGAACGGCGCGTGGTCGACACGCCCTGCAAGCCGCGCCTGATGGTGAACGGCCGCGCGCTGCTGGCCTTTGCCAGCAACGACTACCTGGGCCTGGCGGCGCACCCGCGCGTGGTCGATGCGCTGCGCGAAGGCGCGGACCTGTACGGCGCCGGCAGCGGCGCCTCGCACCTGATTTCGGGCCACAGCGTGGCGCACCAGCGGCTCGAAGACCGGCTGGCCGAATTCGTCGGCGAGCATCTGGAATCGCCGCGCGCGCTGAGCTTTTGCACCGGCTACATGGCCAACCTGGCGATCCTCACCGCCCTCGGCGCCGATGGCGACGCCCAGATTTTTTCGGAGTCGCTCAACCACGCCTCGCTGATCGACGGCGCCAGACTGGCGCGCGCCGCGGTCAAGGTATATCCGCACGCCGACCTCGCTGCCCTGGGCGCGCTGCTGGCCGCCAGCAATGCGACGGCCAAGCTGGTGGTCACCGACAGCGTGTTCAGCATGGATGGCGACATCGCCCCCCTGCCGGAACTGCTGGCGCTGTGCGAGCAGCATGACGCGTGGCTGGTGATCGACGACGCCCACGGCTTCGGCGTGCTGGGCGCGCACGGTCGCGGCGCGCTCGAACACTTCAATCTGCGCTCGCCGAATATCGTCTACATGGGCACCCTCGGCAAGGCCGCCGGCGTCGGTGGCGCTTTTGTCGCGGCGCACGCCAGCGTGATCGAACTGATGATCCAGCGCGGCCGGCCCTACATCTACACCACCGCGGCGCCGCCGGCGCTGGCGCATGCGCTCTTGACCAGCATCGGTATCATCGGCGGCGACGAAGGCGCCTCGCGCCGCGCGCACCTGCAGTCGCTGATCGCAGCCTTCGATGAACAGATCGACCTGAAACGCTGGCAGCGCGTACCCTCGAGCACCGCGATCCAGGCGATCGTCATCGGCACCAACGAAGAAGTGCTGCGCATCGGCGCCGGCCTGCACGGGCACGGCCTGTGGGTGCCGGCGATCCGGCCTCCGACCGTGCCCGAAGGGACGGCCCGCCTGCGCGTGACCCTGTCGGCCGCGCACACGCATGAAGAAGTCGCGCAGCTCGCCGCTGTGCTCAACGACCTGGAAAGGACGTGAGATGAGCCTCAATGATCCCATCGTACCCGTGGTGACCGAACCGGTGCTCGATGCCGCTATCGATGCTGTGCTGGTTCCCGAACCGCAGCCGTCGCTGGCGGCCGAAGGCCTGCCGTCGCGCTTTTGCTGTTTTGTTACCGGCACCGACACCGAAATCGGCAAGACGCTGGTCTCGGCTGCGATCCTGCACACGCTGGTGGCCGGCGGCGTGCGCGCCTGCGGCATGAAGCCGGTGGCCGCCGGCGCCACCATGCGCAACGGCGAGCTGCATAACGACGACGCCGACATGCTGGTCGGCGAAAGCAGCGTGCACCTGCCGGTCAACATCACCACCCCGTACATGCTGCGCGAAGCCTGCGCGCCGCACATCGCGGCCAAGATCGATGGCGTGACCATCGAACCGGTGCCGATCATCGCCGCCTATGCCGAAATCGCGGCCGCCTCGGATGCCGTGGTAGTCGAGGGCGTGGGCGGTTTCCGAGTGCCGTTCTCGGACCATTTCGACAGCGCCCAGCTAGCCGAACAACTCAACCTGCCGGTGATTTTGGTGGTGGGTCTGCGCCTTGGCTGCATCAGCCATGCGCTGCTGACGGTCGAAGCGATTATCGCGCGCGGCCTGGTGCTGGCCGGCTGGGTCGTCAACGAGATCGATCCCGACATGCGCTTCGCCGACGAAAATGTCGAGGCGCTGGCGGAACGCATCCCTGCGCGACTGCTGGGGCGCATCCCGTACCTGGACCAGCCGAATGCTGCCGACGCGGCCAAATTTATTGATCTCGCAGGGCTGCCAGGCTGGCCGTCCGCGCGCGACTGAACCTGAAGGAACCATGATGTCCCAAACCCAAGCTGTCTCTTTCCACCCGCCCGCGGCCGCGATCACCTTGCCTGACGCGGCCACCTGGCCGCTGGCGGACGTGCTGGCGCTGTTCGAGCTGCCGTTCAATGAACTGATGTTCCAAGCGCAGACGGTGCACCGCAAGCAGTTCCCGGCGGGCGACGTCGAACTGGCCACGCTGTTGTCGATCAAGACCGGCGGCTGCGAGGAAGACTGCAGCTACTGCCCGCAGGCGGCGCGCTACGACACCGGCGTCGAAGCGAAGAAGATCCTTGGCATCGAGACGGTGTTGGATGCGGCACGCCAGGCCAAGGCCAACGGCGCCACCCGCTTCTGCATGGGCGCCGCATGGCGCAGCCCGAAAGAGCGCGACATGGAAAAGGTCGAAGAGATGGTGCGCGAAGTCAAAGCGCTGGGCCTGGAAACCTGCGCCACCCTCGGCATGCTTGAAGAAGGCCAGGCCGACCGCCTGAAAGAAGCGGGCCTGGACTACTACAACCACAATCTCGACACGGCGCCCGAGTTCTACAGCAACGTGATCTCGACCCGCGAATACCAGGACCGCCTGGACACCCTGGGCCGCGTGCGCAACGCCGGCCTGAAGGTCTGCTGCGGCGGCATCGTCGGCATGGGCGAATCGCGCCTGCAGCGCGCCGGCCTGATTGCGCAACTGGCGAACCTGAATCCGTATCCGGAATCGGTGCCGGTCAATCACCTGGTGCAGGTCGAAGGCACGCCGCTGCACGGCATGGACCCGCTCGACCCGTTTGAATTCGTGCGCACCATCGCAGTTGCCCGCATCACCATGCCGCAGGCGCGCGTGCGTTTGTCGGCGGGCCGTCGCCAGATGGGCGAAGCGGTACAGGCGATGTGCTTCCTGGCCGGTGCCAATTCGATTTTCTACGGCGACAAGCTGCTCACCACCGACAACCCGGAAGCCGAAGACGACCGCACCCTGCTGGCCAAACTGGGCCTGGTGACGCGCGCATCGACCCTGGAATCGGCACCCAAGGCCAGCTGCGGCGGCTGATCCACCTTTTAGAAAAATATCGATCGAGACCCACGCATGTTCACAAAAATCCTCATCGCCAACCGTGGCGAAATCGCTTGCCGTGTAGCCGCTACCGCGCGCCGCATGGGCATCAGGACTGTCGCCGTGTACTCCGAGGCGGACGCGAACGCCAAGCATGTCGCGGTATGCGATGAAGCTGTGCTGATCGGCCCTGCCGCCGCCAAGGAAAGTTATCTGTGCGGCGACAAGATCATCGCCGTGGCGCTGGCCACCGGCGCTGAAGCGATCCACCCCGGCTACGGCTTCTTGTCGGAGAACGCGGAATTCGCCGACGCCTGCGCCGAAGTGGGCCTGGTGTTCATTGGCCCGCCGGGTTCGGCCATGCGTGCGATGGGTTCCAAGTCGGCTGCCAAGTCGCTGATGGAAAAAGCCAATGTGCCGCTGGTGCCGGGTTATCACGGCGACGAGCAGGACCCGGACTTTTTGCAGAAGCAGGGCGACCGCATCGGCTACCCGGTGCTGCTCAAGGCCAGTGCCGGCGGTGGCGGCAAGGGCATGCGCGTGATCGAAAAATCGGAAGACTTCAAGGCGGCGCTGGCCTCGTGCAAGCGCGAGGCGATCAGCTCATTCGGCGACGACAAGGTCCTCGCCGAAAAATACCTGCTGCGTCCTCGCCATATCGAGATCCAGGTATTCGCCGACACCCATGGCAATTGCGTCTACCTGCACGAGCGCGATTGCTCGGTGCAGCGGCGCCACCAGAAGGTGCTGGAAGAAGCGCCGGCGCCAGGGATGTCGCTTGAGCGCCGCGCCGCCATGGGCGAGGCCGCCGTGGCCGCAGCGCGCGCGGTAGGTTACGTGGGCGCGGGCACGGTCGAATTCATCGCCAACCAGGATGGTTCGTTCTACTTCATGGAAATGAACACGCGCCTGCAGGTCGAGCATCCGGTAACCGAAATGATCACCGGGACCGATCTGGTGGAGTGGCAGCTGCGCGTGGCCAACGGCCAGCCGCTGCCGAAAACGCAGGCCGAACTGGGCATCCGTGGCCACGCGATCGAGGCGCGCATCTACGCCGAAAATCCTGAAAAGGGCTTCCTGCCGTCGATCGGCACCTTGCGCCATATGGATACGCCGGGTGCGGTCAGCTTCGAACTCGGTGGAACGCCGGGCGGTTCGCCGGCGGCGGTGCGCATCGATTCCGGCGTGCGCGAGGGCGACGCCATTTCGCCGTTCTACGACCCGATGATCGCCAAGCTGATTGTCTGGGGCGCGGACCGCACGCAAGCGCTGGCGCGCATGTCGCAGGCGCTGGCCGAGTTCCAGATCGTTGGTCTGGCCACGAATATCGCGTTTCTCAAGCGTTTGGTCGAAGGGGCCGCGTTCGCAACGGCCGATCTGGACACGGGCCTGATCGAACGCAATGCGGACACCTTGTTCCCGCTGCCAAAAGCGGCGCCCGTCGGCGCGCTGGCGCTGGCCGCGGTGGCCTTGACCAGCGCCGAGAAGCAGGCGTCAACCGGCCAGTCGCACAATCGGTCAGACCCGTGGGGGAACGCGCTCGGCTGGCGCCTGAACAGCGCCTACCAGCGCCAGCTCTCGTTCACCGACGAGTATTCGGCGGCGAAGGAAGGCAAGGGGTACAACGTCGGCCTGACGTATCGCCCGCATGGGTGGGATTTGACGGTCAATGGCATCGACGCCGAGCTGGCGGTCACCGCGCAGGATGGCGCCGAGCTGTCGATCAAGCTTGGTGCGACCTCGATCCACGGCGCCGTGCGGGTTGACGGCGACACCTTCCACGTATTCACGGGCGGCCGCCACTTTGTGCTGGTCTATAACGATCCGATGGCGCATGCCGGTGAAGCCGAAGCCGCTGGCGGGCGCCTGACCGCGCCGATGCCGGGCAAAGTGGTGGCGGTACTCGCCACCAAAGGACAGCAAGTCAAGAAGGGCGACCCGCTCGTCATCATGGAAGCGATGAAGATGGAACATACCATCGGCGCGCCAAGCGACGGGCTGGTGGAAGAAATTCTGTATCAGGTAGGAGACCAGGTCGCCGACGGCGCACCGCTGTTGGCATTCAAGGCTGCATAAAAAAACAGAAAAACATAGTGGAGACAAGCATGCGCATTCTTCTACATCGAGCCGACGGCGTTACCGAGCCGTGGGTCCGCGATTTCGCCAGCGTGCTGCCCCAGGCCGAGGTGGTGCTCTGGCAGGAAGGCGTGCCCTGCGCGCCTTGCGATTACGCTGTTCTTTGGTCGCCACCGGCGGCGCTGCTCGACCACCTGGCCAAGGTCAAGGCGATTTTCCTGACCGGCGCCGGCGTAGACGCCATTCTCAAGTTCGGCGACGCGCTGCCGCCGGTCCCCATCATCCGCCTGGGTGACGCCGGCATGGCGATCCAGATGGCCGAATACGTGGCTCATGCGGTGCTGCGCTACTACCGCCGCTTCGACGAATACGAACGCCAGGCCCGCCGTGGCGTCTGGGCGCCGCTGCCGCAGTTCGACAAGGCGCAATTCACGGTCGGCGTGATGGGCATGGGGATGCTGGGACGGCGCGTGCTCGACTCGCTGGCCCAATTCGGTTTTCCGCTGCGAGGCTGGAGCCGCAGCCAGAAGGACATCGATGGCGTCACCTGTTTTTCGGGCGATGACGGCCTTGATGAATTCTTGCGCGGTACGCGGGTGCTGGTGTGCATGCTGCCGCTCACTCACGACACCACCAACCTGCTGGCGCGCGCCAATCTCTCGAAGCTGCCCGAAGGGGCGTATGTGGTCAACGTGGCGCGCGGCGCGCACGTGGCCGAGCCGGATTTGCTGACCCTGATCCGTTCGGGCCACATCGCCGGCGCCACGCTTGACGTATTTCGCAACGAGCCGCTGCCCGGACCGCACCCGTTCTGGGACGAGCCGCGCATCACCATCACGCCGCATATTTCGGCACTGACCTTGCGCAGCGAAAGCGTGGCGCAGATCGCCGGCAAGATCGGCGCGCTCGAACGCGGCGATCCAGTGGCCGACGTGGTCGACCGCGCACGCGGGTATTAACGTTACATGAACAAGGAACCGACATGAGCACCCTGCCGCAGAAAGTCAAGATCGTTGAAGTCGGGCCGCGCGACGGCCTGCAAAACGAGAAGGAGTCGGTCAGCGCCGCCGTCAAGATCGAGCTGGTCGACCGCCTCTCGCGCGCCGGCTTCGCCAATATCGAGGCGGCGTCGTTTGTGTCGCCCAAGTGGGTGCCACAGATGGCGACCAGCACCGAGGTGATGGCCGGGATCACGCGCCGTACCGGCGCCATTTATTCGGCGCTCACGCCGAATATGCAGGGCTTCGATGCCGCGCTGGCCGCCAAAGCCGACGAAGTTGTCATCTTCGGCTCGGCCTCGGAAGCGTTCTCGCAAAAGAACATCAACTGCTCGATCGCCGAATCGATCGCGCGCTTCGAGAGCGTGGCCAAGGCGGCCAAGGACCACGGCCTGCGCCTGCGCGGGAGCATCAGCTGCGCGTTCGGCTGCCCGTACCAGGGCGAGGTCTCGCTCGACGCTGTTGCCGACGTGGTGGGCCGCATGCGCGAGCTGGGATGCGACGAGATCGACATCGCCGACACCATCGGCGTATCGACCGCGCGCAAGACGCAGGCGGTGATGCTGCGCGCGGCGCAGGAGTTTCATCTGGACCGGATCTCCGGCCATTTCCACGACACGTACGGGCAGGCGCTGGCCAATATCTACGCCAGCCTGGAAGTGGGCGTATCGATCTTTCATTCGTCGGTATCGGGCCTGGGCGGCTGCCCGTATGCCAAGGGCGCAACGGGGAATGTGGCCACCGAGGATGTGCTGTACCTGATGCAGGGCCTTGGCATCGAAACCGGGATCGATCTCGATATGGTGGTCGATGCGGGGCAGTTCATTTCGCAGCACTTGGGGCGCAAGGGTTCCAGCCGCGCGGGCAATGCGCTTGCGGCCAAGCGCGCAGGTTGAATCACAGGTTCGGAACCCGTAACCTTAAAACCGTCTTTCCTGCCACTAGCAGAAAACACTTCCCGCGCAGGCGGGAACGACGGCTTTAAAGTTAACGGTCGTAAGACTGTTTGTGGCCGATGAAGTCGCGCAGGAAGGCGATGAACATCCCCACCTTGGCCGGCAGATGGCGCGTGTTCGGATAGACCGCGTACACGCCCTGTTCGGGCAACGCATACCCGGGCAGTAGCCTTAGCAGACGTCCCGCAACCAAATCCTCTTGCACCAGCCACTCAGGCAAAATCGCCACGCCGGCACCGGCCAGCGCGAAGCTGCGCATGCCGGCTGCGTTGTCGGTGACGATGCGCTGGCGCGGATGCGTGGTGGCGACGATCTTGCCGCTGGCCGTGTGCGTCCAGCTTAACGGTCCTTCAAAACGCGTGTGGAAGATGCCATCGAGCGCTTGCAGCTCTTGCGGCGTAGCGGGCGCCTGGTGGCGTGCGAGGTACGCGGCACTGGCGACGGGCACGGTGCCAAAGCGCTCCATCAGCGCCGCCCGATACGTCGAGTCGCGCAGGCTGCCCAGACGCAGGGCCAGGTCGAAGCGGTCCGATACCAGATCCGCCAGACCGGGGGACGCCGAAAAATCCACTTTCAATCCTTCGTGCCGCTGCGCGAACGCGGCCAGCGCGGGCACCGCCATGTGCGCGCCGTATTCGGCGGTCGAGGTCACGCGCAAGGTACCTGTGAGGGCCGCATGGCTGCTGCGGGCGGCGTCGATCGCGGCCTCGGCCTGCGACAGCACCTGCACGCAGCTGCCGAAGAAGCGCTGGCCGGCGTCGGTGACGGCGATACGGCGCGTGGTGCGGGTCAGCAGCGACACGCCGAGCTCGCCTTCGAGCTGCTTCAGGTTGAAGCTCAGCATGGCCTTGGTGACGTCGAGGCTGGCCGCGGCCTTCGTGAACGAGCCGGTCTCGACGATAGCAACGAACATCTGCAGCCGGTTCAGGTTCAGCATAAATAGGCCATCGATTGTCAATTCAATTTGACAGTGTATTACGGTTGCCGCTGTTTTTCTTCCTGTGCCGCACTCCTATAATGGCTTATCAATTAAGCAAAGGAGAGCTGCATGCCCCATCCCATCATCAACCTCGATCAACTCGCGCCGCAGGAGTCGCCGCCGCAGTATGCGGCCACCGGCCCGGCCGCCGACCGGTTTGCGCCGCGCATGGCAATGATTGGCGAACTGGTCGGCATGCGCGCGCTGGGCTGCAACCTGACCGTGCTGGCGCCGGGCAAGCGCGCCTTCCCTTTTCATAACCACAGGGTGAACGAAGAAGTGTTCATCGTTGTCGAAGGATGTGGAACGATCAGGATCGGGGCCGCCAGCCATCCGCTGCGGCAGGGGGACATTGTTGCCTGTCCGGCGGGCGGGCAGGAGACGGCACATCAAATCATCAATACGGGGGAAGGCGAGTTGCGCTACCTGGCGCTGAGCACGAACATGTCACCGGAAGTGGTGGAATTTCCCGATTCGGGGAAGTATGCGACACTGCTGCTCGATGCAGGCGGCGGTGCAAACACCTTGCCACAACGGACAGTGGGCCACATTGGCCAATCGGTCGACTACTGGGAAGGGGAATGATGCTGCAAGAGAGAACTACGAGAGGGAGATATGACAGGCTGACGAGGTCTTTTTCGTCAGCCTGCATAAGAAATACTGGTCGGAGTACAAGGATTCGAACCTTGGACCCCCTGGTCCCAAACCAGGTGCGCTACCGGACTGCGCCACACTCCGAGGACCAGAATAATAACGGACGGAATTAACTTGGTCAAGGGTCCGTATGATTTTTTCGCGTTTTTCTACGAGATAGATGAATTTTTACGCACCTGCGCATGGTCAAACCGTTAACGACCGGGTGTTGTTCCGGGTCGGCGTCGGCATCGCGATGTCGATTGCCGTGCATGGACTACTGCTGTTCGCGTATCGGCAGGGGCTGGTGCCGGCGTGGCGGGAGGGTGCAGCAGTGCCGCGCGAGGCGCTGGTGGTGAGGCTGCGCGCGCCGGAACCGGCACCGACGCCGCTGGCCGAGCCGGAGCTGGTGCCCGAGGTGGTACCGCAGCCGAAACCGAAGCCTGCGATGAAACCCGCGCCAGCCCCGACCGAACGAGCCGAGCCGAAACCAAGCACGCAAACGGCGAGGGCCCGGCAAACGTCGGCGGAGAGCATCACAGCGCCCGACGTGATCGCCTTGCCGGAGAAGGAAGCGGATGCACCGGCCGCGCCGGAAGCGTTCACGGTGGCGCCGCCATCAGGGGCCCCGCGGTTCGATCCGGACGCGGCCCGCAAGTTTGCTCGCGAGATCGCCACCAAACCGGACCCGGCGCGCGCGGCGATGGCCGTGGCGCAGATTCCGCCCAAGCCGTACGCGACCGAAACCAAGGCGGCACGGCTCATCGCGGGGGCCAAGCGACGCGACTGCAAGGATGGGATTCCGGGTGGATTGCTGGCGCCACTCGTTCTGCTGCTCGATAAGAAGGATAGTGGCTGCAAGTGGTAGCCGATCGGCAGGGCGACCGCCAACGATGCTGATCGTGCCGCCAGCCGGCCCGGGTAACACCTGGCCGGCGGAGACGTCAGGCGCAGGCTAGCTCAGCGCAGGCCCGGCCATCACTGCTTATTTCAGACGCAGCTTCAGTTCCTGCGACGCCTGCTCGAGCGCGCTGCGGGTACCTGGCAAGGCCGCCAGCGCGTTGAGCAGCCCGAAGTCGTGGATCATGCCGTTGTAGCGCACGCTCTTGACCTCCACACCAGCCGCGTCGAGCTTGCGGGCATAAGCTTCGCCTTCATCGCGCAGCACGTCGAATTCCGCGGTCTGGATCAGCGTCGGCGGCAGGCCTTGCAGTTGCGCGCTGGTCGCTTGCAGCGGCGACGCGTAGATCTCTTTGCGGGCGCCGGCGTCCTTGGTGTAGTGGTCCCAGAACCAGACCATCAGGTCGCGGGTCAAAAAGTGACCGTCAGCAAACTGCTTGTACGACGGCGTATCGAAGTTGGCGTCGGTCACGGGCCACATCAGCACCTGGGCGCGCAGCTTGGGTGCGCCCTGATCCTTGGCCATCAGGCTGACCACCGCCGCCATGTTGCCGCCCACGCTGTTGCCGGCCACCGCCAGGCGCTTGCCGTCGACGTTGATGGCGTCGCCGTTCTCGGCCACCCAGCGGGTCGCCGCATAGGCTTGCTTGACCGCCACCCCGTAGCCCGCTTCCGGCGATGGCGTGTAGTTGACGAACACCGCCGTCGCGCCGGAACCGGCCACCAGGTCGCGCACCAGGCGCTCATGGGTCGGATAGTCGCCCAGCACCCAGCCGCCGCCGTGGAAGAACATGAAGGCCGGGATCTTGCCCTTGGCCCCAGCCGGGCGCACGATGGTCAGCTGGACCGGCTTGCCGTCGAGGGTGACGGTTTTTTGGCTCACATCGGCCGGCGCCAGCGCCACCTTGCTGCCCGCCTGCGCTCCGACCAGCACGGCGCGCGCTTCTTCCGGCGTCATCTGGTTGAGCGGCTTGCCGCCTTCGATCGCTTTCAGAAATTGCGCGGTGTTGCGTTCGACGCCGGGAAGGCTGGCCGCGTGGGCGGTCGACAGCGAGGCGGCGAGCAGGGTCAGGGCGAGGGTGGCTTTCATGATGCTTCCTTGTAGTTGGTGTCTATTAAGTAGCGAGCTATATATTGGATCGGATTACTTGGCTTGCGCGGCGTCTTCGATCAGGCGGGCAACGGCAGCCGGGTTCGAGGTCATCACGACGTGCGAAGCGCCCTTGATTTCAACGGTTTTGCGCGATTTGGCGCGTTCGGCCATGAAGCCGAGGGCGGCTGCCGGGATGTTCTTGTCGCCGGTGCCGTAGATGAAGTACGACGGCAGGTTCTTCCAGGCCGGGGCGCCGGACGCTTCGGTCAACGCCGCTTCGGCGATCGGGCGCTGGCTTACAGCCATCAGCTGGGCATCGGCTTTCGGCACATCGGCGGCGAACTGCTGGTGAAACTTGTCTTGCTGGATGTAGAAGTCCTTGCCGCCGGCGGCGATGGCAACCGGCTCGGCCAGCGCCTGGCCCAGGGTGCCGCCGGGGAAGCGGCCGGACAGTTCGAGTGCCGTTTCACCCTGGTCCGGAGCAAACGCGGCCACGTAGACCAGGCTCTTGACGTTCGGGTTGCCGTTGGCGGCAGTCGAGATCACGGCGCCGCCGTAGGAGTGACCGACCAGCACCACCGGACCCTTGACGCTCTTGACGATATCGGACACCACGGCGGCGTCGCCCTTGACGCTGCGCAGCGGATTGGCCGCGCCGATCACGCTGTAGCCGTCGGCGCGCAGCTTGGCGGCCACGCCGTTCCAGCTGCCGGCGTCGGCAAAGGCGCCGTGCACCAGGATGACAGTCGGCTTGACGGTGGCGACCGAGGCTGGCGCGGCCAGTGCCGGGGTGGCTGCTGCGGCAGCGGTGATCGACAGGGCGAGGGCGATGGTGTTGATGGCTTTCATGGTGGTTCCTTTTAAGAGATTAAGTTAGTTAGCGATTATATAGTGCACTACATTTTTACTCGACCGGGGCAGGCGGTAACTGTCCGCCCTGGCTTGTCAGGTGCTACGTGTTCTTGTTCAGATTACTGCGCAGTACGTCGAGCTGCTGCTTGATGCTGACGACCTGGTCCAGCTCACAACCAACGGCGCACAACAGCTGCGACGGAAACTTCTTCGCTTCTTCCCGCAAAAGACTCCCTGCTTCGGTCAGCGAAATGATCACCTGGCGTTCATCGCTGGCGGCGCGGATGCGGGTCAGCAGTTCAGTCTGTTCCATCCGCTTGAGCAGGGGAGTCAGGGTTGCCGAGTCCAGGAACAGGCGCTCGCCAATCTCCGACACCGTCAACTCGTTCTGTTCCCACAGCACCATCAACACCAGGTACTGCGAGTACGTCAGTCCGAGCTTGCGCAGCAACTTGCGGTACAGCTTGCTCATCGCCAGGGAAGTCGAGTACAGCGAGAAGCACAACTGGCCATCGAGCTGGGGGACTTCGTTATTCGGTGTTTGTTTGTCGTCCATGTGAAGCAGTATATATAGTGCGCTATCGGATAGCAAGCTATTTCTCATTTAATTTGCTGCGGCCAGGTCGAGGCTAGGCCGGGGACTTATTTCAGACGCAGCTTCAGTTCCTGCGATGCCTGCTCGAGCGCGCTGCGGGTACCTGGCAAGGTCGCCAGCGCGTTGAGCAGCCCGAAGTCGTGGATCATGCCGTTGTAGCGCACGCTCTTGACCTCCACCCCGGCCGCGTCGAGCTTGCGGGCATAAGCTTCGCCTTCATCGCGCAGCACGTCGAATTCCGCGGTCTGGATCAGCGTCGGCGGCAGGCCTTGCAGTTGCGCGCTGGTCGCTTGCAGCGGCGACGCGTAGATCTCTTTGCGGGCGCCGGCGTCCTTGGTGTAGTGGTCCCAGAACCAGACCATCAGGTCGCGGGTCAAAAAGTGACCGTCAGCAAACTGCTTGTACGACGGCGTATCGAAGTTGGCGTCGGTCACGGGCCACATCAGCACCTGGGCGCGCAGCTTGGGTGCGCCCTGATCCTTGGCCATCAGGCTGACCACCGCCGCCATGTTGCCGCCCACGCTGTTGCCGGCCACCGCCAGGCGCTTGCCGTCGACGTTGATGGCGTCGCCGTTCTCGGCCACCCAGCGGGTCGCCGCATAGGCTTGCTTGACCGCCACCCCGTAGCCCGCTTCCGGCGATGGCGTGTAGTTGACGAACACCGCCGTCGCGCCGGAACCGGCCACCAGGTCGCGCACCAGGCGCTCATGGGTCGGATAGTCGCCCAGCACCCAGCCGCCGCCGTGGAAGAACATGAAGGCCGGGATCTTGCCCTTGGCCCCAGCCGGGCGCACGATGGTCAGCTGGACCGGCTTGCCGTCGAGGGTGACGGTTTTTTGGCTCACATCGGCCGGCGCCAGCGCCACCTTGCTGCCCGCCTGCGCTCCGACCAGCACGGCGCGCGCTTCTTCCGGCGTCATCTGGTTGAGCGGCTTGCCGCCTTCGATCGCTTTCAGAAATTGCGCGGTGTTGCGTTCGACGCCGGGAAGGCTGGCCGCGTGGGCGGTCGACAGCGAGGCGGCGAGCAGGGTCAGGGCGAGGGTGGCTTTCATGATGCTTCCTTGTAGTTGGTGTCTATTAAGTAGCGAGCTATATATTGGATCGGATTACTTGGCTTGCGCGGCGTCTTCGATCAGGCGGGCAACGGCAGCCGGGTTCGAGGTCATCACGACGTGCGAAGCGCCCTTGATTTCAACGGTTTTGCGCGATTTGGCGCGTTCGGCCATGAAGCCGAGGGCGGCTGCCGGGATGTTCTTGTCGCCGGTGCCGTAGATGAAGTACGACGGCAGGTTCTTCCAGGCCGGGGCGCCGGACGCTTCGGTCAACGCCGCTTCGGCGATCGGGCGCTGGCTTACAGCCATCAGCTGGGCATCGGCTTTCGGCACATCGGCGGCGAACTGCTGGTGAAACTTGTCTTGCTGGATGTAGAAGTCCTTGCCGCCGGCGGCGATGGCAACCGGCTCGGCCAGCGCCTGGCCCAGGGTGCCGCCGGGGAAGCGGCCGGACAGTTCGAGTGCCGTTTCACCCTGGTCCGGAGCAAACGCGGCCACGTAGACCAGGCTCTTGACGTTCGGGTTGCCGTTGGCGGCAGTCGAGATCACGGCGCCGCCGTAGGAGTGACCGACCAGCACTACCGGACCCTTGACGCTCTTGACGATATCGGACACCACGGCGGCGTCGCCCTTGACGCTGCGCAGCGGATTGGCCGCGCCGATCACGCTATAGCCGTCGGCGCGCAGCTTGGCGGCCACGCCGTTCCAGCTGCCGGCGTCGGCAAAGGCGCCGTGCACCAGGATGACGGTCGGCTTGACGGTGGCGACCGAGGCTGGCGCGGCCAGTGCCGGGGTGGCTGCTGCGGCAGCGGTGATCGACAGGGCGAGGGCGATGGTGTTGATGGCTTTCATGGTGGTTCCTTTTAAGAGATTAAGTTAGTTAGCGATTATATAGGGCGCTACATTTTGCATCGACCGGTGTATTTGTTTGCCGTCCATGTGAAGAAGTATAATTAGTGCACTATCGAATAGCAAGCTATTTTTAAAATCTTTTACTTGCCGAACTTTGCTTCGCTGCCGGCACGCGCGCTGCTCCGCGCCAGCCGCCGGGCATAGTCCCCCGATACGACTTGCAGGGCGGATGGTTCGAAGCAGCCCGCGTCCCGCTTGGACAATGGCGACGACGCGAAAGTGCGATTGATGCAGATCAGTCTTGCTGGCCCTTGATCTCGAGCGCGCGGTCGTACAGGGCATTCTTCTTGCGCCCGGTAATTTGCGCCGTCAGGTTGGCGGCCTGCTTGACCGAACACTCGGCCAGCAGGATATTGAGGATGCGCTCGGCCTCGGCATCCTCGGCATCGCCCTCGGCCTGTGCGCCTTCGAGCAGCACCACGTACTCGCCCTTCTCGCGGTGCGCGTCGGCCTTGACCCAGGCCAGCGCCTCCGACAAGGGGCAGCGGTGGATTTCTTCGAACAGCTTGGTCAGCTCGCGCGCGAACACCACCTGGCGCGCCGGCTCGAACACGCCGGTCAACGCTTCCACACAATCAAGAATGCGGTGCGGCGCTTCGTAGAACACCATGGTCGCGCCGACCGTCAGCAGTTTTTGCAGGGCGGTCTCGCGCTGCTTGGCCTTGGCGGGCAAGAAGCCCACAAAATAGAACTGGTCGTTGACCAAACCGCTGGCCGACAGCGCCGTCACCGCCGCCGAGGCGCCCGGCACCGGCACCACGCGCAAGCCGGCGCTGCGCACCGCGTCGACGATGCGCGCGCCCGGGTCGGACACGCCCGGCGTGCCCGCATCCGACACCAGCGCGATGCGCTCGCCGGCCTGCAGGCGCGCGATCAGCTTGTCGGCCACTTCGCGCTCGTTGTGCTGGTGCGCGGCGATCATCGGGCGCGACAGGCCGAAGCGGGTCAGCAGGTTGCCGGTGTTGCGGGTGTCCTCGCAGGCGACCGCGTCGACCAGCGAGAGCACGTGCAAAGCGCGCACGCTGATGTCGGTGACGTTGCCGATGGGAGTAGCCACGATATACAGGGTTGCTGTAGGATAGGACTGATGCGCCGCCTCGCCGATGACGGGAAGCTGAGCGATCGGAGTGGTCTGGAATTCTGTCATTTGGGAGTGGTAATGCTGATTAAAAGTCTGAAGGGCCTGTTCGCCGTTAGCGCGCTCGCGATGCTGAGTGCCTGCAGCACGCCCTGCGACAGGCCGGGGGGATTGTGCGCGCCTATCGAGCCAAACACAAGTGTCGTACCGGCGCAGCCGCGCGCGCCCGAGATCCAGGAACCGGTCGTGCCGGAAGCCGAGGTTGAAACCATGCCGGTGGACGCGCCTCCGGGCGCCGTGGCCGCCAACCCGCGCGCGGCGGACCTGCCTGCCGCCGTGCCGGACACCAAGCCGGCTACCCGCATCGGCCTGCTGCTGCCGACCCGTTCCGATGGACTCGGTCCTCCGGCAGGCGCCTTGCGCGCCGGTTTCATGGCCGCCTACGAACGCGACCGCAGCGGATTCGTGGTCAACCTGATCGAAACCGGCGACAGCCCGCAGGAAGTGCTGGCCGCCTACACCGACGCCTTGGGGCAAAACGATATCGTGGTCGGTCCTTTGGCGCGCTCGGCGGTAAGCGCGATCGCGGCCGCCGGCGTGGGGGTGAGCAAGCCGACCCTGGCCCTGAACCATCCGGAAGGACGCGCCACCCACGCAGCCCTGCCGCACAACATGCTGGTCATGGGCCTGTCGATCGAAGACGAAGCGCGCCAGGTGGCGCAGTGGGCGGCCAGCGAGCATCCGGGCGCGCGCGCGCTGGTCGTGTCCGGCGCAAATGCCTGGCAGCGCCGCATCGCCAGTGCGTTTGCGGCCCAGTGGAAGCAGCTGGGCAACCAGTCGCAGACGGTGGAACTGGCCGCCTCGAACGGCTACCTGAGCGAATCGGGCATTTTCCAGCTGAAAAGCCGGGTCGATGCCGAAATGCCGACCTTGCTGTTCACCGCGCTCGACGCCGACCAGCTGCGCCAGGTGCGCACCTCGCTCGGCAGCAACGTGCCGGTCTACGGCACCTCGTCGGTCAATCCGGGCACGGAACCGGGCACCGCGCTGGCCGAACTGGACGGCGTGCGCCTGCTCGACCTGCCGTGGGAAGTGCAGCCCGATCATCCGGCGGTGATGGTATATCCGCGCTGGAACGCCAGCCGCCGCACGCTCGACCTCGACCGCCTGTATGCGCTGGGGATCGATGCTTTCCGCGTGGCGCGCGAAATCACCTTGCACCCAGGCGCGTCGTTCACCATGGATGGGGTGACGGGCAAGCTGTCGGTCAGCTTCGGCAACGGTCCGGCGCGTTTCGAGCGGGTCCAGCCAACCGCGGTGTATCAGGGCGGCAGCTTCAAGCCGTCTGACAGCGTGAACTGACATGTGGCCGGCCCGGCTCAGCGGCAAGCAGCGCCAGGGCCAGCTGTGGGAACAGACAGCGCTCGCCTATCTGCAGCGCCAGGGCTTGCGCCTGGTGGAAGCGAACTACCGCTGCCGGGGCGGCGAAATCGACCTGATCGTGCGCGACGGCGAGGCGCTGGTGTTCGTCGAAGTGCGCCAGCGCGCAAACAAGAGCCACGGCGGCGCGGCCGCCAGCATCACTCCCGCCAAAGTGCGGCGCATGGTGTGCGCCGCCCAGACCTATCTGCTGCGCTTTGCGCACCTGCCGCCATGCCGCTTCGACGTGGTGGCCATCGACGGCGAACAGCTCGACTGGCTGCGCGACGCCATCCAGTTGTAAGCAATTTTAATCGTACTTGGCCGGGTTCGCGGGCCGCTGCACTATAATCCCCCACTATGAATACTCAACGCATCCTCGCTCACTTCCACGAAAGCGCCGAACTCAAGATTCAGGCGGCTTCTGCCCTGGCCCAACCTATCTCGCAGGCGATCGAACTGATGTTCTTCGCCTTGTCGAATGGAAACAAGATTCTTGCCTGCGGCAATGGCGGGTCGGCTGCCGACTGCCAGCACTTCGCGGCCGAGCTGGTGGGCCGCTTCGAGCGCGAGCGCTTTCCGCTGCCGGCGCTGGCGCTGACCACCGATACCTCGATCATGACGGCGGTGGGCAACGATTACAGCTACCGCGAGATCTTCTCGAAGCAGGTGCAAGCCTTCGGCCAGGCCGGCGACGTGCTGCTGGCCATTTCCACCTCGGGCAACTCGGCCAACGTGATTGCCGCGGTCGAAGCGGCGCTGGAGCGCGAAATGCGCATCGTGGCGCTGACCGGCAAGGATGGCGGCGCGCTCGGCAAGATGCTGACCGATGCCGACGTGCATATCTGCGTGCCGCACGCGCGCACCGCGCGCATCCAGGAAGTCCATCTGGTGACCATACACTGCATTTGCGACGGCATCGATGTCGCCCTGTTCGGAGGAGATGTGAATGAATGATTCCAGTCTGCGCATGATGCGCCCGCTCGCGAAAGCGGCAGTCTGCGTCGCCTTGCTGGGCAGCCTGCAAGGCTGCGTCGGCCTGTTCGTGGGCGGGGCCGTTGCCGGCGCCGTGGCCACGGCCGACCGCCGCACGCTCGGTGCCCAGGCCGACGACAAGGCGATTGCGCTCAAGGCCGAGATGCGCTTGCCGAAAATCACCGGCGAAGATGTGCACATCAATGTCAACAGCTTCAACCGCAAAGTATTGCTGACCGGTGAAGTACGCGACGAAGCGATGAAGGCGGCGGTCGAGCGCGAAGTGAACAACGTCGATGGCGTGATGATGGTGATTAACGAACTCGAAGTCGGTTCGCCCGCCACCTACACCTCGCGTTCGAGCGATGCGCTGATCACCACCAAGGTCAAGGCTAGCCTGGTGGACATGAAGACCATTTCGGCAACCTCGTTCAAGGTCATCACCGAGCGCGGCACCGTGTTCCTGATGGGCCGCGTGACCCAGCGCGAAGGCCAGATCGGCGCCGATGTGGCGCGCGGCGTGTCGGGCGTGAAGAAAGTGGTCAAAGTGCTGGAATACATCAGCGAAGACGAGCGCAACGCGATCTCGCCGCGCTCCTCGTCGGTCCAGCTGTAGTTGTCGTTGTAAGTACTTGCACCCGCCGGGGCGCCCAGCCCTGCGCGGGCGGTCATGCGGGCAGCGTTTCGACAGCGCGGCTATAATGACTTTCCGTTCTACTCCAGCTCACCGTCATGTCCACCCAGACCCCGCCCCGTTCCTCCTGGCTCAAACCGGCGCTCATCGGCGCGGCTGTGCTGGCCATTGCCGTCGCCGGCTACGCCTCGCTGGCGCGCAGTACGCCGGCGCCGGACGTGACCTTCATCGACATCAAGGGTAACAAGATCAGCTCGCAAAACTTGCGCGGCAAGGTGTTCATGGTCAATTTCTGGGCCACGTCATGCGCCACCTGCGTCAAGGAAATGCCGCAGATGGTCGAGACCTACAACAAGTTCAAGGGCGAGGGCATGGAGTTCATTGCCGTGGCGATGAAGTACGACCCGCCCAACTACGTGCTCAGTTACGCCGAAACGCGCCAGCTGCCGTTCACGGTGGCGCTCGACAGCGCTGGCGATATTGCCAAGGCATATGGCGACGTGACCCTGACGCCGACCACGTTCGTGATCGACAAAGAAGGCAAGATCATCAAGCGCTACGTGGGCGAACCGGATTTCCAGGCGCTGCACAAGCTGCTGCAAAAGACGATCGCGGGATAAGCGGCTGCGGAACGTTCAGTCGAACAGGCGCGGACCTCAAAACCCCGCCTGCACCGACAAATACGCGCCTCTCTGGCGCTTCGGATTGAACACCGTGATATCCCCCAGCACCGCATACGCCGCCGTCACCGACACATGCTTGCTCGGGAACCAGGCCACGAACACGTCGTAATACGCCTTTTCATTGTCCACGCCCAGGTTATGCGGCTTGCGGCGGTATTCCACGCCGGCCACCATCTGGCGGTCCACCATGTACGCGGCCGACAGTTCCAGCATTGCCTTGTAGGAATCGCCCTTGTCGCCGCCGAAACCCAGCAAACCCATCTGATTAGCCTTGGTCGCGCGCACGGTGGCGTTGAGCAGCAGGCTCTGCTGAAGCAATAGCTTGGTCGCGGCCAGGTACACATCGGTGCCGCTGTCATCCTTGGCGCCCAGCTGCGCCACCTTGGTCACGCCCAGCGCCCCCAGCCCGCCCACGCCCTTGTTGCGCTTGTATAGTGCGCCGACGGCGAGCTGCGGCAAAAACACATCCTGCCCGTAGACGGCGTCGCCCGCCAGTTTCACCTTCACCCCCAGGATATCCTGCCTGATGCTGAGCCGGTCGAGCGGCGCCAGGCTGCCCTTGAAGTGCTGCTGCGCCAGCGACAATTCGACCCGGTCGGCCAGCCCGACGGCAATCCCGGCCGTGTCGAGCGTGTAATCCTGGGTCCGCACGCCGGTGTAGTGCGCGTTCGCGCCCCAGCTGTCGCGGCTGCCGTAGCCGGTGATCAGGGCCCACGGCGTCAGGCCGCCGCCGCCGGCGCCTTCGAGCTGGCTGACGCCACCCGTCGCGCTCAGCTTGCCCATGTCGGGCCGGCCCTGTCCGTACGCTCCACCCACTGCCAGATTTGCTACCAGGAACAAGCCACCGAAACGCGCCATCTGCATATGCTTTCCTTGAAAAAGCGGAACGAAGTAAGCCGTCTCTACGATACTGCGTACGCAAGCGGCGCCCGATTGGATTCAACTATTTTGCTGTATTTTGCAAATAAGTTTGTTGTATTCTGATATGCCTTTGCGATAACCTCACCGAGCTCTCCGCGGCACGCCGCGGCCATCCGAACCCACTTCCAAGGCGCGCTGTGTCCACCGACGTCAACCCGCTCGACCCGCAGCAATTGAGAAGCTGGCTCCTGGCAGCCGGCAAGCGCGATGGCGGCGCCTTCCGTTCTCTCTACGATGCAACTTCTCCGAAACTGTTTGGCTTCGCGCTGCGTATATTGCACAAGCGCGAGCTCGCTGAAGAGGTTTTACAAGAGAGCTATGTCGCGATCTGGAACAATGCCGCCAACTACCAGAGCCATCTTGCAGCGCCGATGACCTGGATGGCGACCATTGTCCGGAACAAGGCTTTCGACCACCTGCGGCGCAGCGACGTCTCGGTTGAAATCGATGCGGAACAGTTTGATAGTGAAGTCATGAATGCTCTACAGGATCCGCAAGCAACGCCGATCGAGGCCTTGCAAATGAGTGGCGATGCGAAAGCGCTGGCGTGGTGCATGTCCGCGCTGGAAGGGATGCATCGCCAGGTCGTTGCGCTGGCCTATTACCACGACCTGTCGCACAGCGAAGTGGCCGAGCAGATGAAACTACCAGTCGGAACCGTGAAAACCTGGATCAGGCGCAGTCTTGAAAAACTGCGCACCTGCCTCGCGAAACGGGAGCAAACATGAACATCCGACATAACATCGTCCTGCGCCAGAAACTGGCGGCGGAATACGTGCTGGGCACGCTCAGGGGCGGTGCGCGGCGCCGTTTCGAGGGCTGGCTGCACCAGGATGCGGACTTGCGCAACATCACCGCCCAGTGGCAGCAGCGCCTGGCCCCCATGGCCGAATTCGCCGGCGACGTGCAGCCGCCGAAAAGCGTGTGGAGCGGCATCGAACGGCGCCTGAACCTCAAGCCGAGCGCCGCTGCCGGCTGGCGCTTCTGGCTCAATGACAACCTGGCGTTCTGGCGCAGCCTGGGCATGGTCTCGACCGCGATGGCGGCCTTGCTGCTGGTGGTGGTGCTGACCAATCGTCCGGCCGATGCGCCGGTGATTTCCTATGTGGCCACGCTGAGCGACGACAAGGCGCAAACCGCCATGGTGCTCACCGCCGACCGCAAGCACCGGGCGCTCGATGCGCGGGTGGTGGGTGGCGACCAGGTTGCGGCGGACAAGAGCCTGCATCTATGGGCGGTGCCCAAGTCGGGCAAGCCGCGCTCGCTGGGCGTGCTGGCCGACAACCGGGGCAAGTTCGCCTTGCCGGATAACGCGATCAGCGATGATGTGGCGGTACTGGCGGTGACGCTGGAGCCGAAGGGCGGCTCGCCGGACCCGAACGGGCCGACCGGACCGATTGTGTATAAGGGTAATTGGGTGAGGTTGTAAGCGAGGAGACATCCCGCTACTTTCCTGGCCGTCGTTTTTGCCGGTGGCAGAAACGACGGCGCGTGCTTTAACGCGATGTCGATCGCCGGGTCCAGGTCACTTCGTCACAATCTCCTTCTGCATCGGCGCCAGCCTGGCCACCAGCCTGTTCTGCACCGCCGGCGCGATGCCGTTCTTGTCCATTGCTGCCTGCAAGTCCTCGGCCAGCGCGTTGAACTGCGCATTGGTGATGTTCAGGCCGTCATGGATCTCCTTCATGTCCTTGCCCTTGTACTTGCACGGGCCGCCGGCAAGTTCGCAGAACTGCTCTTCGAGCCGCATCGACAAGTTCTTCAGGTCGGTATCCCTGAACGATTCCTTGATGCGCGCATCGGCCATGATCATCGGTACGAAGGTGTCCACGATCTTCTTGATCCCGCTCTGGCCGCCCAGCCCCTGGTACATCGTGTCGTCGCTGGCCGGGCGGTGCGCGCAGGCGCTGGCCAGCGCCAGCGCGCCAATGTAAAAAAGCCGGGTCAGCATGTTCATGCTCGTATCCGATCATGGTTAAAAAGAAGATCAAACTTAGCCACTAATTGCGCGCGCCGCAAGGTATTGCCCGCCACCGGTGTGCCGCAAAACCACACGCTCAGTCGGCGGCAGGCGCCAGTGCCCGGTCCACCGCGGCGGTGAAGGCGTCGATGTCGATCGGTTTGGTCAGATAGGCAAAAAAGCCGGCGGCGATGCTGCGCTGGACGTCGCGCTCCATCGCATTCGCACTCAGTGCGATCACGGGAATGTGCGCCGTGCGCGGGTCGGCGCGCAACAGGCGCTGCGCCTCGTGTCCATCCATGCCGGGCAGGTTGATGTCCATCAGGATGACCTGCGGCAGATAGCTCTGCGCCAGGGCGATGCCGAGTTCGGCACTGGGTGCGGAAATGAGCGCCAGGTCGGGCCGGAAGCCGACGATTTCTTCCACCAGCAGGAGATTGGCGGGATTGTCTTCCACATACAGCAAGGTCGCCACCTTCGGATCGCTTGGCGCCGCCGCCGACGGCGCGCGCGGTGCGGCCACGGCCGGGCTGTCGCCGGGCTGGGGGCTGGTGCTCAGGTCGAGCTCGATCCAGAACACGCTGCCGATGCCGGCCGTGCTCGACACGCCCATGGTGCCGCCCATCAGCTCGACCAGCCGCTTGGTCACCACCAGCCCGATGCCGGTGCCTTCTTCGCTGCCGCCTTCCTGGCCGAGCCGGTTGAACGGCTGGAACAGGGCGCTGAGCTGGCCGGGACGCAAGCCCTTGCCGGTATCCTGCACCGAAATGCGCACCCGGGACGGGCCGATCAGGTTGGCGTTGACCACCACCACCCCTTGCTCGCGGTTGTACTTGATGGCGTTCGACAGCAGGTTCAGCATGATCTGCCTGAGCCGCGTATGGTCGGCCACCACCACCAGCGCGTCCGGCTTCGGAAACACCATGCGGATGCCGCGCTGGGCGGCGCTGTCGCCGACCATCGCCTGCGCTTCGTCAAGCAGGCGGGAGAGAATCACCGGTTCGAGCGACACGCTCAGGGAACCCGCTTCGATCTTGGCCAGGTCGAGGATTTCGTTAATCAGGGTCAGCAGGTGTTCACCGGCCGTGAGGATGTTGCGCACGAAATTGCGTTTTTGCTGGGCGGTCGAGGGCAGCGACTCGTTGGCCAGCAATTGGGTGAAGCCGAGAATGGCATTGAGCGGCGTGCGCAGCTCGTGCGACATGCTGGTCAGGAACAAGTCCTTGGCCTGGTTGGCGCGTTCGAGTTCGACCTTCTTGTCGTTCAGGGCGCGCTCGATGCGCTTGCGGTCGGTAATATCGCGGATCGCCGACGACACCAGCACCCCCTCCTCGGTTTCCAGCGGCGACAGGCTGATCTCGACCGGAAACTCGGTGCCGTCGCGGCGCAAGCCGTACAGTTCGAGTCCGGCGCCCATCGAGCGCGGGCGCTGGCCGGCCGAAAAACTGGTGCGGAAATGCGGATGCTGTTCAGCAAAGCGCTGCGGGATCAGGATCTCGACCTTCTTGCCGAGCAGCTCGGCGCGCGGATAGCCGAACAGTTTTTCGGTCTGGGAATTGACGAGTACGATTTCGCCATCGCGGTTGACGATCACGATCGCGTCCGGCGCCGATTCGAGCAGGCCGCGGAATTTCTGCTCGGCCTTCTTGCGCTCGCTGACATTGCGAATCGCGCTGATGACAAAGGCGCCGGCGTCGGTGCTGATCGGCGACAGGCTGATCTCGACCGGGAACTCGACCTGGTCCTTGCGCACGCCGTACAGCTCCAGCCCGGCGCCCATGGTACGGGTGCGCGACTGCTCGAAGTAGCGCGAGCGGTGGCCCACGTGGCCATGCTGGAAACGGGCCGGCAGCAGCACCTCGATCAGCTTGCCGTTCAGCTCCCCTGGCTCGTAACCGAACAGGCGTTCGGCCTGGGCATTGGCCAGCACGATGGTACCGGTCGGGTTGGCCATGATGATGCTGTCCGGGGTCGATTCGAGCAGGTCGCGGAACTTCGCTTCGATCAGCAGGGTGTCGCGCGCCGCCTTGGCCTGCGTCATGTCGCGCTGGCTCGACAGGATATAGGCGACCTTGCCGTGCTCGTCGTGGATGGCCTTGTCGGAAGCGTCGACGTAGATCAGCGCGCCATCCTTGCGGCGCCGCAGCGTTTCATAGTCGAACACGCCGCGCGCCGCGATCTGGTGCTCCGCCTCCCCGTCGAGCTCCGTCGTGCCGGGCAGCGCGATCAGCTCGCGCAGGTCGCGCCCCAGCGCTTCGTCGCTGCTGTAGCCGAAGATGCGTTCGGCGCCGTTGGTCCAGCGCAGCACGGTGTGGCCCGGCGTGATGACTATCACTCCGCCAGGAGCCTCGGTGAGTATGAGCTGATCGAAGTCGATGGGCATCCCGGTTTCTCTGGCTGGTGGACAGTGGCGCCGGAAGGAGGGCAACCGGCCACCCTGGCGTCAGGCCATGATGCGCTTTTTCAGGTAATTGTCAAACGGAAGTTGCTAGATTTAAAACTTCCAGTAGCAATTACGCAAATCCTTGCCGCGCTTACTTCGGATACAAAATCATCTGGGTGCAGCGGAACAGGGCGATGGTCTTGCCGTTGGCTTCATTGGTGACCACCACATCCCACACCTGGGTGGTTTTGCCGAGATGGGCCGCCTTGGCCACGCAGGCAATCGCCCCGTCGCGCGCGGTGCCCAGGTGGTTCGACTTGATTTCGATGGTGGTGAAGCTGTTCGCCCCTTGCGGCAGGTTGGCCACGCAGGCGTAGCCGGCGGCGGTGTCGGCCAGGGTGATGACGGTGCCGGCATGCAGGAAACCGTTGGGCGCGAGCAAGTGCGGCTTCACTTCCAGGCGCGCCGCGACTTCGCCGCCGCCGACCCGGGTGATTTCCACGCCCAAGTAACCGGGAAGCGTGCCGGCGCCGAAACTGTTCATCGATTCAGGGGTAAACTGCTGCTGCGTGCTCATGGCATTTCCGTTCGTGATTGAAATAAGCACGATTGTACGTTTTTCTTCCCCGCCCGGTTAACAGAGGTCCGATCTTGAAAAAACATGTTTTAACACTGCTGTGCCTGCCCGTGCTGCTGAGCATGCCGCTGACGGCCTCGGCGCAGAACGCCACGCCGGTGCGCCTGGTCGACGCGGCGCGCGCCCAGATCGGCGTGACCACCCAATACAACGGACGCTACGAGCGCATCGCCTATCCCGGCGGCGACGTGCCGCTCGAGCGCGGCGTGTGCACCGACGTGGTGATCCGCGCTTACCGCAAGGTCGGCGTGGACTTGCAGGAACTGGTGCACAAGGACATGAAGAAAGCCTGGGATGCCTATCCGCACCTGTGGCAACTCAAGCGCCCCGATCCGAATATCGACCATCGCCGCGTGCCCAACCTGGCCACCTATTTCAAGCGCCACGGCAAGGCCATGACGCCCTCGCGCGATGGCGCCGCCTACCAGGCGGGCGATATCGTCACCTGGATGCTGCCGGGTAACCTGCCGCACATCGGCATCGTGGCCGGCCAGCGCAGCGGCGCCGGAGTGCCGCTGGTGATCCACAACATCGGCAACGGCACCCAGATCGAGGACCGCCTGTTCGCCTGGCCTCTCACCGGGCATTACCGCTGGAACCCGGATGCGAAGCCGGCACTCAGCGCAGCCCGCTGACCGATCCTTCCTTCGGATAGTCGATGCGGTACTCGACCTGGAACTTGGCGGTCGCGCCGGCCGCGAGCGTCTTTTTCCAGGCGACCACACCGCGCCGCTGTTCCCAGGTGTCGGTGAACGGTTTCGGATCGAACACCGCCTCGACCTTGACTTCCTCGGCCGTGCTGACGGGCGAGGAATCGAACACCAGCAGCTCGACCGGCGTCTTGTGGCGGTTGACCAGGGTGAACACATCGGCGCGCACGCTGGTGGCGCGGCCGCCGAACATGCCCTTGCTGCCGGTCTTGCCGGCGACCGGATCGAGCGATACCTTGACCAGGTCGTCGCGCCCGAACGAGAACAGGGCCCGTTCGCCCTCCTGCAGGTTCCACTGGGTGGCGCCGATGTAGCCGCCATCGCGGAACAGCTGCATGCTGCCGGCCGGCCACACGCCTTCCGGACGGGCCGCTTCGGCCATGACGATGGCAAATTTTTCCAGGCGCGGCGTCACGCGCAGGTGCTGGGTGACCGGCAGCGCCAGGGTCGACAGCACCACCGAGGTGGCGCGTCCGTCGGCAGCCAGGGTGACCCGGCCCGGCACCTCGAATTCGGTGGCGAAGACGCCCTGCATTTCGGCGACCTCGTCCTCGCGCCTGACGGCGTTGGCGGTGATCTGCACTTTTTCCCTCTTGTCCATGGCCATCACCGGCGCTGGCGCCGGCGCATAGGCGCGCACGCTCTCGGGCGGCTGCGGTGGACGGTAGCCCAGCAGCCACGGCTGCGGTTCGCGCCCCGTGGGCGACAGGCGCGGCTGGCTGGTCGAGAGGGTCAGCTTGACGTTGCTCCAGTCTTCCCCGGTGGTTTGGGAGATCGTGGCGAGCCGTTCCAGGTCGACCCGGGAAGCGGCCGAGTCGAGGCTGGCGCGGTAGCCCGGCTTCCAGCCGGCATTGTCGCGCTGGTAGCTGACGGTCAGGGTGCCGGCCTTGGCCGCGGACAGGCGCACTACTAGGCTGCGCACATCCTTGTCATCCGACTGCAAACCCGCCAGGTCACGTTCCATGGCCTCGATTTTCTTGTCGAGTTCGCGCTGCTGCACGGCCAGCTTCTGGATCTTGATCAGCGCCTCGCTGGCGCCGCGTCCCAGGGTATCGATCACACCGGCCAGCGCCTTGCCATTGTCCGGCCCCTGGGCCTTGGCGCCCTCGGGGGCGCCGCCGTTATAGCGTTCCAGGTAAGCCTTGACGATGGTAGCGGACTTGACTTCGGCATCGAGCATGGCGCGCTGGTCCTTGAGGCGCTCGATGCTGGCTTGCAGCTGGGCTCCGGCCGGGTTGACCGCTTCGCTGCCGGCGGCCACGCGCGAGACCACGTCGGCCACGCGGATGCCGGAAGCGGCTTGCACGCGCACGGTTTCCACGTTGAAATTAGCGGGCAAGCCGTCGATGACGACTTCGGTGGCGCCGGCGGCGACCTGGGCGGTGCGCACCACGGTGGCGCTGCCGGGATACAGGGTGACGGCCGTGACCGGCGCGTTGGTGGCCATGCAGGCGGGACTGAGCAAGGCGAGAGCGGCAAGGATGGGATAACGCATGATGTGCCTTTCAAACAGGGATAAGGAAGACGGTTGGAACATGAAACGGATGGTGGTGGCAAACAGGGTTAAACCGCCCCGTGCAATGTACGAGTATCTTATTTGCAACATGATAGCTCAGCGAAACGTACGGCTTGCAACGCGTGCAAGCCTCGGTTAGGCTGTCGGCGACATTTTCATCAAGAAATAATAATTGCAGATAACTCCACAAAACGATCAAGTGCCGGGCGATCCGTTGGCCGGTGCTGCATTCACTCCCCTACAACAAGGACGTTTCATGACTGCCGTTTTTCGCCTCACCTCTCTCGTCGCTGCCGCCGTCCTGGCCGTGCAACTGACCGGCTGCGTGCAGTTCAGCATGGCCGTGCCGGCGGCTATGCGGGGCAATACCGTCAAACTGTACAATGCCAATTTTGACAAGGTCGCCGTCGGCAGCTTCACCTTCGACGCCAGCAAGAATCCCGCCCTCGACAAGAGCCACAGCATCCGCCTCGGCGTGCTGTCCGCGCCAGGCGGCTCGTTCGCGCAATACCTGGGCAACACGCTTAAAGCCGACCTGCTGGCGGCCAGCCTGCTCGACGCCAACGCCCCGACGGTCATCACCGGCACCCTGACGCTGAACGGCGTGGATGTCCCGGTCGGTACCGGCAAGGGCGTGCTGGCCGCACGCTTCGTCGTCACCCGGGCCGGCGCGGTGCGTTACGACCACGAACTCAAGGTCGAGTCGAGCTGGAATTCGCCGATCGCGGCTGCCACCGCCGTCCCGCAGGCCACGCGCGAGTACGAACTGCTGTACAGCGACCTGATCGGCGAGCTGCTCGATGACGACAAATTCCGTGCAGCCATCTCCAAGTAAGCGTGTCGCAGCGCTGCAAGAAACAGTCAAAACGCCTGCGTTCGCAGGCGTTTGCACATTCGGGCGGCGACCCGTTCGTGCGTGGCCAGCGCCCTTTTCCAGGCACCACCAGCAGGCCGGGCGCTGCGGCCGCCGTAGTTCATGCAATTGTGATAGCCTGTCGTCGACATTTTCATCAAGAAATAAAAATTGCAGCTAACTGCGCAGAACGATCAAGCGCTTTCCTGCCAGGCGCTGCGCGTTCTGTTGGCCGGTTCTGCATCCCCCCACAAACAAGGACGTTTCATGACCGCGGTTTTTCGCCTCACCTCTCTCGTCGCTGCCGCCGCCCTGGCCGTGCAACTGGCTGGCTGCGCGCAGTCCAGCATGGCCGTGCCGGCGGCTACGCGGGGCAATACCGTCAAACTGTACAATGCCAATTTCGACAAGGTCGCCGTCGGCAGCTTCACCTTCGACGCCAGCCAGAACCCCGCCCTCGACAAGCGCAACACCATCCGCGCCGCCGGTGTGCTGTACGCGCCAGGGGGCTCGTTCGCGCAACACCTGGGCAACACGCTCAAAGCCAACCTGCTGGCGGCCAGCCTGCTCGACGCCAACGCCCCGACGGTCATCACCGGCACCATGACGCTGAACCGGCTCAATGCCGCGGTCGGTTCCGGCAAGAGCGTGCTGGCCGCGCGCTTCATCGTCACCCGGGCCGGCGCGGTGCGTTACGACCAGGAACTCAAGGTCGAGTCGCGCTGGAATACATCGATCGGGGCTGAGTCCTTAGTCCAGCAGGCCAAGCGCGAGTATGAACTGCTGTTCAGCGACCTGGTCGGCGAGCTGCTCGATGACGACAAATTCCGCGTAGCCATCTCCAAGTAAACGTGTCACAGCGCCGTAAGAAGTCGTCAAAACGCCTGCGTCCGCAGGCGTTTCCGCATTCAGGCAACACCACGTTCGTGCGCGGCCAGCGCCCTTTCCCAGTACGGTGGCGTGCTCACATGGTCGCGCAGGTAAGCGATGAACAGTTGCGCCTTGACCGGATGCGAGCGCCCCGGCAAGCGCACCGCGTGGATGCCGTCGGTCACCCTTTCCTCCCCCTGGCTCGCCGGGCCGAACAGCGGCACCAGCTGCCCGGCGACCAGCGCTTCGCTGGCCAGCCAGCTCGGCAGATGGGCCACGCCGGCGCCGCCGATGGCCGCGTCGAGCATGAAGTCGACATCGTCGCTGCGCAGGGAGCCGCTCACCGGCAAGGGTTTGTTGCGGTTGATGCCATCGAAGCACCACCAGCAGGCCAGCGCGCTGCGGCTGACGTAGCTCATGCAATTGTGATCGAGCAAGTCCAGCGGCGTGGCCGGCGTCCCGCGCCGTGCCAGGTAGGTGGGGCTGGCGCAGGCGATGCGCCGCCGTGGCGCCAGGTACGTCGCCAGCAGATCGCTGTCGGGCAGGGGGCCGAGGCGGATCGCCACATCGACGCGCTGGGCCGACAGGTCGACCACGTCGTCGTTCAGTTGCAGCTCCAGTTCCATCAGCGGATAGCGGTGCAGGAACTCGCCCACGGCCGGGGCGATATGGCGCCGTCCGAAGGCGCGCGGGGCGGTGACGGTGAGCACGCCGCGCGGCTCGGGATCGACCGCGGTGACGGCCGCCTTCGCTTCAGCCAGCTCGGCCACCAGATGGCGCGCGCGTGGCAGGAAGCGCTCGCCGGCATCGGTGAGCAGCACCAGGCGCGAACTGCGCACGAACAGCCGGGCGCCGACGTCTTCTTCCAGCCAGTCGATCCGGCGCGACACCGACGAGACCGCCAGCTGCAGGGCCTTTGCGGCGCGCGACAGATTGCCGGTGTCGACCACGGTCAGGAAACAGTGCAGGGCGTCGAACATGGGCAGGGCTCCGGTGGGTTTGCGCGCAACGCAAAGAGAGTTTGCACATTGCCATATTGTTCCGCGTTGTGCAACGCTGCATACTGCTGCTTAGCATTTTCCCATCACCTGACCCGAAAGACGCCATGACCACACTCTTCCGCACCCCGCGCACCCTGATCCTGGCGGCCGCCCTTGGCGTTGCCGCCTTCGCCGCCAGCCCTGTCCACGCCGCCGCGCCGATGGCCAAGGTATCGGCGCCAGGCTACTTCCGCATGATGCTGGGCGAGTTCGAAGTGACCGCGCTGTCCGACGGCACGACCGAGCTGCCGGTCAACAAACTGCTCAAGACCGCACCGGCCAAGGTCGACAAGGCGCTGGCGAAAGTGTTCCTGGCCAGCCCGGTCGAAACCTCGTTCAACGCTTACCTGATCAATACCGGCAGCAAGCTGGTGCTGGTCGACAGCGGCGCGGGCGGCCTGTTCGGCCCGAACCTGGGCAAGCTGGTGGCGAACCTGAAGGCGTCGGGCTACCAGCCGGAGCAGGTCGATGAAATCTACATCACCCACTTGCATCCGGACCACGTGGGCGGCATCGCGAAAGACGGCGCGGCAGCGTTCGCCAACGCCGTGGTGCGGGCCGACAAACGCGATGCCGACTTCTGGCTGAGCCAGGCCAACATGGAGAAAGCGCCGGCAGAGAGCAAGGGTTTCTTCCAGGGTGCGGTCGCCTCGCTCAAGCCCTACATCGATGCCAAGCGCTTCCAGCCGTTCGAAGGCGACACGCAACTGGTGCCGGGCGTGAAATCGACTTCCACCTACGGCCACACGGCCGGCCACACCAGTTATGTGGTGGAGAGCGGCGGCCAGAAGCTGATGCTGGTCGGCGACCTGATCCACGTGGGCGCGGTGCAGTTCGACGATCCGACGGTCACGATTGCCTTCGATTCGGACGAGAAAGCCGCCCTGGCCCAGCGCCTGAAAACCTTCAGCGCCGCCGCCAAGGACGGCACCTGGGTGGGCGCGTCGCACCTGCAGTTCCCGGGGATCGGTCACGTGCGCAGCGCCGGTAAATCGTATCAGTGGGTGCCGGTCAATTACACGCAGGTGCGCTAAGAAAGGAGCGCGGCGTAGGCGGGCCGGGTTGCGCCGGCCTAGACACCGATGATGTCGCGCAATGACGACGGCATTGCACCGCCAGTCCAGGTACCGGAAGTTATTTCGAGCGTACTTGCTGCGGACCAGGCAAACTCGCCGTCCGCGTCAAAATCGATGCTCGCGTACGCGTCGGCGCGGCGCCAGAATGCCGCAACTGTTCCATCGTTTAGCAGCATGAGTGCGGGCGCGGGTACACCGGCCAACATCAGCATGATCAATCCGCGTTGCGCGGCCTCAATCTGGGCAGCATCAGGCGCGGCCACGGGAGTTGCCGACCAATTGGCCGGCATTGCCCGTAAGTGCTCGATGGCATTGCACAGTGGGTAGACCGGTGAGGTTTGCAAAATATAGAGGCCAAAAACTGGCCAGAAAACTTCGTCAGGATATTGGACCTGATGCCTGGTTAATAGTTCATTCCTTTTTTTTGACGTCGCAACGTCGCGCGCTGCTTGCTGAAGGAAGAGCAAGCATGTACAGCCGCAGATATGGCCTCGGAGCGCCATCCGGCGCAAACCGGGGGCAGCAACTTTGGAGAATCAGTCGGCACTCCCGGCTTTTTTCACAAGTTCAAATTCGTGCGCATGCAAATACAGGCCACTACACGCCCATTGCCCCGGCCCCTCTTCCCACCAGTTGGTAACGCTGGCTTTATCTTCCTCCGGGAAATCCTCGATGGGGTACTCGCTGTTCAACATCGCCAGCGTATGCGGCAGCTCATCGACGGGAAGCATATCGAGAAGGCCCTGATAGATTTCAAGAACGCGCACAATATCGCCAATCGCAACCTCATTACCATGCAGGTCTTTCATTGTGTCCTTTCCGCAGCCAGCGCGGCCACAAAGTTGTTGATCGTCGTTGCCGCTTGGCCGGGAACGCTTTGCAGCAGCAGATGCGGCCCCCGCAGCTGCACCAGGCGCCAGTCCCGGCATAGCGATGCCAGCAGGCGTGCGGCGGCGGCTGGAACGATCCAGTCGCGTGCCGCTTGCAAGTACAGCACCGGAACGTCGATGGAGCGTGCGCGCGCGGTGTAATCGACCGCCATCACTTCCTTCAAACGCAGGCGCAGGCGCGCTGGCGGCACCTGGTCGAGTGCCGCGCGCAGGGCCCGGCGCAGCGCCAGGGGCGCGCCAAAGCCGAGCAGGAAGGGTGCGATCAGGGGAGTCAGAGTGGCTGACATGGGCAGCACGCCGACCAGTATTCTCAACGGTGCCAGCAGCGGGCGCGGAGTGCGCGCAAAGGTGCAGCACAGCACCAGCCCGATCAGTCCCGGAGGCTGGGAGGCTGCCAGCGCAATGGCGACCGGCCCGGAAAACGACTCGCCGACCAATACGAAATGACGGTCCACCGGCAACTGCGCGCGCGCATGCTCGGTCAGCCCGGCGTAACCGAGCGCCAGCGCGGGAGGATAGGAAACGACAATGGCTTCAAACTGGTCCCCGAGCGCGGCAATGAAGCCGGCGAACAGGTCGCCGCTTCCGTCCATTCCCGGAAGCAGCACCAACGTCACCACTGGCCGAACTTACGCGCTGATCGCCACGCCCGCGTTATGGGCCTGTTCATCCGCATGGTACGAGCTGCGCACCATGGCGCCCACGGCCGCGTGCACGAAGCCCATCTTGTAGGCTTCTTCCTCGAACATCTTGAACACGTCCGGGTGCACATAGCGGCGCACCGGCAAATGGTCGCCCGACGGCGACAGGTACTGGCCGATGGTCAGCATGTCGACGTTGTGGCTGCGCAGGTCGCGCATCACTTGCAGGATTTCCTCGTCGGTTTCGCCCAGGCCAACCATGATGCCGGACTTGGTCACCGCGTTCGGATACAGCGCCTTGAAGTCGCGCAGCAATTCCAGCGAATGCGTGTAGTCGGAACCGGGACGGGCTTCCTTGTACAGGCGCGGCACGGTTTCGAGGTTGTGGTTCATCACGTCCGGCAAGCCGTCGGCGAAGATCGCCAGCGCCTTGGCCAGGCGGCCGCGGAAGTCGGGCACCAGCACTTCGATGCGGGTATTCGGCGAGAGCGCGCGCGTTTGCTTGATGCACTCGACAAAGTGGCCGGCGCCGCCGTCGCGCAGGTCGTCGCGGTCGACCGAGGTGATCACCACGTACGACAGGCGCAGTTCGGCGATGGTCTTGGACAGGTTGTGCGGCTCGTTCACGTCGAGCGGGTCGGGACGGCCGTGGCCGACGTCGCAGAACGGACAGCGGCGCGTGCACTTGTCGCCCATGATCATGAAGGTCGCCGTGCCCTTGCCGAAGCATTCGCCGATGTTCGGGCAGCTCGCTTCTTCGCACACGGTCACCAGGTTGTTGGCGCGCAGGATGTCCTTGATTTCGTAGAAACGCGACGACGCCGAAGCGGCCTTGACGCGGATCCAGTCCGGCTTTTTCAGGCGCTCGACTTGTCCGATCGGCACGATCTTGATCGGAATGCGCGAGGTCTTGCTGGCGCCTTTTTGCTTGTCGCTGGCGTTGTAGACTGGGGCGATGCTGGTATCGGTGTCAGAAGTCATTTGGCTGCTTGCCCATGGGGCTCGGTGGTGTTGTTCGATGCGTTGTTATGCGATTCGTTGTGCGGTGCGCCGCCCGAGCCGAGCTGCTGCACCAGTTCGCGCGCCAGGGCTTGCTGCACGTCGGCCAGCGCGGCCTCGGCGCCCATGCTGCGCATGTCCACCGTTTCCAGGCCCGCATAGCCGCACGGGTTAATCCAGGAAAACGGCGCCAGGTCCATCGCCACATTGAGCGACACGCCATGGTAGGTGCAGCCGTTGCCGCGCACCTTGAGGCCGAGCGCGGCGATCTTGGCGCCCTTGCGCGGCCCGCCGGCGATATAAATGCCGGGCGCGCCGGCGATGCGCTCGCCGAGCAGATTATACGCTCCCAGCACATTGATGATCGCCTGCTCGATTTTTTCGACGAATTGTCGAGCGTACAACTTGCCGCCCGGCTTGTTGCGGCGCAGGTCCATCAGCAGGTAGATCACCACCTGGCCGGGGCCGTGGAAAGTCACTTCGCCGCCGCGGTCGGTCTGCACCACGGGAACGCCATGGGCCGGGGTGTCGGCACCGGCCAGCAGGTGGGCGCGGTCGGCGCCCAGGCCCAGCGTAAAGACGGGCGGATGCTCGACGATCCACAGTTCGTCGGTGGTGTCGGGGTCGCGCGCGTCGGTAAAGGCGCGCATGGCGGCAAACACCGGCTCGTAGTCGGCACGGCCGAGGTCGCGGATGATCGCCTGCGCAGGGCGGATGGGGAGCATGGGTCGTCGATCGGGGATAAAGGGAGCCCTGCCATTATAAGCGAGTGCTCACCCGGCTGCTGGCCAGCGGCCGCATTAGCATAGTTGAAATGAACACAAAATGGCCGGCCACCAGCCGCATTAGCATAGTTGAAATGCTTCGTTGCCGCGCCAAACGCACGCCGATAAGCTGGGTGCTCGATCATCACCCGCTCACCGCCATGGCCGCCGTCCTCGACACCCGTTTCGACATCGCCCCATTCGACGCTCCGCTGGGCGCGGCCATCACCGGCCTCGACCTGTCGGTTCCGCTGAGCCAGGAAGATTTCGCCCTGATCCACCGCGCCCACCTCGACCACCATGTGCTGGTGTTTCGCGACCAGCACATCACGCCGGCCCAGCAGGTGGCCTTCAGCCGCCGCTTCGGCCCGCTGCAAATCCATGTACTGCGCCAATTCCAGCTGCCCACCCAGCCGGAAGTGCTGATTATTTCCAACGTCAAGGAAAACGGCCAGCCGCTCGGCCTGGGCGACGCCGGCCATTTCTGGCATTCGGACCTGTCGTACAAGACCGTGCCCAGCCTGGGCTCGATGCTGCACGCGCAGGAGTTGCCGCAAGACGGAGGCGATACCCTGTTCGCCAACCAGCACCTGGCCTGGGACCAGCTGCCCGGCTACCTGCGGCGCGCCATCGACGGGCGCAGCGCCGAACACAGCTACCTGGCCAAATATGCCGAACTGCAAAAGCGCAGCCCGTGGCGCCCCGACCTGACCCGCGCCCAGATCGACGAAGTGCGGCCGGCGGTGCATCCGGTCGTGCGCACCCATCCGGAAACCGGGCGCCGCGCCCTGTTCGTCAGCGAGCATTTCACCACCCGCGTGATCGGCCTGCCCGACAGCGACAGCCGCGCTTTGCTCGACGAGCTGTTTGCGTTCAGCACCCGGCCCGCATTCATTTACCGCCACCAGTGGCAGGCGCGCGACATGGTGTTCTGGGATAACCGCTCGGTCATGCACCTGGCCGCCGGTTGCCCGGAGCACCAGCGCCGCCTGCTGTACCGCTCCACCATCGAAGGCAATGCGCCGTTCTGACCCACGCCAAAGGAAACCACCATGAAGCTATTGAACAAGGCCGCATGCGCCCTCGCTTGCGCCGCCGCGCTGGCCTGCAACCCGGCCCGGGCCGAAGGGCGCATCCGCATCGCCGAGCAGTTCGGCATCGTGTACCTGCTGCTGAACGTGGCGCAGGACCAGAAGCTGATCGAAAAGCATGGCCGCAAGCAGGGCGTGGAAATCGATGTCGACTGGGTCAAGCTGTCGGGCGGGGCAGCGATCAACGATGCGCTGCTGTCGGGCTCGATCGATATCGCCAGCGCCGGCATCGGCCCCCTGCTGACCGTATGGGACCGCACCGCCGGCAAGCAGAACGTCAAGGGCGTGGCGTCGCTGGGCAATTTTCCGTATTACCTGATCAGCACCAATCCGAACGTCAAGACCATCGCCGACCTGAGCGAGAAGGACCGCATCGCGCTGCCGGCGGTCACGGTGTCGGTGCAGGCGCGGATTTTGCAGATGGCGGCGGCGAAACAGTGGGGCACGGCCGAGTTCAAGAAGCTCGACCGCCTCACGCAGACCCTGCCGCATCCGGACGCGGCCGCCGCCATCATTGCCGGCCAGACCGAGATCAACGCCCATTTCGCCACCCCGCCTTACCAGGAGCAGGAACTGGCGGCCAATCCCAAGGCCCACATCGTGCTCGACTCCTACGAGGTGCTGGGCGGCCCGGGTTCGTCGACGGTGCTGTACGCCACCGAGAAATATTTGAAGGACAATCCGAAAACGTACCGCGCTTTTGTCGATGCGCTGGCCGAGGCCGCGCAGTTCATCAGCGCCAGCCCGGAAGCGGCGGCCGACGCCTATTTGCCCGTGAACAAGAGCAGCACCGACCGCGCCCTGCTGCTCAAGGTCATCAAAAATCCGAAAGTGCAGTTCCAGGTGGCGCCGCAAAACACCTTCGGCCTGGCGCAGTTCCTGTTCCAGGCCGGGGCGCTGAAAAAGCAGCCGGCCAGCTGGCGCGATTACTTTTTCCAGAGCCCGGCCGTGGCCTCGGGGAGTTGACATGGACGTGCACCGCTTCCCCATGGCGCCCGGCGAAGCGCTGCTGCGCGCCGAGGGCGTCACGCTAGAGTACCGCAGCGGCGCGGCCACCGTGCGCGCCCTTGACAACGTCCAGCTTCGAGGTGCACCGGGGCGACCGCCTGGTGCTGCTGGGGCCGTCCGGCTGCGGCAAGTCGACCTTGCTCAAGGCGATCGCCGGCTTCATCATGCCGCGCGCCGGCAGCCTGACCCTGGACGGCCAGCCGATCCTGCGCCCCGGCCCGGACCGCTTCGTGGTGTTCCAGGAATTCGACCAGCTGCCGCCCTGGAAGTCGGTGTTGGGCAATGTCATGTTTCCTCTGCTGGCTGGCGGCGTGGCCAGGGCCGAGGCGCGGGCGCGCGCCCTGCACTGGATTAACAAGGTCGGCCTGTCGCCGTTCGCCGACGCTTTTCCGCACACCTTGTCGGGCGGGATGAAGGCGCGCGTGGCGATTGCGCGGGCGCTGGCGATGCAGCCGGCCATCCTGCTGATGGACGAGCCGTGCGCCGCCCTCGACGCGCTCACGCGCCGCAGCATGCAGGAGCAATTGCAGACCTTGTGGGAAGAAATCCGCTTCACGATGCTGTTCGTCACCCATTCGATCGAAGATGCGCTGGTGGTGGGCAACCGCATCGTGCTGCTGTCGCCCCATCCGGGCCGCGTACGCGCCGAGCTGAACAGTCACCAGTTCGACCTGGGCAGCGCCGGCGGCGCGGCGTTCCAGGCGGCCACCCAGCGCATTCACCGCCGGCTGTTCGGCGACGATGCGCTGGCCGTGCAAGCGCTTGAGCCGGTGCCCGCATGAACGCCCGGCCGCTGCCGCCGATCCGCCCGGAATACGTGGTGCCTCTGGTACCGCCGGGCGCGCCGGCCTCAACCGTGATCGACGACGCGCCGCCCCCGCTGCGCCGTGCCTTGCAGCACACCTGGCTGCGCAAGTCGCTCTTGCTGCTGCTCCTGGCCGGCCTGTGGGAAGCGCTGGCGCGCTGGCAGGATAACGACCTGCTGCAGACGGCGCGCGCGTTCGCGGCCGGCATGCTGTCGGGCGAGTTGCCCGGCTACGTGGCGGCGTCGCTGGCGGTGCTGGTCCAGGGTTATGCGCTGGGCGTGGCCGGCGCGCTGGTGCTCACCTCGCTGGCGATCGGCAGCCGCGTCGGGCGCGACCTGCTGGAACCCTGACCGCGATGTTCAATCCGCTGCCGGCGATTGCGCTGCTTCCGCTGGCGCTGCTGTGGTTCGGCCTGGGCCGCGCCAGCCTGGTGTTCGTGCTGGTCCATTCGGTGATGTGGCCGCTGGCGCTGAACGCCTACGCCGGTTTCGGCAGCGTGCCGGAAACGCTGCGCATGGCCGGACGCAATGTTGGCTTGAATGGGGCGCCGCTGGTGTTCCAGGTGATGATTCCGGCGGCGCTGCCGGCCATTTTGTCGGGACTGAAAATCGGCTGGGCGTTCGCATGGCGCACCCTGATCGCGGCCGAGCTGGTGTTCGGGACGACCTCGGGCCAGGGCGGGCTCGGCTGGTACATCTTCCAGAGCCGCAACGAACTGTTCACCGACAAGGTGTTTGCCGGGCTGGCGGCGGTGATCGCCATCGGTTTGCTGGTCGAAGGGCTGGTGTTCCAGACCCTCGAACGCCTGACGGTGCGCCGCTGGGGCATGCAGCGCCAGGCGCTGGGCTCGCCTACATGACAATCTTGACCATCGGGTGGCCGTGCAGCGCGCGGTACAGGTCGTCGAGCTGGGTGCGGCTGGTGGCGCGCACGGTCACTGTCAGGCCGGTGTAATTGCCTTTCGGCGAAGGGCGCACTTCCATGCGGCCGATGTGAAACGTGGGGTCGAATTCGAGCACCACGTCGACGATGGTCGCCGCGAAATCCGCGTGCGTGGCGCCCATCACCTTGATCGGGAAGTCGCTCGGGTATTCGATAAGGGATTCAGTCGGGTCCATACACCATCCAGTTCTAAAAAATGACAACACAAATGACAACACAGCAGTATTCCGCGCAGGGGAACACCGGTTTCAGGCTCTTGGTGACATTGTAGCCAAAAAAAGGCCAGCACTTGGCTGGCCTTGAACTATTCCCTTGCGGGGAACAGGTGAGACTGGTACGGAGCCGGGCGGCTCAGCGAATATCTTGCTGCACGTTGTGGCGGCGGTCCTGGCGGTCCTGGCGTTCCTCGCGCGCGCGCTCGCGCTTGTCGGCCTGCTCGGCTTGCCGCTGTTGCTGCTGCTGCACTTGCTGCGGCTGCGGCTGTTGCGGCTGTTGCGCTTGCTGCTGCTGCGCCTGGCGTGCCGCGGCGGCAGCGGCAGCCGCCTCGCGCTGCTGGCGCTCGGCCTGCTGGCGGCGTTCATTGTCGGCGTCGCGCGCCTGGCGCTCCGCCTGCTGCTGGCGTTCGGCCTGCTGGCGGCGCGCATTGTCGGCATCGCGCTGCTGGCGCTCGGCTTGCTGGCGGCGCTCGTTGTCGCTCTCGCGCTGTTGCCGTTCCGCTTGCAGGCGGCGTTCGTGGTCGGCGTCGCGCTGCACCCGTTCGACCTGCAGGCGCAGGTTGGCGTCGCGCTGCTGACGGTCGGCCTGCTGGCGATTGTTGGCGTCGCGTTGCGCCTGCAGTTGCGCTTCGACGTCGCGCTGGCTCCGTTCATTGTCGAACGCTTGCTGGCGCTGGCTTTCGGCGCCGCGCAGGCGCTCCATGTCGGCTTCGCGCCGGCGCTCGGCCAGTTCGGCTTCGCGCTGGCGTTGCTGGCCCTCGGTGACGCGGCGGCTGTCCACCTCGACCTCGCGCAGGCGGCGCTCGTTGGCCAGGTCGCGCTCGCGCCGTTCGATTTCGGCTTCGCGCTGGCGGCGGTCGCGTTCGGCCAGGCTGCGCTGAGGCTCGCCCACCGTGAGCACCGGCGGCGCCGGATTGGTCATGACCGCGCGCGGCACTTGCGGCGGGGTGCGCACCAGACGCTCGTTGTCGGACGGGCGACCGTCGCGGCGGCTGAACGGCACCACCGGCTGGGCGCCGTTCGGCGGCACGGTGATCACGCGGCCCGGCCCATGACGGTCGGGACGGCCATCGCCATCGCGGTCGAAACGGTTGGACCAGTTGCCCTGCGGGCGCGGCGGCGCGCCGAACGGGACATTTTGCGTGGCCTGCGGCGTGAGCACGGGCCGCGGCGCGCGCGGCACCACGATCTGGCCACGGCCGTCGAACAGGTTCAGACCGACCACCGTCAGGCCGTCGCGCCGGCCCGGACGATAGTCGGGACGGGCATGGCGGTTGTGGTGGCGCAGGTGTTCCGGGCGCAGGTGGTAGCCCGGCACGTAGTTTTCGCCCGGATTGAGCGGATACCAGCCCTGCGCGGGCGCGGCGCGGCGCCCGCCGTTGTCGGTGAACGTGAGGTTCCAGTTATTGCCGCCGACCCAGCCCACCAGCGCCGGCGCCCACACCGGACGCCCGATGTTGCGGCCCGGCGCCCACGACCAGCGCTGCCTGACCATCACCCAGCGCCCGTAGTGCGAGGGGGCGTAGCCCCACGGCGCGTTGTCGACCCAGGTCCAGCCCCATGGCGCCAGATAGGTCCAGCGGCCGTCGCGGTACGGCACCCAGTCGGCGGCCACGCGGCGCGGGGTCCACAGGGGGCCGTAGTCGCTGTCCTCGCGCCACACGCCGTGCTGGTCGAGTTCTTCGTAGCCGGTCATTTCGCTGGTGACGTAGCGGTCGGACGTGGTGCGCACGTCGCGCTCGTCGCGCTGCAGGGCCCACTCGTCGAAGCCATCGCGTACCGCCAGCGCGGTGCGCACATCGTCCTCGTGCACGTCGACACGCTTGCCGGCGCGTACCGCCAGGCTGGAGCCGCCACCGTCGACCTGGGCCACGCCCTCGAACACCGACACGTTGGTAGTGTCGCGCACGCGTTCGGCATCGATGCGGATGCGGCCCACGTCCTTCATGCGGATCTGGCCTTGCGGCGTGGTGATTTCCAGGCCGCGCAGCACCTCGGCGTTGCGCACGCGGATGCTGGCGCTGCCGTAATGCAGGCGCAGGCGCACGGTGTCGTCGTCGAGCTCGACGACTTCGAGCGAGGAGTCGCTGTCGAGCCGCACCGAGGTCGACCCGATCCGGATTTCAGTGCGGCCGTCGCGCCCGGTGTTGATCTGGCTGCTTGAAGTCACCGGCCAGTTCACCAGCGCGGCCGTGGCTTCGTCGCCCACTTCGGAGCTGATATTGACCGCTCCCTGCGCCAAGGCGATGCGGCCCACGCGCGCGGGCGTATCGGCCAGCGCCAGCGTGGACAGGGCGGAAAACGCCAACAGCATCACGGTTTTACGGAAAGGAAAAGTCATACAAGCTCCAGGGGCGGACGAGGGACGTCGTCCACCTGTAACGCGCGAGAGCGCGGGCGGACGACACGGGTTACAAACAGTTGCACATTGTGCGCTACTGTTACCTGTTGAGCAACTCAGCTTTGGTTGCCGCGCTTCACGAAGAACAGGGCACCGCCGATGAACACCAGCACGGCGCCGAAAAAGCGGTTTTGCTTGCGCACCGCGCCGGCATCGCGGAAATAGTGCTGCATGGATGAGGCCAGGAAGGCATAGCCGTGCATGACGACGGTATCGATGACCAGCATGGTGGCGCCAAGAATGACCAGCTGCGGCAGCAGCGGCAGGGACTTCGAGATAAACGTCGGCAGCACCGCGACCATGAAAATGATGCCTTTGGGGTTGGTCGCATTGGTCAGGAAGCCCGTCAGCGCCCGCTTTTGCCAGGATGGATGAGCCAGCAAGGGCGCGCCGGCGTGGCCGGTGCTGGCCGGCACCGGGGCGCGCCACTGCTGCACGCCGAGGTACATCAGATAGAGCGCGCCGATGATCTTGACGATATTGAACGCCAGTTCCGACGCCAGCAGCAGCGAACCGACCCCGGCGCCGGCGATGGCGAACACCAGCAGCAAGCCGCATTGCAGGCCGGCCACGGTGGCACTGGCTTTGCGCAAGCCATAGGCCAGGCCATGCGACATCGACAGCACGGCGCCCGAACCGGGCGAAATGGCGATCAGCGAACCGGCGATGACGAAGGCAATCCAGGTGGCAAGCGGCATGGGAATGTGGTGCGCAGTAAAGGGGGACCAGCAGGATACAACAAGATACGGGGCGATGCAGAAGGATGCGGCAGGATGCAAAAGAAGGGGAAACACGCGGCAGCTGAAGCGGCGAAGCCGGTCTGGGACCGACGCCGCCGCTTCAGGCCGCGCACAGAGTCGCTTACTTCTTCTTCGGGTTGACCGCAGCCTTCAGGGTTGCGCCAGCCGAAAACTTAGGCGACTTCGACGCAGCGATCTTGATCGCTTCGCCAGTCGATGGATTGCGGCCCTTGCGCGCAGCGCGCTTGGCAACGGAGAACGTACCGAAACCGGTGATACCAACCGTGTCGCCTTTTTTCAGACGCTCGGTGATGATATCGATGATCGTGTTCACCGCGCTGTTGGCAGCTGCGCCGGACATTTCTGTACGCTTCGCAAATTCCGCAATCAGTTCGCCTTTTTTCATAAAAATCCTCCCGTGTTAAAAGAGCGGGAAGATTAGCATAATTATTGCCTAGTGTAATAAATTCCGAAGAGTACGCGCAAAAGTAACCCCCGCTGTGACTGGATCACGACGATATCGGGGGCTATCGTGCGCGGCCCGAAAAGCGCCGCGCGGGGGTGTGCGCGATGCGCATCGGCGCATGCTGCGCGCGTGCGGCGGCAGACAGCGGGCGGGCCGGCGGCGGCGCCGGCGCGCTTACTCGGCCAATGCCGGCTCGGGGCGCGCCTGCGGCAGGCGGGTGCGCAGGGCGGCGTTGATCAGGGTCTGGTAGCCCTTGCCGCTCTGCTCGGAGAGCGAGCGGAACTGCTGCAATACCTCGTCGTCGAGGTAGATGGTGATGCGCGTCTTGCGCTTGACCGGGCGGCCGGCGGTGTTGGCGGTGTTCGAAAAATCGTACTCGGATTTCATGGTTGCCTCGCTTTACATCGTATGGTTGGCTTGCGTGCGTGGAATCGATCAGGGCAGGCCCGGATTGCGTGGATAATTGCCGGGCCTTGCACTGATTTCACTATACGTACATGACACGGCGACAACGGCCGGAAAGCGACGAGTTGCAGATTCCGGGGGGTGAAACGCAAAAAGCCGGGCTGAACGGACTCGGGTTAAGATGCTCCCTTTCGACCAACTTTGGAGCAGGACAGATGGCTGCAAGCAGTTTACTGGCATTAATCGACGATATCGCGACCATCCTCGATGATGTCGCGGTGATGAGCAAAGTGGCGGCCAAGAAGACCGCCGGGGTGCTCGGCGACGATCTGGCGCTCAATGCCCAGCAGGTCACGGGGGTGAAAGCGGACCGCGAATTGCCGGTGGTATGGGCGGTCGCAAAGGGCTCCTTCCTGAACAAGGCGATCCTGGTGCCGGCCGCGCTGGCCATCAGCGCCTTCCTGCCGCAGGCCATCACGCCGCTGCTGATGATCGGCGGAGCCTACCTGTGCTTCGAGGGCTTCGAGAAGATCGCCCACAAATACCTGCACAGCCCGGCCGAGGACGCGGCGCACCACGACCAGCTGGTCAAGGCGCTCAGCGACGAGTCGGTCGACCTGGTCGCGCTCGAGAAAGAGAAGATCAAGGGCGCGGTGCGCACCGACTTCATTTTGTCGGCCGAGATCATCGTCATCTCGCTCGGCACGGTCGAAAAGGCGCCGTTCGGGCAGCAGGTGGCGGTCCTGACCACGATCGCCATCGTGATGACAGTGGGCGTGTACGGCCTGGTGGCCGGGATCGTCAAGCTGGATGACGCCGGCCTGTACCTGAGCGAGCGCGCCAACGGCGCCGCGCGCGCCTTCGGCCGCCTGCTGCTGTCCGCCGCGCCCAAGCTGATGAAGACCCTGTCGGTGGTCGGCACGGCGGCCATGTTCATGGTCGGCGGCGGCATCCTGGAGCACGGCATCGGCGCGCTGCACCACCTGGTCGAGGACGCCGCCACGGCGGCCGGCGCGGTGGCCGGCATCGGCCCGGTGCTCAAGGCGATTGTCCCGACCCTGATCGACGCCATCATCGGCCTGATCGCCGGCGCCCTGGTGCTGGGCGTGGTCATGGGCGCCAAGCGCCTGTTCAAAGGCAAGCAGGCCAGCGGCCACGCTTGATCGTTGTCATGCGGCGGCCGTTCTGGCCGCCGCTACCGTCCGCCCGTCCAGGGTTGCCGTGTTTCTTACGCGGAACTGACGAAACTATCCAAACTGTTGTTATCAGATCTGCATAAGCTCCTTCCGAATTGACTTTGTCATATCTTCGTCTCAGTATGGTCCGGCAAGATTTCCGCTATTCACATGACTGAGTTGATAGGTTGAGTTAAAAGAAAATTAATATTTCACCAAGGGAGCAGGTATGCAGACAACATTCGCACCAAAGAAGCACGTATTGGCATTATCGATTGCAGCGCTGTTCGCCACCGGCGCGGCAATCGCCCAGGACGCAGCACCGAATGACACTTCAAATACCGTGGTCGTGACCGGCACGCGCGTAGCCAACCGCACCGCGCTCGACACCGCCTCCCCGGTCGACATCATCTCGGCCGAATCGCTCAAGAATTCCGGCACCACCGAAATCAACCAGGCCCTGGCCGTGGCCCTGCCGTCGCTGAACTTTCCGCGTCCGGGCCTGGCCGACGGCACCGACACCATCCGCCCCGCCACCCTGCGCGGCATGGCGCCCGACCAGACGCTGGTGCTGGTGAACTCGAAACGGCGCCACGCATCGTCCCTGGTGAACGTGAACGGCACCATCGGGCGCGGCTCGGCCGCCGTCGACCTGAACACGATCCCGACCGCAATCGTCAAGAATATCGAAGTGCTGCGCGATGGCGCGGCCGCCCAGTACGGGTCGGACGCGATTTCCGGCGTGGTCAACCTGCGCCTGCGCAGCAACCGCGACGGCGGCGAAGCGACCGTCAACTACGGCGCGCGCCTGACCGAATACGATTTCCTGACCGGCCCGGCCCCGGCCAACGCCACCTGGCAGGCCCAGAACTCGCGCAAGCGCACCGACGGCCAGACCGCCACGGTGAGCATGTGGAAGGGCCTGGCGCTGGGCGAAACCGGCTACCTGACCATCGCCGGCGAATTCAAGGACCAGAAGCACACCGAACGCAGCGGCTACGACATGCGCCAGCAGTACGCGCTGGTGGGCGGCGCGTACGATCCGCGCGAAAACACCATCAACCGCTTCAACACCTGGTACGGCGAGCCGGAAATGAAGCAGTCGACCGTGTTCGCGAATGCCGGCGACACGCTCGGCAACGGCGTCAAGGTCTACGGCTGGGCCAGCTACCAGAAGCGCGAAGCCAGTTCGGCCGGCTTCTTCCGCTGGTCCAACGATCCGCGCAACATTCCATCGATCTACCCGGACGGCTTCATGCCGATCATTTCGCCGGTGGTCGACGACTTCGCCGCCACCGGTGGCGCCAGCTGGAGCATGGGCGACTGGGAAATGGATACCTCGCTCGGCTACGGCAAGAACAAGATGGCCTTCACCATCGAAAACACCCTGAACCGCTCGATCGGCCCGAGCAGCAAGACCTCGTTCGACGCCGGCGGCTTCGAATACGACCAGCTGGTGTTCAACCTGACCGGGGTGCGCTCGGTAGCGCTGGCGGCCCTGTCGTCGCCGCTGAACGTGGCGGTCGGCGCCGAGGCGCGCCGCGAAGGCTACAGCCTGTTCGCCGGCGAGCCCGATTCCTACCGCTTCGGCGGCCAGCTGCTGCCGAACGGCCAGCCGACCGCGCCGGGCGCGCAAGTGTTTTCGGGCTTCCGTCCGCAGAATGAATCGGATACGCACCGCACCGCCATCGGCGCCTTTGTCGACCTGGAAGCGAACATCACCCCGTCGCTGCTGACCTCGGTGGCGATCCGCGGCGAGCATTATTCGGACTTCGGCGACAGCCTGGCCGGCAAACTGGCGGCCCGCTACGACTTCAGCAAGGCGTTCGCCCTGCGCGCCTCGGTGCAAAACGGGTTCCGCGCGCCCTCGCCCCAGCAGCAGAACTTCACCTCGACGGCGACCAACTTCATCACCGGCGTGCCGTTCGAGATCACCACCTTCCGCCCGACCGATTCGGTGGCCGTCGCCCTCGGCGCCAAGCCGCTCGACGCCGAGAAATCGGTCAACGCCTCGCTCGGCGCCGTGATGCGCCTGGGCGGCGCCAACGTCACCATCGACGCTTACCGCATCAAGGTGCGCGACCGCATCGTGCTGTCGGAAAACCTCACGTCCGCCGATGTGCGCAATTTCCTGACCAAGCAGGGTTTCATCGGCGTGGGCGGCGGGCGCTTCTTCATCAACGGCGTCGATACCACCACCGATGGCGTGGACGTGGTGGTGAACTGGGCGGCCAACGGCGGCGCGGCCGGCAAGTTCGACTTCACGGTGGCGGGCAACTTCACCAAGACCGACGTGACCAAGGTCCCGGCCACGGCGCAACTGGCGGCGCTGCCGACGCCAACCCCGCTGTTCGACCGGCTCAACGTGCTGTCGCTGGAACAGGGCCAGCCGAAGAACAAGTTCAACGCCAGCACCAACTGGAAACTCGGCCAGATGGGCGCCACCCTGCGCGCCACCCGCTACGGCAAGGTGCTCTCGCCGAACGCCTCGCCGGCGCTGGACGTGACCCTGGGCGCGAAAACCGTGATCGACCTCGAAGGGCGTTATGCGGTGACCTCGAAAGTGAACCTGGCGTTCGGTGCGGAAAACCTGTTCGACAAGTATCCTGAATCGGTCGGCAATGCGCTCAATCCGAGCGGCAATGCGCCATTCCCGAACTACGCCGCGTTCGGGCGTGGCGGGCGCTTCGTGTACGCGCGCGCCACATACGCGTTCTGATCGGCGCGTAAGCTACAAGCCGCCGTTGCCGCCCATGCGGGAACGGCGGCGCAGCCGTGAGGCCGCCAGGCCATCGCGCACACTCCATCCGAGTGAGGCGATGGCCAGTCCGCTCAAGATCCAGCTGGCCCAGCCATGGTCCACGCGCACCAGTGCCGGCGGCAACGCCGCCCACGCCAGCAACTGCTGCCCCAGCAGCGCAATGATGATCCCCAGGTTGACGAACAGCACCACGTGCGCCGCGCGTTCGGTCGGCGGCAGCGTGCGGATATCCACCTCCAGCACCTGGTCGACCGTCGAGATCGCCAATTCCAGCACCAGCAGCGCGCCGATGGCCAGCGCGAACACGCCATGCCACTCGAACCATGCAAGCGCACCGAACAGCGCGGCGAACACCAGTTCGCGCGCGCTGTGCAGGCGCTGCTCGCGCGCCGCCCCGCGCCGGCGCGGCACTTTGGCGATCAGCTCGTGATTGATCAACACATCGAGCGCGCCAATGACGCCGTGGCCGATGAGCGCGAGCAGAAAACCCGCTATCATCCCGACTCCGGTGCAGGCTAGCCGCGCCGGATCAGCAAGGCGCCCGCCGCCAGGCCCAGCCCGAAGGCGCCGTAGACCAGCGCCAGCGAGGGCTGCGACAGGCGTTTTTCGTAGCCGGGCTTGAGGCGCTCGGGCGTCATCTGGTAATCGACGAAGCAGGCCACGGCCGAGGCGGCGGCGGCCGCTTGCAAGGTGGCGACCGGATCTTTCCTGTCGAGCTGGCGGCCCATCAGGCGCTCGAACAGCACGGCCCAGAAAGTCGCGCTGGCATGGTGGATCAGGTAGCCGGTCAGGGTGTAGCGCAGCGAAGGACCGTCGCGCCGCGCGGCCTTCTCGCCCCAGATCCAATGGCTGATGGCATTGGTCGGGCCGAAGCTGCTGCCATCGGTTGCCTTGCCCAGAGCGGCCAGGGCGGCGCTCGAAAGCAGGCTGGCGGTGGCCCCCGAGACGAGGCCGCGTTGGGTTGCAGATTTCCAGGTATCCATGAATGTCCTCGTGGAATTAAATGAACGTGTTGGTATAGGCTCTATTGGTATGAATGGTAAGGAGGTCGGATGCGCATTTTGCTGACAGGAGCGAGCGGGTTTATCGGCAGGCATCTGCTGAACGTGTTGCTTGCCGAGGGTTATTACGTGGTGGCGGCCGTGCGCAAGCCGCCCGCCGCCACGCGTGCGCGCCTGCGCTATATCGAAGCCGACTTCGTCAAGGATACCGATAAATCGGTCTGGCTGGCGCGCCTGGACGGCATCGATGTTGTGATCAACACGGTGGGCATTTTTCGCGAGCACGGCAAGCAAACCTTCGCCACGGTTCACAGCGATACGCCGCGCGCGCTGTTTGCCGCCTGCGTCGAGTCGGACGACGTGCGCATGGTGCTGCAGCTGTCCGCGCTGGGCGCTGACCAGCAGGCCGAGAGCGCCTATCACCTGAGCAAGAAAGCGGCCGACGATTACCTGGCGCTGCTGCCGCTGCGTTCGGCCATCCTGCAGCCGTCCCTGGTGTACGGCAAGGACGGGGTCAGCGCGCGCGTGTTCCGCACCCTGGCCAGCATGCCCTTGTGCGCCCGTTTCGGCAGCGCGCCGCAACTGGTGCAGCCGATCCACGTGGACGACGTGGTCAGCGCCATCGCCAGCCTGATCCGGCGCCCGCTGCCGGTCGGCCCGGGCGGCGCCACGGCCCAGCGCATCGCCCTGGTCGGCCCGGCCGCCTTGCCGTTCACCGATTATCTGGCGGCGTTGCGCAGCAGCATGGGCCTGGGCAAGCTGCGCGTGCTGCGCTTGCCGGCCTGGTGCGGCAGCGCGCTGGCCGGGCTGGCGCGCCTGCTGCCGGGCAGCCTGCTCAACCGCGATGCCCTGCGCATGCTCGACCGCGGCAGCAGCGCCGATTCCGGCATGACGGTGCGCCTGATCGGCCGCCTGCCGCGCCCGGTCAGCAGCTTCATCGACGACCCCGCCGCCGAGCGCATGCAGGCCAAGCTGCACTGGCTCATGCCGGTGCTGCGCGTTTCCATCGCGGCGGTGTGGATTGCCACGGCGGCGGTCTCGGCCGGGCTGTATCCGGTCGAACAGAGCTACCAGTTGCTCGAACGCACAGGTGTGCCGCCCGCGCTGGCGCCGCTGATGCTGTACGGTGCTTGCGCGCTCGACCTGCTGATCGGCATCGGCATCCTGACCCTGAAACGGCGGCGCTGGCTGTGGGGCGCGCAACTGCTGCTGATCGGTTTCTATACGCTGGTGATCGCGTTCAAGCTGCCCGAATTCCTGCTCCATCCCTACGGTCCGCTGACCAAGAACCTGCCCATGCTGGCCGCGATCTGGCTCCTGTTTGAACTTGATGAGGAAAAATAATGGACTACATGATCGTCAAATGGCTGCACATCCTGTCATCGACCTTTTTGTTCGGCACCGGCATCGGCTCGGCCTTCTACATGCTGTTCACCAGCCTGAGCCGCGACGTGCGCGCCATTGCCGTAGTCAGCCGCCACGTGGTGCTGGCCGACTGGATTTTTACCACCACCACCATCATCGTCCAGCCGGTGACCGGCCTGTACATGATCCATCTGGCCGGCTATCCCTTGACCAGCGCCTGGATTGCGTGGTCGTTCGCCCTGTATTTCTTTGCCGGCGCCTGCTGGCTGCCGGTGGTATGGATGCAGCTGCGCATGCGCGACATGGCCCAGGTGGCCGCGCGCGACGGCACCGAGCTGCCGCCCCTGTACTGGCGCTACCTGCGCTTCTGGGTGCTGCTGGGGATTCCAGCCTTCTTCGCGCTGGTCATCATCTTCTGGCTGATGGTGGCTAAACCCGTATGAGCGCGCCCATGACCCCTTACGCCAATTTCTCGGGCGACTCCGGCGTGCAGGCTTACCGCATCGGTGCGCGCCAGATCGCCGTGCAGTTCGCCGGCGGCGCGGTGTATGTCTACACCCATGCCAGCGCCGGGCGCGAGCACGTGGAGCACATGAAGCTGCTGGCGCAGGCGGGGCAGGGCCTGGCGACCTACATCAGCGAGCACGCGCACGACGCCTACGCCAGCAAGCAGCCTTAAAAGCCCGGCAACGGCGCTGGCAACGATGCTGGCAACTGCACCCGGAAGCAGCAGCCTCCCGGCTCGCCCGCCAGGCAGCGCACCTCGCCGCCATGATGGCGCGCGATCTGGCGCACGAGACTGAGGCCCAAACCGACGCCGCCGGCCGACTCGCTCGCGCCCGGTACGCGGTAAAACGGCTCGAAGATGCGTTCGCGCTCCGCCTCGGGCACGCCGGGACCGCTGTCGCACACGTCGAGCACGATCGCTCCCTTGTCGTGCAGGCGCAGGCTGGCGTGCACGCCCGAGCCGGCGCCGTAGCGGCCCGCGTTTTCCAGCAGATTGCGCACCAGGCGCCGCAGCAGGCGCGCGTCGCCCGGCAGGGTCAGCGCCGCCGCGTCGAAGCTTGCTCCCACCCGCGTGCACTCCTCGGCCACGATGGCGGCCAGGTCGGCCTGCTCGTCGCTGCGCGCCAGCTCGGCGGTGGCGTCGAGCCGGCTGGCCAGCAGGACTTCATCGATCAGCTGGTCCAGTTCACCGATATTGCGCGTGAGTTCGTCGCGAATCGCCGGCGCCGCCTGGTCCTGCATCAGTTCGACCGCCATGCGGATCCGCGCCAGCGGCGAGCGCAGTTCGTGCGAGGCGTTCGCCAGCAGGTTTTTCTGCGCGCCGACCAGCGCCTCGATGCGCGCCGCCGCCTGGTTGAAGCTGGTGGCCAGACGCGCCACTTCATCCTTGCCTTCGACCGCGACGCGCGTGCCGAGCTGGCCGCCGCCCCAGGTTTCCACGCTCTCCTGCAAGCGTTCGAGGCGCCGCGTGAGGCGCCGCACCGCCGGATAGGCGGCCACCGCCACCACCAGCGCGATCAGCACCAGCATCGCCAGCAGGCCGAGCGGGGCGCGCTTGCCGTAAGCGCGCTGGCCGACCAGCCAGCGGCCGTCCGGCAATTGCAAGGTAAACACCGCCATCGGTCCGAACAGCTTGGCGCCGCGCCGGGCCTTGGCCAGCGGCGGCAAGGGCTCGCCGGCGGCCGCGACCGGCTCGCCGGCGCTCGTGTACAGCGCCAGGTCGGTGTGCAGGCGCTTGGCCCAGCGGGTTAGCGCGGCTTGCTGCTGCGCACTTGACGCGCTGGCGGGCGGCAGCACGCTGGAGGCCAGCTCGGCGATGGCTTCGTTGCCCGAGTTCAGGTGTTCCGGATCGTAGAGCCAGTGCGCCAGCCCGAACAGGCAGGCCGCCAGTCCCAGGCTGACCAGCAGCGCACCGTAAATGCGCAGGTACAGGCGGTGCGCCATCGAAAAACGCTGTCCGCGCGCTGCGCCGTCCGCGCGCACCGCCTTGCGCTCGCGCCTATGCATCCTGGACCTTGGCGAACACATAGCCGGCGCCGCGCACGGTGATGATGCGCCGCGGGTGCTTGGGATCGTCCTCGATGGCCTGGCGCAGGCGTCCGATATGCACATCGATCGAGCGGTCGAACGGTTCCAGCGACTCGCCCTTGACAGCGTCGATCAGGTGTTCGCGCGACAGCACGCGCCCGGCGCGCTCGGCCAGCGCCAGCAGCAGGTCGAACTGGTAGGCCGTCAGGCTGCGCGCCTGGCCATCGATGCTCACCTTGCGCGCGCCGGTGTCGATCGCCAGGCGCCCGAACTGGCGCACGCTGGTCTCGGCCTCGGCCAGCTGGGGCCGGCGCAGCACGGCGCGCAGGCGCGCCAGCAGTTCGCGCGGCTCGAACGGCTTGGGCAGGTAGTCGTCGGCGCCCAGTTCCAACCCCACCACGCGGTCGAGCGGGTCGCCCTTGGCGGTGAGCATGACGATCGGCACCGAGGCCAGCGGCGCGCCCAGGGCGCGGATGCGGCGGCACACTTCCAGGCCGTCGGCGTCGGGCAGCATCAGGTCGAGCAGCACCAGCGCCGGCGCGGTCGACTGCAGCTCGGCCAGCCCGGCGGCGGCCGTGGTGGCGTGCGCCACCGTGTAACCGTTCTGGCCAAGATAGGTGACGACCATGCCGGCCAGGCGAACGTCGTCTTCGATCATCAAAATGCGCGGAAGCATGCTGGAGGTGACTTGTCGTCCACAGTGTCGGAAGGCCCAAGGATACATGGCTCGGTGGATTCAGGGCAGGCGGTCATTGCATGCGTTTTTTCATGTGCGCGGCGAAGCGCACGCGCTGCTCGGGGGTGAGCACGTCGGCCGCGTCCGCCACCGCTTCCAGGATGCGCTTGCTGACATGGTCGAGCCGCTGCACTTCGTCCACGCGCAGCTGTTCCAGGGCGACCCGGTCGATGGTCGGGGCCGATAACAGCGTGCGCGCCTTCTCGCGGCTGGCCTTGTGCTCGCGGTGCATCGGTTGCACGTCGGCGAAGGCGGCTTTGGCGACGGCGGACAGGCGCGCTTTTTGCTCGGCCGTGCCGTCGCTCAGGAGATGCTCGACCATCCTGTCGATGTGCTTGGCGGCGTCGGCCGGGTCCATGGCGGCGAGATGGCCGCGGTGGCCGTGCATGCCGCGCCCTTCGCCGGCAAAGCTGGCGCCGGCCAGGGACATGGCGCCGGCGGCCAGCCCGAGGGCGGCGCCGACCAGCCAGCGGCGGCCGCGCCGCTTGGGGCCATGCTCGCCGTCAGGGTGGCCGTGGTGATGGTGCGGATGTGGGTGGGAATGCTTATGCGGATTCATGGGCTGCCTTTCGTGAGTGCAAGACCAGGGTGGGCTCGCAGGGTTCCACTGTAGGCGGCGTCCCTGTCTGCTTCGTGTGCGGCTGGTAAAGTTTTGTAAAGCGGGCGCTTGTGTATCTTCGACGTTTCCAATATTATGGAAATATCGAACATGGAGTAAACGATGGAAAACAAAAACGCACTGGCGGCGCTGTCCGCGCTGGCCCAGGAATCGCGGCTGGCGGTATTCCGGCTGCTGATCGAAGCGGGGCCGGGCGGCATGTCGCCGGGACAGATCGGCGAGCGGCTCGGCATTGCGCCATCGTCGCTATCGTTCCACCTCAAGGAACTGAGCCACGCCGGACTGATCGCACCGACCCAGAGCGGGCGCTACCTGATCTACGCGGCCCATATGCCGACCATGCAGGCGCTGATCGATTTTCTCACCGAAAACTGCTGCGGCGGCAATCCTTGCGGGCCGGACAGCGGCCCCATGCTGGCATGACGCTGGCGCGCCGCCTGGTGGCGGAAGGGCTGGGCAGCGCCTTCCTGCTGGCGATCGTAGTCGGTTCCGGCATCATGGCCGAGCGCCTGGCGGGCGCCAACGTGGCGCTGGCGCTGCTGGCCAATGCCATCGCGACCGGGGCCGGGCTGGTGGCGCTGATCCTCACCTTCGGCGCGGTGTCGGGTGCGCATTTCAATCCGCTGGTGAGCCTGTCGGCGGCCTGGCAAGGGCAGTTGCCGGCGAGCCAGCTCGTGCCCTACATCGCGGCGCAGCTGGCCGGCGCGCTGGCGGGCGTGATGGCCGCGCATGCGATGTTCGAGCTGCCGCTGCTGTCGGCGTCGCTGCATGTGCGCACCGGGCCGTCCCAGTGGTGGAGCGAATTCGTGGCCAGTTTCGGCTTGCTGGGCGTCATTATCGGCTGCTCGCGCACCCGCCCCGGAGCCACGCCATTTGCCGTGGCCGCCTACATCACGGCCGCTTACTGGTTCACCGCGTCGACTTCGTTCGCCAATCCGGCGGTGACGCTGGCGCGCGCGGCCAGCGACACCTTTGCCGGCATCCGGCCGTGGGACACGCCGGGCTTCATCCTCGCCCAACTGGCGGGCGCGGGCGCAGCCACGCTGCTGTTCTGCTGGCTCTACCGGCCGACGCCGGCTACCCCTTCCGATTGACTTCATTCACTTCAAGAAAATGCCAATGAAAAACGTCCTGTTCCTCTGCACCGGCAACTCGTGCCGCTCGATTCTGGCCGAAGCGACCTTCAATCATCTGGCCCCGGCCGGCTGGCATGCGGTCAGCGCCGGCAGCAAGCCGGCTGGCGAAGTGCATCCGCGCTCGCTGGCCCTGCTGGCGCGCGAAGGCATTGCCAGCGAGGGGTATCACAGCAAGTCGTGGGACAAGCTGCCGGTCGTGCCCGACATCGTCATCACGGTCTGCGGCAGCGCGGCCGGGGAAACCTGCCCCGCCTACCTGGGCCAAGTGCTGCGCGCGCACTGGGGCGTGGAAGACCCGGCCCATGCCAGCGGCACCGACGCGCAGATCGACGCCAGCTTCATGCACGCGTATGCCACCTTGCGCGCGCGCATCGAGGCGCTGTTCGCGCTGCCGGCGGCCACCCTGGATGGCGCGCCCGAGGCCCTGAAACGCGAACTTGACCGGATCGGTACGATGCACAAATAACCGGCAGTCGGGAACTCTACCGTAGTAACAAATTGTTACGTCTTGCCATTCAGTTAAAAAAGCTGGAGGTGCGATGGCGAACAGTGTTGCCTAATAAGTAGGCATACCCTGAAGACAAGTAAGTTAATACGGGCAGCACATGAAATACCGGGGGAAGCAAGAACGCAAGGCCTACGGCATGTCCCGCATGGTCAAGGCGATCGACCGCGCCATCGACTCATCGTCCGACGAGGAGAAGGCGCGGGCGGCGCGGTGGGCCTCGGCGTGGGGGGCGATCAGCGGGATTCATTCGCGCGGCATCCGTCTGCGCCGCACCGACCTGTTCAAGCAGCTGCCGCGCAGAAAGACCACCTCGAACGCCTGACGGGTGCGGCAGCGCTGTTACACGCGCCCCAACTCCTCCATCACCACCCGCGTTGCGGCGGCCAGAATCTCGCTGTTGGCCTTGGCGTCCTGCGCCGCCTGCGTGTAGTACAGCGCCAGCACGACCGGCGCGCCCTTGGGCGGGAAGACAATGCCGATATCGTTGCTCGAACCGTAAGCGCCGGTGCCCGTCTTGTCCGCCACTGCCCAGCCGGCCGGTACGCCCGCGCGGATGCGTGTCGCGCCGGTCGTGTTGCCGCGCATCCATGCCTGCAGCAAGTCGCGTTGGGCCGGCGGCAAGCCGTCATCGAGCGCCACGCGGCGCAGCAGGGTCGCCATCGCCTCCGGGGTGGTGGTGTCGCGCGGATCGCCCGGAATTGCCGAGTTGAGCTCGGTTTCCCAGCGGTCCAGCCGGAACGTGGTATCGCCCACGCTGCGTGCGAACGCCGTGACGCCCGCCGGGCCGCCGATGAGTTTCATCAGCAGGTTGGCCGCCGCGTTGTCGCTGTACTGGATGGTGGCCTCGCACAGCTCGGCCACCGTCATGCCCTTGTCCAGCTCTTGCTCGGTGATCGGGGAATACGTCACCAGATCGGCCTTGGTGTAGCGGATGCGCTGTTCCAGCAAGCCCGGCACGTTCTTGCCGTGCGCCAGGATGGCGGCCGAGGCGATGGCCTTGAAGGTGCTGCACATCGGAAAACGCTCGCCGGCGCGATGTCCCAGCTGCCGGCCGTTGCCGGTATCGACCGCCGCCACGCCCAGACGTCCGCCGGCGGCCTTTTCCAGCGCGGCCAGGCGCGCTGGCGTGACGACGACCGGGCCGGACGGTAGAGCGCAGCCCGCGAGCAGGGGAGCGCAGGCGCCCGCTACGAGCAAGGTCCGGCGGCGTGGGGAAAAGGGGAGCGAAGAGGTCATAGTGGCTTCCAGTTGTGGGGTGGACGGGATAGTGTTGTAGAGCCGCCATTCTCCACGATGCCTTGTCCCATCTCAACCATTGTCTTGTGGAAATATGGTCTTCTGTCGATATCCCCTCTCCGCTTGCGCACGGTGCGCAGGGCGCCGCCGGGCTGTCCACAGAAAAGGAAACTCCCGATGAAATCCGAATCGTTCCGCCTCACTATTTTCCACAAGCTGGTGATCACCTTGCTGGCGGTGTCGCTCATTCCGCTGCTCTGCGTCTGGTACGCGGGCAGCAGCCAGGCGCGCTCCGACGCGACAGCGACCAGTTCGCAGCACCTGATGATGACCGCCAGCGGCATCGCCACCGGCATCAACGGCTGGGACGAAGCGAACGTGCGCGCGCTGCGCCAGACCGCCAAGCTCGACGACATCCGCAGCATGGAGCCGGCACGCCAGACACCGATCCTGCGCGCCATGGGCGAGAGCTACGAATGGGCCTTCGTGGTCTTCACGATCGAACCGACCGGCGAGAATATCGCGCGCAGCGACGACAAGCCGCTGACCCGCTTCGGCGAACGCAGCTATTTTCAGTCGGCCATGAAGGGCGAGATATCGAGCCGCCAGGTGCTGATCAGCAAGTCGACCGGCCGTCCCGCCCTGACCTTGGCCGTGCCGATCCGCAATGCCATGGGCGGCACGGTCGGCGTGCTGGCCATGGCCATGAAGCTGGACGATATTTCGCGGGTCATCAAGGACACCCGCATCGGCGAAACCGGCTACGCGATCCTGCTCGACGCCGATAACAAGGTGATCGCCTCGGGCCGGCCCGACCAGGCCACCGACGCGGTGCAGGACATGAGCAATTATCCGGCCCTGAAGGTCGATGGCATCGCCGAGCAGCCGACCGTGTATGCGTCGGGCGAGAAGCGCGTGGTCGGCTACGCCCGCAAGTTGCCGCAAGGCTGGACCTTGCTGGTGGAACAGGATTACGCCGAAGCCTACGCCGCGCTGGAACGCATCGAAACCGGTGCGCGCGCGCTGATCCTGCTGACCGCCGTGCTGGTGGTGGGCGTGGCCGCCTTCCTGGCCAAACAGTTGACGATGCCGATCAACCAGCTGATCATGGTGGCGGAACAGCTGAGCAAGGGCGAGTTTACGGAAACCATTCCGGGCACCATGCGGGGCGATGAGATCGGCTCGCTGGCGCGCGCCATCGAACGGCTGGGCATCAGCATCCAGATGGCCATCAGCCGGCTGAGCCGCAGAGCATGACGCACCCAAGGGGAATGCCATGACACACCAGGAGCTGATGCCGTTCGGCGGCATCGTGGAGCAGTTGCGGCATTTCCGCGACCAGGGCCGCACCGGCACCGCGTTCATCGTCAGCGACGACAACCGCATGGCCCAGGTGCACATGAACAGCGGCAATATCGTCATGCTGCTGTGCCGCGGGCATCGCGGGGAAGCGGCGGTGGCGGCGATGCGCACCATGCTGCGCGCCAGCGTGCGCTTCGACGACAGTTATGTGGCGAAGCAGACGGGCACCGGGGTGGCCGGGGTCAACCTGATGGACTTGCTCAACGATCCGGCGCCGCTGCGCGCACCGGCGCGGGTGGGGCCGCATCCGACCCGTCCGCGTCCGGCGCCGGCCGAGTTTGCGCGCGAGGACCTGCACAAGCTCGAACGCATGCTGGCCGGGCACATCGGGCCGATGGCGACCATCGTCTGCGCCGAACATGCCAGCGAGGCGAGCGACCTGCGCACGCTGGTGATGGCGCTGGCGGCCGATATTCCGGACAAGAAGCAGGCCGCCGATTTCCGGCTCGATGCCGGGCGCGCCGTGGGGCTGGGGGCGGTTTAGGGGGGTGGGGAGGGCGCGGTTTTCCGACCAGCGGCCAGTCCGACCAGCAGCAGGCCGCCGGCCACCATCAGGAAAGCGCTCCCGAAGGACTGCATGGTCCAGGCAAATTTCCACCATATGCCGCCAGCTCCGCCCACCATCAGGCCGACGTAGGCAAGTATCCTGCGCCAAAGGGGCAAGCCGGCAAAGAGCTCGGTTAGGTTCACGCTGTCGGACGAAGTGGGCGGCGCTGCTTCAGCGGCGTCGGCCCGGGCAGCGCGTTTCAGCAAAATATCTTTGCCGCGCGCGACCGCGGCAAAGCCGCAGGCGGTACAGGTATCGCGCGCGGCGCTATTGCTGCGTCTGCAGACGTGGCATTGCCACTCGTAAGCTTGCATGGTCCGACATCCATAAGTGAATGCGACGCAGTGTAGCACCGGCCCTCTTCACATTCGGCACATTCCCACCGCACAGGCACTTGCTACGCTCGTGGTCCGACAAAGTTTCCCTGAAACGCCATGATCGACCAATACGGCGGTGCGGCTGCCTTTCAAGTCCGCGCTACCGTATCACATGCTCAGTGATTCCGTTCGCGCAGCGCTGTGGTTCTGCGGCGCGATCCTGCCGCTGATTTCGCTCGCGGTCGTGCACGTCGGCTATGTGGGGGGCAGCATGCCGCTACCGGGCACCATGCTGATCCACGCGTTCCTGATTACCAGCATCCCGCTCGCCAATGCGCTGCCGCTGCGTGCAATGATGAGCGAGCGGCCTTCGCTGCCGCGCCCGCTGGCGTTGCTGCACGGTTTCGCAGCGACCGTCAGCACCGTCTACACCATCGTCTTCCTGCCGCTGATTCCGTTCACCATGGCCGTAATCCTGAGTTACGGCATCTTCTTGCTGCTGGTGCTCGCACCGCTGCTGTCGCTGATCGCGCTGCTGGCCGGGCGCCGCCTGTTCGGCGACATGATGCGGGAGGCCGGCGCGGCGCAGATGCCGTCCGCGTGGCCCGGTGTGCTGCTGGCGATGGTCATCATTGCCGCCATCGAGTTACCGGCCGCCGTGACGCTGATCGGCATGCGCATGGCGAACAGCAGCGTGCATGCCACCAGGGCCGACGGCGTGCGCCTGCTGCGCCACTTGGGCAACGGGAAAATGATAGCAAGCATGTGCAAATGGCAGGACACCAGCGTCACGGACCTGAGCGGCCTGATCCTAACGATAGGCAACCCGATCAAGCGGACGCAAGCGTGCCCCGTCTCGTAGGCTTGCATGGTTTGTCATCGTGTCATTGCTGCGCGGTAGCGTATTATCGGCCCACTTCACATTCAGCACATTCCCACCGCACACGCGCTTGTTACGCTCGTGGTCCGTCAAGTTTCCATTGGAATGCCATGATCGATCTGTACGACTCCGCAAGCCCCACCGTCGCGTCAGCGCCGCCCCACGCAGTGCGTTCTCATCTGCGCGCAGCGATCTGGTTCGCCGGCGTGATCCTGCCGCTGATCGCGCTCGCTGCCCTGTTCGTCGGCCTGCGCTGGGAAGGCGCTGTCCTGTCGCTCACCCTGAAGGTCTACATCGTCTTCATTGCCAGCGTCCCGCTGGCCAATGCCATGCTGATACGCGCGGTCGATAGCGAGCGGCTCGAGCTGTCGCGTCCGCTGGCGCTGCTGCACGGATTTGCGACCGGGATCAGCGCCATCTTCGCTATCTTGTTTCTGCCGCTCACACCGGCAGGCGTGCTGGGCCTTGTCGTCTTCGGCATCGGCCTGCTGCTGCTCGCGCCGCTGCTGGCGCTGGTCGCGGCGCTGGCCGTGCGGCGCGTGCTCGCCGGCCGCCTGCTGCACGGCGGCGGCGCGGCGCTGCCCTCCGCGTGGCCAGGCGCGCTGCTGGCGCTGGCCATCGTCGGCGCCATGGAACTGCCGTCCGTCGTCACGCGGGTCGGCATGCGCATGGCTTCCGACAAGGCACACGCCACCAGCACGAACGGCCTACGCCTGCTGCGCTACCTCGGCAACGAAAAAATCATGCAGCGCATGTGCTCCGGAGAGAGCGGCTTCCCCACCGACCTGACCAGCATCGTGCTGACCAGGCGCGGCGCGACCAGCGCCGAGGAAGCACGCGCCGTCTACTACCGCCTCACCGGCACCGCGTTCAGCGCCGTGCCGGTTGCCTCCGGGCGAGCCGCGCACGCCGCTGATGGCGCTGACGGCCCGCAGGCCGGACAAGAAACAGGCCGCTGATTTCCGGCTCCAGCAGCGCAACAGCGGCCCACTTCACACTCAGCACATTCGCACTGCACACTCGCTTGTTACGCTCATGGTCTGTTAAGTTTCCTTTGGAACGCCATGACCGATCATCACGAGTCCGTAAGCCCCACTCCCACGCCGCACCAAGCAGTGCGCTTTTCCGTTCGCGCAGCGATCTGGTTCGCCGGCGTGATCCTGCCGGTGATTGCAGTTACGGTCCTGCTCATCGGCGTGTTCTGGGCGCAGATGATCCATCTGCTCACCTTGTCCGCGCACCTGGTCTTGATAGCCAGCGTCCCGCTGGCCAATGCCCAGCTGATGATCACCCTCAAGAGCGGGCAGCCTGCGCTGTCACGTCCACTGGCGCTGCTGCACGGCTTTGCGATCGGGATCAGCGCCTTCTTCACCGTGCTGTTCCTTCCGGTCACGCTGGGCGCCGTGCTGTTCCTGCCGGTTACGCTGGGCGGCGTGGCCATGATCATCTACTTCGGCATCGGCTTGCTGCTGCTCGCACCGCTGCTGTCGCTGGTGGCGGCACTGGCCGCGCGCCGCTTGCTCGGCCGCCGCTTGCTCGGCCGCCGCTTGCTCGGCCGCCGCCTGCTGGAGACGGGCCGCGCGCCGCTGCCCTCCGCCTGGCCCGGCGCCCTGCTGGCGCTGGCCATCGTCGGCGCAATGGAACTGCCGACCGCCGTCACGAGGCTCGGCATGCGCATGGCGAGCGACAAAGCACACGCCACCAGTGCGAACGGGATACGCCTGCTGCGCTACCTCGGCAACGAGGACATCATGCTGCGCCTGTGCTACGGAGATGGCAACGTCGGGCTCGACCTGACCAGCAGCATGCTGATGAAGGGCCCCGGGACCAGCGCCGAGGAAGCGCGCGCCGTTTACTACCGCCTCACCGGCACCCCGTTCAGCGACGTGGCGAACCTGCATCTGGCCAGTTCGCGCATCGATGGCACGCTCGATGCCCGTGCGGCACACGGGTCGCTTGAATGGACCATGGTGTTTCGCAAAGAGAAATACCATTGGAAGGAAGCGCGCGCGCAGGTCACGTTACCGGCCGGCGCCGTGGTCACCCGCGTCACACTCCGGGATGACAGCGGGGAGCACGAGGCGACAGTCGCCGGGGGCGCACAGGCACGCGCGGAGCACGAAAACGCAGACTGGTCCACCCGTCCGCCCATCCTGGTGACCACGGCTGGCAAGGACCGCATCATGCTCGAGCTGCGTCCGGATCAGAAGGGAAGCGCGCTCACTGTGCGCATTGCGATGACCGCGCCGCTGGTGCTCAACGAACCGGGCCTGGGCTATCTTCAGCTGCCCGCGTTCAGCGAACGCAATTTCGAGATCCCACCGGCCTGGCGCCACGCAGTATCGGTGGAATCGGCCAGCGCGCTGCAGGGTGCGCCCGGCATGCGCGAGGAGACCGGCACCACGCTGCCATTCGCGGTACGCGGCGACCTCGCCGAGCCACTGCCCGGTGTCGGCGCGGCCATCATCAGCGCCTTGCGCGCGCCGGCCGATACGCAGGCGTGGAGCTCCGACCCGACGGTGCAGAACGGGGCCATCGTGCAAACCATCAGCCAGAAAGCTGCCCGCATTCCACGCCGCGTGGCGCTGGTCATCGACGGTTCGATGGCGCTGGCGGCGCAACGGGAGCAGCTGGCGCGCGCCGCGACGTCCTTTCCGGGCAATGTGGAACTGGGCGTGATCGTGGCCGGTAACGAGGCGCCGCAGGTGTTCCTGCACGATCATTCCGAGTCGCTGGCCAGCGTGCGGCATCTGCAGGACATCACGTATGAAGAGGGTCACGACAACAGCGCGGCGCTGCTGATGGCGTGGGAATGGGCGGCGGCCAGCAGCGACGGCGCGGTGGTGTGGATCCACGGGCCGCAACCCATCATGCCGCGCTCGGCGAACGCGCTGCTGCAGCACTACCGGCAGCGCCCGGACCAGGTGCGCATATTTGCACTGGAAGCGGTCACCGGTCCCAACGTTCTGTGGGAAAGGATGGAAGACGTCGCCGCCCTGTCACGCGTGCCGCGCATCGGATCACTGCACGACGACCTGGTACGCCTGCTCAGTGGCTGGAAACCGGGGGCGCAGCAGATCGTGGCCGAACGCCGCGCCAGCACCGACCGGCAGCCGGCGCAGGAACAGACTTCGCCGCACCTGACACGCCTGTGGGCGGGCGAACGCGCCGCGCTGCTGCGCGCGATGAACGCCCTGGCCACGCCGCAGGAAGAAGAGCAATTGCGCGGCCTTGAGCAACTGCAGATGGAGAAGACCGACACGCCGGCACCCGGGGCGCAGCCGCAAGCGGTCACCGGCCAGAAAGCGGCGCAAGCGGCCGGCATGAGCATCGTGCCCGAACCGGAAACCGTGTTGATCACGGTCGTCGCACTGGCCGTGCTGGGATGGCGCATGCGCTTCCATCTGCGCACGCCGTATCCGGCTTCGCCCGAGTGAGGCGCGAGCCTGGTCAGTTATCCAGGGCGCCGTTGACCAGGTCCGCCACCAGGGTGGTCAGGCGGCAGCGCGCCCGCGCGGGCGCAAACGTCTTCGCATGGCCCCATGCGCCAGCCGCGAAGGTGGCAAAGCCGTCCGCCTGCCACGGCGGCGAGCGGACCAGCGCCAGCTCGTCGCCGATGGCCGCGGCCAGCGCCGCGATGTCGCCCGTCGGCACCAGGCGCGCGAAGCCGCCGGCGATGGCCGGCGTGTTTGAATTGTCGTAGCAGACCACCCGGCATCCTGCCGACAGCGCTTCCACGATCGGCACGCAAAACCCTTCATGGTAGGTGGGCAGGACGAATACGTCGCCCTGCGCCAGCAGGCGCTGCTTGAGTTCGTCAGGGGCGTCGCCGTGCAGGCGCAGCGTGACACGCGAGTCGAAAACGCGCGCCCACTCGGCGGCTGCGCCGTGCACCGCATCGACCAGCACCGGATCGGAGAAGCCCAGGTTGGCCACCAGGTCGAGCGCAATCTGCGCAGTGGTGTCGGCCCGCAGGCAGCGCGCAACGGCGTCCAGCAGGTCGGCCACGCCTTTTGACTGCACCAGGCGGCCGATGAAGACGATGCGCACGATGCAATCGGCATGCCCCGGCTTGGCGGCGCAGGGCTGCGCCTGTCCGTGCACCGCCAGCGGCAGCACGCTTGCCGGCGTGGTCACGGCCGCCGTGCGCAGCACTGCCAGGTTGCTGGCACTGTCGCAGGCCACGTGGTCGGCAAACATGACGTTTCCCATCTGCGCGAACGACTTGTCGATGGTGGCGTGATGTTCGGCGCCGACGAACTGCTTGGGCGTGATGTTATGGAACACCACCAGGCGCCGCGCACGCGCCGGCACCAGCATGATCAGGTCGAACAGCGGATAGAAAATCCCGAAATGGAAAATGACCGCATCGCTGGCCTGGAAATGCGGGTCGGGCACTATGTCGGTGACGTCACGCACGAGCCGGTGCGGCACGGCGGCATGCTCGCAGGCGTAGGCGAACAGCACGACCTCGTGGCCGGCCTCGATCAGCCAGCCGATGTTGTCGGCGATGGCGTTCGAGATGGCGTCGTTCCTGACGCAGATGCCGTGGACAACCGAAATTTTCATTGGTAGGCCTGCGCAAACCGGCCGACAGCGATGCCATACAACGGCGCGCTGTCCTGCGCCATGCGGCGCGAGATGAATTTGTCTTCAAACAGCACGCGCCCCGCACGGCCCATGGCGGCGCGCAGTTCGGGCGATGCGGCCAGCGTGCCGATGGCGCCGGCCAGCGCGGCGCTGTCGCCCGGAGCAACCAAAATGCCGTTGACGCCATCGCTGACCACTTCTGGCATGCCGCCCGCAGCGCAGCCGATTACCGGGCGCGCCTCGCGCATGGCTTCGACAAACACCAGTCCGAACGACTCGTAGCGGCTGGGCGCCACGAACAGGTCGCAATCGCGGTAGGCGGCGCGCAGGGTGGCGTCGTCGACGCGTCCTTCAAACGTGACCCGCTCGCCCCACGCGGCCAACTGGCCATTGCGCCGGCAGTGTTCCTTGTAGCTGATCGTCCCGCCCGACATGAGCAGCGTATCGTCGCCGATGATGCGAAAGCGCACCCGCGGATGCTGCGCCAGCACCGGGTCGACCGCCGCGAGCAGCACGTCGATACCCTTGCGCGCTTCAAGGCGGCCGACGAACAGCACCGTGATGCTTCCATCGGCGCGGGTGGCCGGCGCCACCGCGTGCGGCACGTCGGGCATCCCGAGCGGCACCAGGCGCAGGGTGGCGTCGTCGAAGCGGAAGCCGTAAGCCTGCTCGATGTCGCGCCGGATCGCGGCGCTGTTGGCGCGGATCGCCTGCGAACGCTGCATGAGCTCCTTTTCGAGCGCCAGCATGGGCGTGCCGAAGCGCGCCATCCACGCGGCATCGTCGCGCAGTTCGGTGCGGCCCTGCAGCGAGAAATGCAAGGTTGTGTGCAGGCTGGTGACCAGCGGCCACTCGGCGGCCAGCAGAAAGGCCGCGCCTTCGGCATCCCAGATGGGCGCTTCGACCAGGTCCAGCGGACGCTGGCTGGCAATGCGGCGCGCCTCGGCCAGCGCGCTGGCGGACCAGTTCCAGATTTCTTGCGGGATGCTGCGTTCGAGCGCTTCGCAGGTACGCGCGTACTCGCGCAGCGCGATCCGGTGCACCCACACGCCGCCCACCAGTTCAACGTGGCTGTGGGTGGCGCTTTCGGTAATCACGTACACCTGGTGGCCTTCGGCGGCCAGCGCCTCGGCCAGGTCGCGGCTGAAGGTGGCGATGCCGCCACGATGATTGGGCGGGTAGTCGCGCGAGACCAGCGCCAGCGTGCGAGCCTGCGCATTGCCAATGGTCGCAAACGGCAGGAATTGGCCGTGCCAGCGGGCGCGTTTGGCGGTGTCGATACCGTTTGCGACAGGCGCCAGCCCGTGCCGCACGCCGGTGTCCCAGGCGCGCGCATGCTCGTCCTCGAACCCGGCGCGGCGCTCTTTGCCGGCGCTGCCGTTGGCGATCATGAATTCCAAGTGGCGCCGCTGCGACGCGGCCGTCTCGCCGTTGTGGGCGTCGATCTGGGCACGCGTGGCGTACGCCAGGCCGTGCTTGAGCGAGAAGTAGATGGTGTTCTTGAGGATCGGGTAAATCGCGCGCGGCAGCCGGGCATGATCGCGCACTTCGTTGGGCGCGGTCTTGTGGTGCACGTACGCGTGCGGCAACTGCTTGAGCAGGTAGCCGGCATCGACCAGCCGGCAGCAGACGTCGGTCTCGTCGAGGAAGTACTCGAACTCCTCGTCGAAACCGTTCACTTCCAGCAGCGCCGAACGCAGGAAGGAGGCGTTGGTCCCCTGCAGATAGGGAAATTCGCGCGAGCCGGGAAAGCACAGCTGCGGCGTGTCTTTGCGATGGCTGATATCGACGTCGCCGAGCCGGTTGGCGGTGGCGTAGTGGTACTGAAAAGTGTAGCCGCTGCAGTCCAACACGCGCCCGCCGGCGCCGCCCACGCCCGGCTCCTGATAGGCCGCGGCCAGCTCGGTGAGCCATTCGGGTTCGGGAATGGCGTCGTCGTCGATGAACGCCACCACGTCGCCTGCCGCCATGCAGATGCCGATATTGCGCGACACCGACAGGTTGGCGACATCGCAGCGCGCGGTGCGGATGCGCGGCAGCCAAGTTGCGATCACCTGCTCCGAATCGTCGGTGGAAGGGCCGTTGACGACGATCACCTCGAACCGGCCCGCGTAGCGCAGGCGGCACAGGCTCTCGAGCGTTTCCTGCAGCAGGGCGGCGCGGTTGAGGGTATTGATCACGATCGAAAAGGTGATCATGGGCGCTGCGCGGCCTCCAGCTGGTCGAGACGCTCGCGCAGCGCTGCCAGGTCGCGCCCGATCAGGCGCAGCGCGACCGGCGTGGACACGACCAGGTTGTGCGGATCGCGCTCGGCCGCCAGCACGCGGGCGTTGAGTTCGGATATCGTCTTGAGCAGCATCGGCAACTGTTCCCTGGCAAGGGCATCGCGCCGCAGGTTATCGTCCGGCAGGCGCACGACGGCCACCACGGTCCGGATCAGGCGGCCCAGCAGCGGCCAGCCCGCCATGCCGCGCACGGCACGTTTGATCAGCGTTTTCATCGGACAGCACCTATTTTCTCTATAGCAAGACTGCCGGATTCTGGGGGGGCATTACGTATCTGTCAATAGTGCTTAAGCGGAAAGCGCGCTTGACGGGCTCAAATAGAATCTATATTCTATTTGAATGGTCAGACTCGCAAAATACAATGCACATACATTCATCGACGGCGCCATCGGCATCGCCGCCGCCTGCGGCATCGGTTCGGTGTCGATGTCGGCGATCGCCATCCGGGCCGGCGCACCGATCGGATCGGTCTATCACCGCTTCGATTCGCGCAGCACGCTGCTGGCGCACGCCTGGCTGACGGTGAAAGCCGATTTTCGCGAACAGGTGGCCCGGCACTGGGATGAAGACGACACGTGGATACCGGTGGCGGCGCTGCTCGACTGGTGCCGCAGCAACCCGGTGTACGCGCGCTTTTTGCTGCAGTACGAAGACTGCCCGGACCTGGGCGCGCCGCTCACGCCGGAACTGAGCGAGCTGCTCGAAGCGGAGCAGGCGCGCCTCGACGCCTGCTTCGAGCGCTGCCTGCGGCGCCGTGGCGCAGATGGCGACGATGCGGCCCATACGCTGCGTTTCATGCTGATCGATGCCCCGATCGCCATCGTCAAACCCTACCTGGCCCAAAACAAGGCGATTCCCGCCTCGCTCGACGCGATCCTGCGCGCCTCGCACGACGCCGTCGGCGCGCTGGCCGCCACACCTCACTGAGAAACCCCATGCGCTATTCCACACAAACAGAACACGGCAAACCGATTCCCCTGTACGACGAAGCGGGCTTCGAGGCCATGCGCGCGGCCGGCCGCGTGGCCGCCGACACGCTCGATTTCATCGCGCCGCACGTGCGAGCCGGCGTGTCGACGGCAACGCTGGACGCCATGTGCGAAGAATTCATGCGCGCCGCCGGCAGCATTCCAGCCACCATCGATTACCACGGCTACAAGCACGCCAGCTGCATTTCGGTGAACCACGTGGTCACGCACGGTATTCCGTCGGACAAAAAGATCCTGCGCGAGGGCGACATCGTCAACATCGACGTCACGCCCAAACTCAATGGCTGGTTCGGCGACACCAGCCGCACCTTCGAAGTCGGTACGGTATCGATCCTGGCCAAGCGCCTGGTAAGTTCAGCCTACGAGGCGATGATGACGGGCGTGCGCACGGTGCGTCCGGGCGCCACCCTGGGCGACGTCGGCGCGGCGATCGAGACGTATATCAAGGCGCAGGGCTTTTCATCGGTTCGCGATTTTTGCGGCCATGGCATCGGCCAGGTATTCCACGATACGCCGCAGGTGACGCACTACGGCCGCCCCGGCACCGGCATCGTTCTCGAACCGGGCATGATCTTCACGATCGAACCGATGGTCAACGTCGGTACCCACCAGGTGACGGTGCTGCCCGACAAATGGACCACCGTGACCAAGGACCGCAAGTGGTCGGCCCAGTTCGAGCACTCGGTGGCGGTGACAGAGAGCGGCGTCGAGATCTTTACGCTGTCGGCCGCCGAGCGCTAACGGTTCCGGTAAGCGCCGATTTCGGCTTGCGCCGCCGCGCGCAGCGCTGCCGCATCGACGCCCAGCGCCACCAGCGAGCGTGGCGCCACGCCCTGGCGCATCGCCGCCACCAGCGCCACCACGTGCGCACCCAGCAAGGGGCCACGTTCGCCCGAACGCTGCTGCGCCAGGGTTTGCATCAGATCCGCGCCCGACGGCGCCGCCTCGTACAGGCCCCGGCTTCGTTCGAGCGGCTCGGATGCATCGAGCGCGCTGGCCGCAGCATCGGCCGTGAGGCCCGCAAAACGCAGCGCGTCGCGGTACTGCTGCGCGATCGCCCGCGGCAGTTGCGCCGGATCGGCATGGACCTGTTCGAAGGCGCGGCGCGCCGTGCCATCTTCCAGGTCAAGCGCGGAGAGCAGGAAATGCTCCGCCGCCGGTTCGCGCTGCTGGTCGGCCAGCGCGTATTGTTCCGCCCTTTGGCACAGATGCTGAATCGTCTTCATGTCGCCCAGACGCTGGCGTATGCGTTGAAACATCGACTGCCTCCCGTTTAACTGTCGTCGTCCGTCACTGAACCGGCCAGGCGCTTGTGGGCGGCCTGTTTCGACACGCCCAGTGCCTGTGCAATGTCGCTCCACGACCAGCCCTGCTTCACCGCCGCGTTGACGGCCTTGCGTTCGAGCGCATCGGCGTAACGGCGCAGCGCCACGACCGCCGCCAGGGCTTCGGCGGGGTCGTCGGGGGAAGGCATATGGCGGGGATCGATCATGGGAGTGAAGATAAGCCAGGCCGGCGATTCTGTCAACATATGTTGACGAACGGCCTGGATAACGCGGCCCGGACGTTAATACCACATTTTTGCGCTTGCCAAATTGGTATGCATAAAACATGGCAAGCGGCACCCGGCTGCGGGATGCCGCCTGGAATCAAGTATTGGTGCAGGCCTTGCCGGACAAGCCATCGGCCACGCCGCGCAAGGCCGGCTTTTGCTGATAGGCGCCGTCGAACAGCAGCGGCCAGTCGGCGTGCGCGTTTTTAAACAGGTCGCTGATGAGCCAGCTGCTTGGATCGCTCACGCCCCACACCGTCACGCCGCCGCGCAGTCTGGCCGGTACCGTGTCCATATACGCTTTCACGACTTCGCAATAGCGCTTTTTCTGCGCCAGCGCCAGTGCCGGCGTCAGTTCGCGCTTGATGTCGCCGGCCTGGTACGGCGGGCTGAATGGATTATTGATGGGGATATCGAGTTCGGTGATCTTGACCTTCAGATTGCGGTCCACGGCCCGCTTGAATGCGGCCGAAATGGTGCTCACCGACGGATAATCCATATAGATATGCATCTGGAAGCCGACCCCGCTGATCGGCACCGAACGCGCCTTGAAACCGTCGAGCATCTCGGTCAGGGTTTGCAGCTTGGCGGCGTCGGCCTCGATGTTGTAATCGTTGTAGTACAGGTCGGCCTTCTTGTCGACGGCGCGCGCATTGATGAACGCCTGTTCGATATAGTCGGCGCCCGTCTTCTGGTAAAAAATCGAATTGCGGTAGCCGCCGCCGTCGTTAATGGCTTCGTTCACCACATCCCAGCTCGCGACTTTGCCGGAGAAGTGCCTGGTAATCGTTTGCACGTGGGTCTTGAGCATCGCCAGCCAGGCCGCTTTATCGCCCTGATAGTTTTTCATGAACGCCGGAACCTGATAGTCGGAGTGCCAGATCAGGGCATGCGCGTGCAGGGTTTTGCCATTGTCCCTGGCGAACTTTAAAAAGTCGTCGGCCTGGGTGAAGTTATAGGTATCCTGGGCCGGATGCAGATAGCTCATCTTCATGATATTGCCGGCCGTGAGCTGGCTGAAATGCGTCTTGATGACTGCCTGCTGCGCCGGGCTGTTGGTATAGCTGAAGGCTTCATTGCCATAGGCGACCGAGACGCCGACCGGGAACGTGGCCAGCCTGCTTAATCTGCTGACGTCGGTCCCGCTGGTTTTTTCGGAGGAGCCGGAGTCGAAGCCGGTCATGCTGTCCTCCGCCTCGCCAGCCAACGCAGGCGGAGGCGCATCGTCGGCCTGCGGGATCGCATCGGCCACAGCGTCGGCGGCCACCGGTGGCGCTGGCGCGGCCGTGGGGTTGCCCGGGTCGGCGTCACCGCCGCAGGCGGAAAGGAGCAGGCATAAACTGAACGTGGCAGTAGAAAGTCGCATCGGGTCTCCAGAGTGTTTTTGTGGGTTGCAACATTGAATGCACTGAATCATGAAAACGTTTTCATTAGCAAATAAATAACTTTTTGATTTTTTGATTGTGCGGTAAACATCTTCGTAAGTCAATCGTCGAAACCCCTTCGCGACCACTTCCCGGCCGGCGTTTGCCGGCCTCGAAATCGTTATCTTTTTGCTTGCAACAGAACCTTCCATCCCGCACTGGTATTGCTCGCAGGGGTAATTTTGAAAACCAGTTGACTACCACTTTCACGGCGATCATCCTGACGGATTTTGAACTGCAAGCGAGCGCGCGATGTCGGCCGGACCGGCTGTATGCGTGCGTCCGACGTCGTCCTGCCCGAAAGGTAAATCAACATGAAAACACTCACCACCATCGCCGGCGCCTGCGCGCTGTTGTGCAGCGCCAGTGCCATGGCACACGGCTACATCACCCAACCCGAATCGCGCAACCTGCTGTGCAAACAAGGCGGCAACAGCGCCTGCGGCGCCATCCAATGGGAACCGCAAAGTCTGGAGGCGCCATCCGGTTTTCCGGCCCAGGGACCGGCGGACGGCGTCATCGCCTCGGCCGCACTGGCGCAATTCGGCGAACTCAATGAACAGACCAGCAGCCGCTGGACCAAGCGAGCCATGCAGGCCGGCGCCAACGTCTTCAAGTGGCAGTTCACGGCCAACCACGCCACGCGCAACTGGCGCTATTACATCACCAAATCGAACTGGAATCCGAACCAGAAATTGACGCGCGCTTCGTTCGACCTGACCCCGTTCTGCGTGATCGACGGCGGCAACCGCCAGCCGCCCGCGCAGGTCAGCCACAACTGCACGGTACCGCAGCGCACCGGCTACCAGGTGATCCTGGGCGTGTGGGAAATCGGCGATACGCCGAACAGTTTCTATAACATGATCGATGTGCTGTTCAAGGATGGCGGAACGGTACCGGTGCCGGAATGGACGCAGCGCGGCGCGATTTATCCGTCGGTCGACCTGGCCGCCGGCGACAGCGTGGCCACGCGCGTGTTCGACGCCGCGGGCGAAAAACCGGAACTGCAAACCAAGGTCACCATCGGCAGCGCCAGCGAAGGCTTGCGCAATAACTGGGCGCATCTGCTGGCCACCCGCATCAACGCCGAACAGCCGCAGCTGCAAGCGGGCCAGATGGGCCAGGACGGCAAGATCACCCCGGTGTACGGACAGAACACCGTGTATGCGAAGACGGCCAGCGCGCTGACCCGGGTGGAAGTGCAGATCAACAAGGACCAGACACCGCCGCCGGCCGACTTCAGCGTCAGCGATTTGCGCACCTCGTATGTGATCAAGGGCGGGCAACTGGCGATCAATTTCAGCGTCAGCGCCAATGCCGACATGGACGTCAGCGCGTATGTGTACGACCAGGCGGGCGTGTCGAAGGGCTTTGCAACGGCGCCGCTGAACAACAACAGCGCGGCGCTGGCGGTGAACCTGAACGCACCCAAGGCGGGCGCGCACCAGCTGGTGCTCAAGGCGGTGGTCAAGGACGGCGGCGCGGTGCTGCAGAAGACGTTCCCGCTGACGCTGACCGAAGAAGGCGGCAGCGCGGCCTACGATCATGTGTTCCCGGCCTCGCTGGCCACCTACAAGGCCGGCACCCGCGTGCTGCAGCAGAAGAACGGCAAGGTCTACACCTGCAAGCCGTTCCCGTACAGCGGCTGGTGCTCGCAGTGGACTGCGGCATCGACGCACTATGAGCCGGGCGTGGGCGCGAACTGGCAGGACGCCTGGATCGCACCGTAAGCCGGCAGGCTTGCTTATCTGGTAGCGGCGGCGGGGGCGCTCATGCGCACCTCCGCCAGCTTCCACGAGGCCAGGCCGTGTCGCTCCATCACGAGCGACATGCGCCGGTCGCCGGGCTTTTCCGGGTCCAGGTGCATGATGAACTGGCTCAAGCCGACGCGCTCGGACGTGTACTTGGGATCGGGCTTCTTCGCCGCATCGCCTTCCACGCGCTGCGGACGTGGAGCCAGCGTTCCCTGTTCCATCGCGCGCATGACGAATTCCGGCCGCACCATGGCGTCGACCATCTTGTCGGCCATCGCCATTCCCAGCATCTTGCCGATCGCCGCGCCAGCCTCACCGAGCCCGCTGGTATCGCTGCGCTTGACTTCCTCGTTCATGGCAGCACTGAGCTGCACCTTGACGCTTTCGCGCAGGCGCGGATAGTCGACGCGCTCGTTGAAGCGCTCGGCGTTGTTCTCGCGGGCCGCCGCGCGCATCTGGTGCAGGGCGATCAGGGGGGAGTAGTACCAGTACGCTGCGCCGGCGGCGACGCAAAGCGTGGCGATACCGAGTTTGAGGTGAATTGCCTTCACGATGTCCTTCTGTAGGTTGACGGTGTGCCGATCGCACAGGGCGGATTCTACACGGCGCGCGCCGTCAAAATGTGATGATGAAGCGCGCGCCGGTGCCGACCGACTTGGCATAGCGCACGGCGCCGCCATTGCGGTGCACCAGCTGGCGCACCATGGCCAGGCCGATGCCGCCGCCCTTGCTCTTCGTAGAAAAGAAAGGCGTGAAGATATCGGCGATCACCTCGTCCGGCACGCCCGGCCCGTTGTCGCACACTTCGATGCGCAAGCGCCCGCCGCGCGCCAGTCTGGCACTCACCGCAACGTGCGGCGCGGCGCGCTGCGTGCACGCCTGCGCCGCGTTCTGGAGCAGGTTCACCAGCGCCTGTTCGAGCTGACCCGGATCGGCCATCAGTTCGAGCGATTCCGGTTCCACCCTGAAATCGGCGCTGCCGCCGCGCGCCTGCCACGCCGGCGCGATCAGGGCCGACAGGCGCGCGAACATTTCCTGCACCACCACCCGCTGCGGCGCAGCTTCCGGCACGCTGGCCAGGGCGCGGTAGCCGCTGACGAAACGGGTCAGGCTGTCGGCGCGGCGGGCGATGGCGTCGAGCGCGATGCCGAGGTCGCCGGCGATATCGGGCGGCAGGCTGGCGCGCACGCCGTGCACCATGTCGCGCGCGCTGTGCGAGAGCGAGGCGACCGGCGTGAGCGAATTCATGATCTCGTGCGTGAGCACGTGCACCAGCTTTTGCCAGGCCTGCATGGCCTCCGCCGCGAGCTCGTTTTCCATCGGGGTCAGGGCCACCAGCCGCTGCGGCCGCCCTTCGATGCTCAGTGCGCCGGCAGTCGCCAGGGCGCGCTCGATGCCTTGTTCGGTATCGACGTCGATCATGCGGCGCTGGCCCGGCGCCAGGCCAGCCAGGGTACGGCGCAGGGCATCGAGGTCGGTGGCGCGGCCGGGCGCCAGCAGGCGGCGCGCGTTGGCGTTGACCGGCTCCACGGCGAAGGGCAGCTGTGCACTGTCGATACGGAACAGGGCGATGGGCGCATGCTCGACCTGCGATTCGAGCGCCAGCACGCGCGCGGCCATTTGCGCCTGGTCGTGCGGCACGCCGACCGGTATTTCCAGCGGCGGCAGGGGCGCCACCACGGCCGACGCGGCCAGTCCGCGACGAATCAACCCCACGGCCGCCAGCGCCGCCAGGACACTGCCCGTCGTCGCCAGCGAGACGGTGGCGCCATGCGCTCCGGCACTCCACGCGGCGGCGCCGAGCAGCAAGGCACCGGCCCAGATGGCGCGCCGTGGCGCGGCGTCAGAGGCCATGCTTGGCACGCTTGCGGTAAAGCGCGGCGCGGCTGATGCCCAGCAAGCCGGCGGCATGGGTGATGTTGCCGCGCACCTGCGCCATGGCGGCGGCCACGGCGTCGCGCTCAATGGCGTCGAGGACGAGCATGTCGGTGCTGGCCGCGCGCGGCACCGCGGCCGGCTCGCCGCCGTGCAGGCCGAAATCGGCGAGGCCGTGGATGCCGGGCTGGCCGAGGATCACCGCACGCTCGCAGGCGTGGCGCAACGCGCGCACATTGCCGGGCCAAGGGTGCGCGCACAGCGCGTCGAAGGCGTCCGGGGCGATGGCGGCGGGCGGCTTGCCGTACAACTGCGCGTAATGGGCCAGGTAATGGCGCAGGAGCGCGGGAATATCGTCGCGCCGCTCGCGCAAGGGCGGCACGCGGATCACGATGGTGTTGAGGCGGAACAGCAGGTCGGGCCGGAACACCTGAGCGTCATACAGCCTGGCTTCATCGAGATTGGTAGCGCTGACGATGCGCACGTCGATCGCTTGCGGGCGGTCGGCGCCGAGCGGCGTGACTTCGCGCCGCTCCAGTGCCGTCAGCAGTTTCGATTGCGCGGCCAGCGGCAGGTTGCCTATTTCGTCGAGAAACAGGGTGCCGCCGGACGCCGCCTGGAAGCGCCCGGCGCGGTCGCTGCGCGCATCGGTAAACGAGCCTTTGCGGTGGCCGAACAATTCGCTCTCCAGCGTCGTTTCCGGCAGGCTGCCCATGTCCACGGCGAGAAATTGGCCCGCGGCGCGGCGCGAGGCCAGGTGCAGCGCGCGCGCGACCAATTCCTTGCCGACGCCATTCTCGCCCAGCACCATGACATTGGCCTGCGTGGGCCCGACGCTGGCGATCAAAGCGCGCAACTGGCGCATCGGCAGCGATTCGCCCATCAGGGCATCAAGGGCGCCGCTGGCCGGTGACGCCGGCGCAGCGCGCCGCGCCAGCGCGCCTTCCACGATGGCGAGCAGGCGCGCGTTATCCCATGGCTTGGTCAGAAAATCGCTGGCGCCGCGCTTCATCGCCTCGACCGCCAGCGCCACATCGGCGTAGGCAGTCATGACGATGACCGCCGGCGCATCGGGCAGCGCGCGCAGCTGGTCGAGCACCGCCAGGCCCTCGGCGCCGTCGGTGCGGCCGGGTGCGAAGTTAAAGTCGAGCAGCACCACGTCGGGCACGCCGCCCTGCAGGTGGCGCGCCAGTTGGCGCGGATCGGCCAGGGTGGTCACTTTGGCCGCGCAGCGGCGCAGCACCAGTTGCGCCGCATAGGCGACGTCGGCGTCGTCGTCGAGGATCAGGATGCGGGCGGGAGTGTCAGCCATGGCGCGGAGGATGAAAGCAGGTGCGCCGATTCTAGCAGCAGGCCGCCGGCGCCACCAATCAAACCGGCCGATCGCGGCCCAGGTGTCCGGAAGCGCACACTTCGCACCGTCCGCTTTCGCACGGATGACGCACAACGCACCTGTGCGAACGGGCGCTTGCCCCTGGCGGGCGCATGGCACGGATGTTGCGATCCATCCGTGCATTACTTCACAGCCCGATCGTCGCCATGATTGTTCCGATAGCCCCACCAGCAGAGCGCAGCAGCGGCGCCGCCATGGATCAGCCGCTGCAGCGGCGCCGTGGCAGACGCGCCTTGAGCGCCGCGGCGCTCGCGCTGGCCCTGCTGGCCGGCGGCGCGGCCTTGTGGCAGCAGCTTCCGCGCGGCTTGCAGGTGGCGCGGGCGGACGCGCGCATCGCGAGCGTGACGCGCGGCGTGTTCCGCGACGACGTGGCCTTGCGCGCCATCGCCGCGCCGCTGCACTCGGTGATGCTCGACGCGGTCGAATCGGGCCGGGTGGAAGAAGTCTTCGCACGCGACGGTGCGCCCGTAAAGCAGGGCGAGGTGCTGTTCCGGCTGTCGAACCCGCAGCGCCGACTGGACCTGCTGGCGCGCGAGGCGGAGCACGCGCAGCAGATTTCCAACCTGACCAACCTGCGCATCGCGCTCGAAGCGAGCCGCAGGGAACGCGAGCGGCGCGGCGCCGAACTGGCGTTCGCCCTGGCCCTGGCCGACAAGCAGCACGCGCGCAATGCAGCGCTGGCGCAGAAGGGCTTCGTGTCGTCGAACGCGCTGGAAGACTCGCAAGATCGCGTGGCGCAGCAGCGCCGCCTGTACGAGAGCGAGAAGGCCGGCTACAAGAGCGAAACGGCCACCCAGCGCGACGCCGTCAGGCAGATGGAGCAAGCCATCGGCCGGCTCGAAGCTGGCCTGCAGCTGGTCAACGCCACCATCGATGCGCTGGCGGTGCGGGCCCCGGTGTCGGGCCGCCTGACCGATTTTCATTTGCAGGTCGGCGAAACCGTCAAGCCCGACCAGCACCTGGGCCGCATCGACGACGTGGACCAGTTCAAGCTGGCCGCGCGGGTCGACGAGTATTACCTGAACCGGGTGGCGGTGGGCCGCCAGGGAACGACCACCATCAACGGCCGCGCGCACGCGCTGACGGTGAGCCGGATCTACCCGCAAATCAAGGAGGGCCGCTTTGCGCTGGAACTGGCGTTCGCCGACGGCCAGCCGCCAACGCTCAACCCGGGCCAGGGCATGGAAGCGCTGGTTACGCTGGGCGGCGCCAGCGAGGCGCTGCTGCTGCCGCACGACGCCTTCGTCAACGACAGCGGCGGCGTGGCGGTGTATGTGCTGGACAAGGATGGAGGAACAGCCGGGCGGCGCGCAATTCGCACCGGCCGGCGCAATAACACCCAGGTCGAGGTCCTCGCTGGCCTGGCGCCGGGCGAGCGGGTCATCGTCTCGTCGTATGCCGGCTATGGCAAGGCGGCCCGGCTGCAGTTCCTGGACTAGATTTTTCATGTTTGCCTACCCGGAGATGACACAATGAACCCCACATCAATCCACCCCACACCACGACAGAAGGACGGCATGCTCAAGCTACTCAATGTCAGCAAAACGTTCCAGGGCGGCGAAGTGCGCACCACGGCACTGGACCGCATCACGCTCGATATCGATGCCGGCGAATACGTGGCCATCACCGGGCCGTCCGGCTGCGGCAAATCGACCCTGCTGTCGGTGCTGGGATTGCTCGACACGCCCGACAGCGGCGAATACTGGTTCGACGGCCAGAACGTGGCCGGGTGGAGCGAAGCGCAGCTGAACCGGCTGCGGCGCGGGCGCATCGGCTTCATCTTCCAGAGCTTTAACCTGATCGAGGAATTGTCGGTGGCCGAGAATGTGGAACTGGCGCTGGAGTACATGAACGTGCCGGCCAAAGAACGGCGCGAGCGCGTCGCGGCAATGCTCGACAAGCTGGGCGTGGCGCACCGCGCCAAACACCGGCCCTCGCAACTATCGGGCGGGCAGCAGCAGCGCGTGGCGATCGCGCGCGCGCTGGTGGCAAACCCCGCGATGCTGCTGGCCGATGAACCGACCGGCAACCTCGATAGCGCGCATGGCGATGACGTCATGCGCCTGCTGCGCCAGATTAATGCGGAAGGCACCACCATCATCATGGTGACGCACTCGCCGTCGCATGCGGCGCAGGCATCGCGCACCTTGCGCCTGCTCGACGGCCGCATTCTGGTCGATGCGCTGCAAGCGGCGTGAGGGAGCGATCATGAAACTTACGGATTTTCGTATCGGCTGGCGCACGCTGCTGCAGGAACCGGCGTATTCGCTGGTCGTCATCGCCGGCCTGGGCGTGGGCTTTGCGGCGGCCCTGCTGCTGTTTGGCTTCGTGCGTTTTTCATGGAAGTACAACGCCGAGGTTCCCGGCGCCGATCACGTCTACATCGTCAAGCAGCGCTACAACGTGGACCCGAAGGCGCCGTGGTTCGACCAGGCGCCGATGATGCTGCGCATGGCCGCCGCCAAGGCGCCCGGCGTGATCGCCTCGACCGCCTACATTCCGACGCGCCCGCACATCAAGGGACTGACGACGACCATCAATGGCCAGCTGCATGCGATGGACGGCCTGACGGTGATGCCGGAATTCGCCGGCATCCTCGGCTTGCAGGCAGTGCGCGGGAACCTCAAGGCCGCGCTGGAGCGGCCGGAAGGCTTTGCCATCACCGAAGCGGCGGCGATCAACCATTTCGGCACGGCCGATATCGTGGGGCGCACCATGCTGGTCGAGGGCAAGCTGCTGCGCGCCACGGCGGTGCTGCGCACGCCGGCCGCCAACACCACCATCCCGTTCGAGGTGCTGGTGGGCGTGCGTTCAGTGCTGGCCGAGGCGCACGTGCAGGAAGAGATGATGACGGGGAAATCGGGCTGGTGGGGCAAGGTGCTGGTTCGCATCGATCCCGCGGCGTCGGTGGCTGCGTTGACGGCATCGTTGCAGCAGGCCGTTGACGACGCACCCGGCATCCAGAACGTTCCGCCGGAAACCAAACAGCGGCTGGGGAAACGGAAGGTGATGGATGTCGCGCTGTCGTCGCTGCGGGACGCCTATTTCGACCGCGACATGGGACAGACCGAGGTGATCGCGGCCGGGGAGCGCGGCAACCCGGTGGTGATTGCCGCACTGGCGGCGATGGCCGCGCTGATCCTGGCGATGGCCGCCATCAATTACGTCAACCTGGCGGCGGTGCGGGTGCTGCGGCGCCAGCGCGAGGTGGCCATGCGCAAGGTGCTGGGCGCGGGCGTGCGCCAGATCGTTTTGCAGCTGCTGGCCGAATCAATGCTGGTGGCGCTGCTGGCGACGGGCCTGGGCCTGCTGCTGGCGTGGATGGCGCTGCCCTTGTTCGCGCAACTGGTCGACCGCAAGCTCGATGGCATGCTGTCAGGCGCCAATATCGGCGCGGCGCTGGCCCTGGGCTTGGCGCTGGGCGCGCTGACGGCGGCGTATCCAGCGTGGATCGCCATACGCGTGCGTCCCAGCCAGGCGCTGGCGGGGCGCGGCGACAGCGAGTCGGCGCGCGGCATGCAGCTGCGCCGCGTGATGACGGTGGTGCAGGTGGCCACCGCCATGGGCTTTGCCGGCATCACGCTGGCGATTGCGTGGCAAACCGCGTATGCCATGCGCGTCTCGCCCGGTTTCGATCCGGCGCCACTTCTGATTGTCGACCTGCCGGAAACGATGCGCGACAGCGCCCGCGTGCGCAGCTTCGTCGCGGCGCTGTCGGCCCAGCCGGGCGTGGCCGGCACCGCGATCTCGGAAGACGCCGTGGGACGCCATCAGATGTCGTGGCTGCGCGACCTCAAGCGCCCGGACGGGATCAGCGCATCGATGGAAATGAAGTCGGTCAGCGCGGCGTTTTTCGAGCAGTACCGCATCGCGCCGCGCGCCGGGCGGCTGTTCGGCGCCGCCGTCGACAAGGAAGACGATCCGGTACCGCTGGTGTTGAACGCGATCGCCACCCGCGATCTCGGCTTCGCCAGTCCCGAGGCCGCGCTGGGCCAGACGCTGTTGTTTACCGGCTTCGATAACAAGGTCCTTCAGAAGCGCGTGGTGGGCATTGCACCGGAACTGCGCTTCCAGTCGCTGCGCGAACCGCCGCATGCGATGGCTTACGAGCTGTGGACCGCCGGGATGACGCTGAGCGTGCGCGCAACGGGTGCGCTGGCGCCGGTCGAGGCGGCGGTGCGCAGTTTATGGCCCCGGTATTTTCCCGATGCGATGATCAAGACGCACCGCGCAGATGCGATCCTGGCGCTCAATTATGCCGAGGATGCGCGGGTGGCCAAGCTGCTGGCGATTGCCACCGGCATCGCGCTGGCTATCGCGGCGTTCGGCACGTACGTGCTGGCGGCGCACACGGTGCAGCGGCGCTCGAAGGAAATCGTGCTGCGCAAGCTGCACGGGGCGCGCCGGTCCGCCATTGGCCTCTTGGTGGTGCGTGAAATCGGCACGCTGGCCGCGATCGCGGCGCTGATCGCATTGCCGCTGGCGGCGTTGGCAATCAACAGTTATCTGGCGACCTATGTCGAGCACGCGCCGATCGGTTACTGGACCTTGCTGTTTGCGCTGGCGTCGACCGTGGCGGTGGCGCTGGTGGCTGTGGCGCGCCACGCGTGGCTGGCGATGCGCATGCTGCCGGCGGACGCGCTGCGGGTGTAAGTACTCAGCGCAGCTTCATGAATTGGTTTCCATGAGATTGCGGCGATGGCGGTGGCGCTGACGCAGCCGATGGGGAGAGAGACGTTCGCATTCACATCGGCGCCTTTATTGTTCCTGTCGGGGGCCCGCTGGAGAGCGCCTGGGCATCCCTGACCCAGCCATTTTACATGTGTCGTGCGGTAGAATCGGAACGGTCGGCCCGCACTTTTGCGGCAGCCAATACTCATTTCAGGTATCCGCATGCAGACACTGATTCAGATCATCGAAACGTGGTGGACCGGCGCATCGCGCGGCGCGCCGGGATCGGTTTTGCGAAACGCCGTTCCGGAGCGCGTTTTGATTCCCGATTGCGCGCTGTCCGATCCGGTTCTGTTGCATCTTGTGCGGTCCTATGAAAGCCGCCAGTTCGCCATCGATCATGGTACGGAAGTGGTTCGTTTCGCCCAACAGCACGGCGAGGCCTTTCCGCTCACTATCGAGCACACGGCGGCAGGCATACATGTCGCTTTCCTTGGCTATCACACCCGGCGCAGACCGGCGAAAGCCGTTTCCGACGTGCTGCTGGAACCGAACTGCTGGGTGCGGATCATCGGGAATTATCGCATGGCGCAAGAAAGCGCTTGGGTGTATCGCAAGGTCGTGTTCAACATCTTCCACGGCCCGGCGCTGCGGGCCAACGAACTGATGGCAAGCAAACCGCCAATCGCGCGCATCGATCATCAGCGTCACCTGTGGTGACGCAGTTGGAGAATCAGCCTGCGCCGACGTCGCGCAGCATGTGGACGTCGTCGTAAAACACACCGTCGACGCACAGGGCGCGCGGCTCGTGGCCGACTATGCGAAATCCCATCGATTCATACAGTGCCAGTGCTGCCGCGTTGCCGGCGGTGAGGGTCAGCGTTACCTGGCGCAGCCCGGGCATGGCATCGGCGAAGCCCAGCGCGTGCGCGAGCAGCTGCCGGCCGACGCCCTTGTTGCGCCAGGCCGGCGCCACCACCATGCCGCGCACGAAGCCCTTGTGGCGCAGCTTGGGCGCACTCTCGCGGCCCACGCCGACGATGCCAACGAGTTCCGCGCCATCGAAAGCGCCGAAGCGGTTGCGTCCCGAATCTGGAGCCATATGCGCTTCGATGGTGGACAGCGGCGTGTCGCACTCTTCCTCGTAGCTGGCGCTGAAGGCGGACGGGCATTCCTGCAGGGACGCCAGACGCAGCGACTGGAACGCGGAGGCATCGGAGGGAACAAGGCGGCGAATCTGCATGGGAAGGCCAGTGAAGGGAGTCGGATGACGATGATAACCCAGTCCGCTACGGACGGTCACGTCGTCGCCGCTACGCTGTTCGACAATGCCGGCGTACAGATTGGGCCCGGCTGCAACGATTATTATCGACGTTGCGCCATCCAGGCCATCACGGCGTCACCGTCCTCGAAGACGTACGGGATACGCATAATGGCCCGTCTTTGCCGCGAAGAGAACAAGTACAAGGTTGTATTACCTTGCAACGTCATCTTCCCGTAGTCCGCTATGTCGCTGCGCGCAATTGTCCGGGTTGTGAATGCGCGGCGCAGGGTGAGCGAGCGTGGCGTCAGGGTGAGCCGGAAGCGTACCGACGTTGTCATGAGCCCGATGCCGCAGCACAAGATCACAAGAATGAACAGCGAGTTGAAAACCGCCTCGCCCTGATTAAGCTCGGCGCGCTTGGCTAGCAAAGAAAAACCAAGGGCAATGCTACCAATCGTTATGAAGGCGCCGAAGACGAAATACAGCACGCGTCTGGGAAAAGGTTCGCAGTAGTTCATCGCGAAGTACCGTTCGCTGAGGAGCCAGTGACGGAAAGCGGATTTGGCATCATTGTTGGAATGGGGGCTGAGTTGGCGAATGGATGTTTCATATGTCATTTTATGCAATGTGGCGCCAGGCCGCCAACGGTAAAAGACAATGACAAATACCATCGCAACTAGCCTTATTGGTTCTCCCCAGCCGGGCTGCGCGTAACACTGCCACAAGCCGGTTTTCCATGATGCGACGCCGGCCCGCGCCGGCGGTGTCGATCAGCCATTCGGTCGCATGGTGGTTGGCGAACGGGTCTACATAGCGGCTCAAGCGGACGTTGCGTATCTCATCCCGGCGCGCCCTTCGCCGGTTCCGCCGTCAAACTGGTAAAAATGGAAACCGTCCTCTGTCATCGCGATCGCGTGATAGTTGACCGGTTTGCTTATAGCGACCACGATTCTGGCCAGGACGCATAGCCCGAACATGGTCCACACCATGCCGGAGACGGTGGGGAACGAGGACGACACGGCCATCACCACGAACATGGCCAGGACCGTGACGATCGACGCGAGATGGTCGCGGTTCACGAGCGCACGGTTTCGTTGAGGGCGTTAAACGTGGCGGCCAGCGGGGCTTATTGACAGCCGCCGAGCAGTTGGCGAACCTGCTGGACGAATTTCTGCGCCGCCTGCGGTCCCTGCACTGCGCTTTTCATATAGCTCACGCGCAGTTTGACGAAGTTGTTTTTCATGGTGGTCAGATAGGATGCCGAGGCCAGTGTGCCTTCCGGCAGGTCGATCTCGAACTCGCGCACGATGAACTGGGGGCCGCAACCGGCGAACGTGGTGGTTCTTTCGGTTTTTCCGACGACTTGCGTCATGCGCACCTTGCCCGTGCCATCCCATGCTTTCAGGTCGGCGATGACTTGTTCAAAATGCTTGCGCACGACCGGCGCGTCGACATCCGCGGGCACGGAGGCCAGCCCGCCATTGTAGATATACAGCGCCCCGCGCATTCCCCTGTCGCTACCGGTATATTCGATCGCCACGCCGAGTGCCTTTTGCGGAAACGCCGTGCGCCCCTGGAAGGTCAGGCCGGCGATTTCAGAGGGAAACGATACACCGATGGACGGTTCATACGTGGTGGCTTGCGCCATGCTCGTGGTAGTGACAAAGCAAAGTGCGAGGGCGACTAGATGATTGCGCATGCTGGGGTTCCGGTGCGTGGGATCTGGGTTCAGACGGGGGCAGACGGGATTGTAGCCTGCCTGAACGCGGCGCTTTCTATTTGTCCGGCCGGGCCGACGGAGCAGCGGCATTCATGCTGCTGAGAACAGCATGTCAGCCAGCGGCACCGTCCCAGGGACGCAGCATGTCCGGCGAGGGCAGGAACGATGGCGCGGCGCCGGCCAAACCGTAGACCTCTATTCCGCTCAGCACACCCTGGCTTGAAAAGATGAATATGCCGGCCAGATCGTCACCGGTGCCGAACACAAAATCGCCAAGGACGTGAACACCAGCAGGGGCGGGGGGACGGCCCCGTATCTGGAAGTTGATGCTGGAGCAGCCACATCCGCAGCGCCATGGCGTGACCTCCAGCAAGTCCACCTGGCCGAGGTATTGCTGTGCGTCGGCGGCGCCGTTGCCTAGCATGTGGCGCACGAGTCCGAGCTCGGCTTCGGTAAGGGTACGATTGGCGGCAGCCGGCGGCACGGGGCCGTGGGCGGCATGTGTGTCTGGCACGCTCATCGGGCCGATACAGCCTGGCGCCGGCGCCGGCGCGCACAGGCGCCGAGCAGCGTCAGGCCGGCCAGCAGCATCGCGTAGGTCTGCGGTTCGGGGACCGGTGGCGGCGGATCAGCATAGACGCTGGCGCTGTTGGTCATCTTGAAATAGCCATCCAACGCAATGGCGCCGCTGCGCAGCTCGCCGAGGACATGTTCGCTACGGGTACCGTCCTCCACCGAGGCGGTGTAGTTAAAGGCGGTGTAATCGACCACCTCGGGCGGGGTCCACACGAAAAGACCCTGGACCGTCACGCCCGACACCGCCTGTATCGCGCCGCCAGTGTCGTTCGCGCGCAGGGCAATATCGGCGGAAAACTCCAGCCTGGTCGATGGCGTGAGGCTGAACTTGAAGCGGTATTCGTTTTCGCTGCCGAAGGTCTGATAGCCTGGCGTTACTGCGGTGTACTGAGCCTGCGCCTGCATGAAGTCACCACCCGTATGGGTGGAAGATGAGCCGAACGCTTCGCTGGTCGCGGTCGTGCCGATATCGCCGATGGTAAAGAATTGGTGCACCGCGCTGTTGCCGTACATGCTAAACGAGCGGCGGATCATATTGCTCTGGTCCGCCGGGATAATCGTGATGGAAGGCGTGATGCCGTCCGCGAGGTCGAGATCGACGAGGCGGTAGCTGAAGCCGGTAATGTCCGAGCTGGCCGACGCCAGCTGCGCCTGGGCCGGGAACGCGCACAAGGCGCTGGCGGCAAGCGCGACGTGGCACAGCCGGTGAATAGAATGCGGCATGGTAATCCTTTCGGGTCGAGCGGCCATCGCCCTCTGGACAGCCATCAGTCAAACGTCAAGCATAACAAAACGATACCACTTTCCCGAGCAGGCAGGGGCCTGTGGCAAGACATATTCGTCTGCCGTCGCGTTGGCGATCCGCGGCGGTGGTGAACAGGATATATTTTCATCAAGCAATGCTGATTCATCGCATACCATAACGTCCCAAGCGGACTGCCGGAAACGGACCAGTTCTTGTTTCATTTTTACTTTACAGCCATGTACCCTTCCCAGCGCACGTCCACCGTCATCATGCTGCTCATCTTCGTCGCTACGTGGATCAATCCGCCGTGGCCGGTGGAACAAGCGCTGCATAGTTCGCTCACGCTGGTCGGCTTTGCGCTGTTGTGGAAGTTTTCGCGGCGCGGTGGCCTGGCCGACGTGGATTTCCTGCTCATTGCCGTGTTCCTGTCGGTACACTCCATCGCCGCGCGCTGGCTGTATTCCAACGTGCCGTACGATGCGTGGGGGCAGGCGCTGTTTCACATTTCCATCGACCAATCGTTCGGGTGGACGCGCAATAACTTCGACCGGCTCGTGCATTTCCTGTTCGGCCTGTGCTTCACGCCAGGCGCCATTTCCTACCTCACTTCCCGGCGCGGGCTGTCGGTGCGGCTGGGATTCTATATTGCCGTGTCGGCGGTGATGGTCACCAGCCTCTGGTACGAATGGTTCGAGTTCGCGGTGGCGATGATCTTGTCGTCGGAGGACGCCGAGTCGTACAACGGGCAACAGGGCGATATGTGGGATGCGCACAAGGACATGCTGCTGGCCACCTTGGGCAGCCTGCTGTGGGCCTGGTCGGCGTTGCGCGCGCCATCCGGCGGGCGGCGCCCTCATGCCGGCGTTGAACTATAAAGCGGGAAAGACTGGAAACGTGCTTAACGGGACAGGCGCGGGCCGCCGCTCAGTGCGATGGCGCTTCCAGGTCGAACACGTCTTCGATGCTGGTGCCGAACAGGCGCGCGATCTTGTAGGCCAGCGGCAGGCTGGGGTCGTACTTGTCGGTCTCGATGCAGTGCACGGTCTGGCGGCTGACGTCGAGCGCCGCCGCCAGTATAGAACTCCTTACATTGCTGTTCTGGCAAAGGTAACGGGAATTTGGTGCAACGTTGCATGCCAGCCACGCGCGGCCCGGCATTGCGTTCGCGTGAATGCGTGGCAGGCAGAAGGGCGCGGCCGATTGTCGTCGCGGCGTATGATGTTAGCTATCCTCAACGATATCCCTACCGGAGACGACTTATGGCACGCCAGGAAGTCACATACGACGAAGTTGCAGAGGCGGCCATCAGCCTGCGGGACGACGGCACGCGGATCAGCATCGACGCGGTGCGCGAGGCGCTCGGCACCGGTTCTCCCAACACCATTCACCAGCATCTGCTCGCCTGGCGCGCCAACGAGGCCACACCGCCCGAGCCGCCCAGGGCGGATATTCCGGAGTCGGTCGCGACGGTCCTGAGCAACTGGGCCCAGCAGTTCGCGCACGAGGCCGGGGCCGGCGTGCGTGACGCGCTGGCGCAGTCCGAGAGCGACATGGCGGACCTGTTCGCCGCAAGCCAGCAGCTCGAAGCCGAGCGCAACGATTTGCGCACACAGTTGACGAGCATGACGATCGCGCGCGACCAGGCTCTGGCGACAGTGGCTGAGCGGGACGAGGATATCCAGCGCCTGACGGTGGAGCTGCGCAACGCGCGCCTGGTGGCCACCGAAGCGCTGGTGGGCAAAGCAAAAGACCAGCTGGCCATCGAAGGCAAGAATGAGCAGCTGGTGGACTTGCGCGCACAGATCGAGCGCAATGTGGCGTCGCAGGCGGCGGTATCGGATGCGCGCCTCGCCGCCGAGATGGAGCTGATCGGCGCGGTGACCGCGCGCGACAATTTCGAGGCGGAGATCAAGGATCTGCGCGCCCGGCTCGATGCATCGAACGCAGACCGCAGCGCTTTGCGGGCCGAGGCGGAAGCGCTGCGCGCGCAGCAGTAGCCTAGGGCCGCGCTACGCGCATCACCGGCATGCGGTTCATGTCCGGTTAATGGACACGCCGCCATCGGCGATCAGGCTCGATCCGGTCGTGAAACTCGATGCGTCGGAGGCCAGGTAGAGCGCCGATTGTGCAATCTCCTGTGGCCGCGCCAGACGCTTTAATGCATACAGCCCCTCGACGAAGGCGCGCGCTTCGGGCGTATTGGCGACGGCGCGCCCCATCGGCGTATCGGTGCCGCCCGGCAGAAGCGCATTGGCGCGGATGCCCTTCGTACCATATTCGACCGCAATGACTTGCATCAGGCCGATCAGGCCGGCCTTGCTGGCCGCATAGGCGCCCATTCCCGGAAAGCCGACGGTGTGGCCGACAAAGGTCGATGTGAAAATGATCGAGCCACCACCGCGTTTGAGCATCGCGGGAATCTGATATTTCGCGCCGAGGAAGGCGCTGGTGAGGTTGGTGCCCAGGATAGCGTTCCAGGCCTCGGCCGACATGTCGGCAACGGGCACGCTGTCGCCTGTCGTGCCGGCGTTGTTGAAGGCGATATCGAGTCCGCCGAAGCTGCCGACGGCCACTTCCACCAGCGCGCGGGCAGTGTCTTCTTCCCTGATGTCGCCGGCGACGGCAATCGCTTCACCGCCGCTGCGTTCGATCTCGGCGACGAGCACGTTCAGCTCGGCCTGCCGGCGCGCCGTAACGACCACTTTGGCGCCCTCGCGCGCGAACAGTCTGGCCGTCTCGTAGCCAATGCCTGAACTTGCGCCCGTCACAATTGCCACCTTGCCTGATAACTGGTTCATTTACCTATCCTTATGCTGGTTGTCTGTCGGGCTTTCAGCATAGGGACGGCTTGATCGCCGATCTATCCGTTTCTTGCTGTGACATGCTGCGGGCGCGGATTGATTGAACCCGGCAATTGTTCCATTGCGGGCTGCCGGCGTGCGCCGCTCCCACAGTCACCGCCCATGGGAGCAAGCCGCCGCCGGCGATGGAATGCGACGCGTGAAGATAGCCGAAGGGCCACGCGGCCCCATGCGCGGGGGACAGCAGCGGCGTGGCCGGCGCATCGACATTCGAGAACAGCGGCATGTTCGCCGCCCCCACGAGGCCGCACAACAACACAGCGCCTGCCAGCGCCGCAGCAAGATGCCCGTCATGCCGATGGCATTCCGGCGCAGGCGAAAGCGCGATAAGGTGGCGGACAGGATGATTAGCCAATGCTTAACAACCACCACGTCGGGGCCTGCCCGTCCCCCCTGTCGCGACCTTCTGCTCTCCGCCGATGCAAGCAACAACGATGATGCGCCGACAAGCCCAGCCTCAAGGCCAGGTCAGCGAAAACATGCCTTCCCGGGCCGAGCCGATCAGCACCTCGCGCGAGCCGGGCAAATAAAGCAGCCGCCGGCCCGATGGCGGAATACCGGATCGCTCATCGAGCGTCGCGACATGGCGCCGCTCCGCATCGAGCAGCACCACTTGTCCTGCCGAGAACAGAATCCACCACCGGCCCGCATCGTCGATGACAAGATCGACCGGATGGCCCAGCGGGCGAAGCGGCGCGGGCTCGATCGCAAACAGCACGGGGACCATGCGCTCGCCGTCCCAGTACTGCACGGTAGCCCCGACCGCACCGACGATATTGCGTGACGCATTGCGGTACAGCGCTTCAACGCGCTCTGCCGATATGCGTCGTGGACTTCCCCTGGCGTCGGCTTCAATGATGCCAATGCGCGTGCCGGCCCATGCCCGGCCGTCAGGCCAGGCCATCAGCCGGCCGCTCGGCTGTGCCTGGCGGTCCGGCAACGGTACGAAGCGGGCGCTGCCTTCGTTGGGCAGGAAGTGCAGGCCGGCCGAACCGCCGCCCAACGGCGTGCTGCCGGCCGCGATCCAGATGCCGCCGGGCGCTATCGCCACATCGAGCGGCATTGCGCCTTGCTCAAGCTCCACCGCTTGCATTCCTCCTGGCCGCAGACGTAGCAGGCCCTGCGACAGCTGCACGGCAATGATCTGGTCCGGCTGCGCGTAGGCGGCGGCGCCGTACACGGCGGCCGGCAGGTCGATACCGGCCCGCCACCGGCGTGCCACCTGCCAGCCGTCAGCGCTGCGTGCCAGCTCCAGGAGGCCGGCAGTCGGTGAGCTGAGAAGCGCCAGCGCGCCCTTCGCTTTGTACTCCATCGGCAAGGCGTCGATGGGAATCCCGGGCCCGGGCGCAGGCGTCAAGGCCAGCGGCGTGCCGCCCTTCCCAAGTTGCCAGACGGCGGCGTCGGTGGCCACCAGCAGGCCGAGGCGGGCGTCATGCGTCAATGCGGTGGCGTTGCTCACACGCGGGTCGACGGACAGCGGCTTGAGCGGCCCGCAGGTCAAGGCATGAACGCCGGCGCCGGCGCGCGCGACGATCAGGTCCGGGCCCGATTGCACCAGCCCTGTCACCTGCTCCTTGAAGCTGGCTTTCGAGCAGTGGGGCCTGAGCCGGCCATTCTTGTCCAGGTTCATCACGACATGGCGGCGCGAGGCGGGATTGGCCGCGGACTGGGTCACCATCACCAGGATGGTGGAGCGGCCATCGGCTGCCCTGGCGATGGCGGCAACGCCAATGGTGCCGGCGGGCGCGCCGTCGGCAAGGCGCCAGGTACGCAGCTGCCCACCGCACTGGCGCGCATACCAGGGCCGCTGCGCCGCGCCATCGACCTGGATGCCGGCGAGGTGAAAACAGCCATCCTTGCGGTCGGCCAGGCCGGCCGTGGCCACGACCCCGCTGCCGAGCCGCAGGTCCCAGGGTTGCACGCGCTGGCCATCCCAGTGCCATAGCGATGCTTCAGGCTGGCCCTCGGCACCGTAGGAATCGAGCTCGGTGAGCTGAAAGATCACCGAGCTCCCCTGGTTGGCCGCCAGCACCAGGTCGGCCGCCATGGTTTGCTGGCCCGTGCCTGGTGGCGCGATCGGCGTGCTGCTGCGCTCGCGCGGGTCGACCAGCACCAGGCCGCCCTGGGTGCCCACCACCAGGCGGCCGTCGGGCAGCGCTGCGAGTTCCTGCGCGACGGCCGAGGGCAAGCCCTGGCCGACATCGAAGCGCATGGTGCGCACAGCGCGTTCATACCCGATCAGGCCGCCGCCACGGCTGGCCACCCACAAGCGGCCGTCCACGACCGCCATCGCGGCGCCCGCCAGGGGCGGCTCCAGCACGCGCCGCGCCGACGGCAAGGAGGCGGCGAACGCCTGTCCGATCGATGCGACGGCGAACAGGGCGGCGATCACGCGCCCGGCGCTCTTGCTCTGGTGTGGGGCGCGCATCAGTAGTCCGATCCTCCCGTGGTGGTGATGACGGCATAGGGCGGCGGAACGGTCCACAGGCCGGCGGCCGGAGAGGTGGAGATGCGTTCGTTGCCGTCGAGGGCGTCGCGCGTGCGGGTGCGGTAGTACAGGCGCGTGAGGTGGCCGCCGCTTTGCAGCGTTGTCCACTGCGCCGCATTCGGCGTCCAGGTATCCGAGCATTCCGGCGACGCCGGCGTGGCGGTGTTCAGGTCGACCACGCGCCAGCCGCTGTTGATGGTCGATGCCGGCGAGAAGGCCGGATCGGTCGACGCTTCAACAATATACTTGGCATTGCAGATCGCCGTGCCGCTGACGGGGCGGGCGCTGGTGCCGGTAAAGCGGAAGCGCGGGCCGGTCCAGACCTGGAAGGTCGGTGCGGGGCCGCCCAGCTTGAGGAAGTCCGTCTCGCGGTGCGAAATGCCGTCCACCACCAGATCGTCGGCGAGATCGTTATCGTTCATGTCGATCACCGCGTCGCCGCCATTTTCGCCGGCGGGGCAGATGGCCGCATCGGAGGTGGTGTTGTCGCCGTCGATACAGGCCGATGGCAGGGCGAACACGCCGCCCTTCGCGAACCCGGCAAGCACTTTGTTGGTCGTATGGTTGCCGTTGTGCGCGAACGCCGGCGGACCGCCCGGCAAGCCGGATGTGGCCCATTGCTCGACCATTTCGAGTTCCAGATCGCGCAGCACGTTGTAGATGCCGCGGTCGCCGCTTCCGGGCGCCCCGGACAGGCCGGCGTTCTTGAGCGCGCGCGTGAAGCGCACAAAATACTGCGGATGCCCGGACGGCCTGCACTTGCTGCGCATGCCCTCGCGCACCTGCCACAGGATCGCCGAACCGATCTGCATGTCGGCGTAGTCGATGGTCGAAAAGTCCCGGTGTTCCGGGAAATGGTCGCCCGGGATGGCGGGATTGAACGGCGTCGTCACTTCATGCAGGCGCGGCAACCTGCCGGCCTCGTCGTGGCCGCGGCTGCCCTGGCAATTGTTGCTGGCATTCACGCCGCCCAGGTTCTTGGCGACCCAGCCGGCGGTGCAGTTGGTGTTATCGAAATGGTCGGCCCAGGCGTCGGCCAGGTCGTGCAACTTGCTCATGCCCACCGGAATGGCACAAGGCGCCATCCCGCACCAGTTGCTGGGGCGGTCGTCGGTGAATCGCTGCACGGCATTGTGCGCCAGCTCATGGCTGACGACCGTGTTGTCGTGGGCAAAGTTCATGTAGTTGGCGCCGGCCGTCGTGCCATCCGAATAGTTGGGACATGCCGCGTCGAAGTAGCCCTGGCAGGCGCCGAAGTCCATGCTGGACCAGGCATTGCAGCCGGCCGAGCCCGACTCGATGCGCGGGTTCCATGGGCTGGTCGGGAAGGGCGTGAAGATCCCGTGCGAGATCGACGTCTTCCAATTCATATGGAACACGCCGAAGTAGTTAACCTGCTGGAACCTCGGATTGGCGCCGCTGGAACAGACGCCGCTCGCGCCATTGTTGATGGGCGCCTGGTTGAAGTTCGCCAGGGTGGCGCTGCTCCCCCCCAGCGTGCTCGATACCGACACGTCCTCGGCATCGAAACCGTCGCCCTGGTGGTCCACGCGCGAGACGACGCCGGCCAGCTTGAGCGTGTATTGTCCGCCGACCGCGGGGTCGACCGCGAAGGTACGCACCTGGGTCGCCCCGGTGCCGGGATCGCGCCGCCACACATTGCCCACGGCGTTGACATCGGAGACGAGCGGACGCATCTTCAAAATGGTGCCGGTCGCGGCATCGGACCAGACCCTGAACGGCACCGGCCTGCCGAAGCTCATGCCGCGCACGACCATGCGCCATGCGTAGCGCAGGGAAACGCCGCCGGCGCTGTCGTTACCGTAAGGCAGCAGTACCAGGAATGGACCGTCGAGCACGCGCTTGCCGTCGACACTGTCGATGCCCTTGACCCTGCTCAGGGCGGCATACGCGCGCAGATCGGCCCCTTCCGGGCTTTGCGGGCGCGCGTTGGCGATCGAATAGCGGTGGATCAGCGAGCCGCGCACGCTGGTGACGGTCTGGCCTTCCCAGCGCGACGCCAGCAGCATGGTGTGCTCGATCGGCACGTCGCCTTCGACCTGCATGAAGGGATAGATAATTTCCTGGCGTTCGATGTCGGCCTTGAACTGCGAGTAGGTCAGGCCGCGCGCGATCATCAGGTTGCGCTCGACGTCGTCGGTTGGCGCGCGCTTGCCGAGGAAGGCGTCGACCATGTCCAGGGTGCGCGGGCGCGTGGCTTTTTCGTTGCCCTGGTACTCGAGGGAGAGCAACTGGGCGACGCCGTCGAGCTGCGGGCGCGTTTGCGGCAGGCCGGCATCCGGGGCGCGGCGCAGACGCCGCATGCCCCCTTCGAAGCGCATCGCGGTCAGCAGCGGCGTGATCACTTTATCGGCGACATCGGCGGCCGACAAGGTGGCCGCCTGTCCTGGCGGGATGCGCAGGAAAACGTGGCTCATGTCCTGGTTGGGCAGGGACGCCCTGGCGCCCTGCGGCAAGGCACGCAGATCGACCACCGGTGCGCGGCCGGGCTTGATGTCGGGGGTATCGATCGATGGAAAGGCGACTTCCGACGGAGCGGGGCCGTTGGCCAGCCCCAGTGTGCCTGGCGGCGTGGCAGCCAGGGCGGTGCAACTGCCCATCAGGAGTGAGATTGCACCAAGCAATGGGCGCAGCTGAAAGCGGCGCGGGAGCGAGCGTAGAGAGTCCATGTTGCATCCTTCCAGGGAACTAACGAACGATTGACCAAAATCAGTATAGGTACTGTATTTACAGACAATCTCACCGATTGTCACTGTGGTGAAAATGGTAAAAAAGGAACTTGCGCGCCGGATTTGCAGAGTTACTTCAACCGGCCCGGGGTGGCTGGACGGGCATGTTTGCAAGGGCTGTCATTGGTGTTCAAGGTATGATGTGCGCGATATCGGCCGGCGACCTCATCGGCCACACCAGGACCGCATCCGGGGATAGCGCGCACGCGGTCGGCCTCGTCCCCGATACCGTGGGCGGCCCGGTATGAGGGCCCCCGCATACCCGCGACGCGCAAGAGGCCATCTTCCATCGGATTCGAGACACTCATTCGGCAGCCAGCACGGTGTCCCGGACACCGTGCCGAAAGCCCCTGAACACTTTATGAAAAACAATCTCGAGGAAAAAAACGCGGCGTCCAGCGAGCGCCCCGGCATGGCCGTGAGCATGACTGCCGCTGTGCTGCGCCGCAGCCTGGCGTGGGCGACGCTGGTCCTGTCCTGCGCTGCCCATGCCGGCACGCCTCCCCTGTCCAGTTACGCCCACACCGCCTGGAACGGACAGCGCGGCGCCCCCGCCGATGTCTTGCAGTTCACCCAGACCCTGGACGGATGGTTGTGGATCAGTTCACCCAACGGCCTGTTTCGCTTCGACGGCGTCGACTTCGAGCGCATGGACAGCGTGCAGGGCCATCGCCTGCACTCGACCAGTACGCTGGGACTGCTGACCACGCGCGACGGACGCTTGTGGGTCGGCGGGCGCTTCGGCGGCATCAGCATGTTCGCGGACGGCCGCATGCACCTGTATTCCGAAGCGGACGGCCTGCCCCGGGGCGCTGTCATGACCATGACGGAGGGACCGGATGGCAGCGTGTGGGCCGCCACCAGCAGCGGTCTCGGCCATCTGGCGCCGGGCGCGGCGCGCTTTCGCCGCGTCGGCCGGCAAGAAGGCTTGCCGGAAAAGCCGGCCCGGCAGATATTGTATGGACGCGACGGCCGCCAGTGGGTATCGGTCGAAGGCGGCATCTACTTCCGCGATCCCGGCCAGGCAGGCTACCGGCGCGCGTGGCCGCATATCGACCTGATGGCAATGGCCGAAGCGCCCGACGGCACCTTGTGGGGCTCCGACGGCGTTGACAAGCATTACCGTGTGTTGCCGGCTGCGCCGCGCGGCAACCCGCAGCCCCGTGCCGAACTGGGCGGCAACGGCGCCTTGTTCGACCGCGATGGCACGATGTGGATCTTGAAAGTGAATGCGCTCGAACGGCGCCAGGCCCCGTATGTCGGCAAGAGCGCCAGCGCGCAACAGCTGACGCGCGCGAATGGCATGAGCGGTCCGTTGCCGCAATCGGCGTTCGAGGACCGCGAAGGGAACCTGTGGATCGGCACCTCGGCCGGCCTTGACCGCCTGCGCCGCACGCGTCTGCGGCCGGTGCCGGTCGCTACCGCGTTCGACCGCCCGGGCGTGATCGCCGACGAGCGGGGCGGCGTGATCATCGGCGACCGGCGCCAGCCGCTGCGCCGCTACGACGCGCAAGGCGCGCACGAAACCCTGGGGCGCCTGACGCTCACCGCCGCCTACCGCGCCGCCGACGGCGCCCTGTGGCTGGCCAGCTTCAACGAGCGCTGGCGGCGCGCCGCCTCGGGTGGGCTCACGCGCCTGCCGCACCCTGCGCATCTTGCCGGTCACGACATGCAGGCCATGACGATCGACGGCAAGGGCCGCATGTGGGGTTCGCTCTCGCGCCAGGGTTTGTTCAGGATCGAGGACGGCGCGTGGCGCAAGGACGGCGGCTTGCCAGGGATGCCGGACGGACTGGCCCTGGCGCTGGCGACCGACCCCGCCGGGCGGGTGTGGGCCGGCTTCCTGCGCAACCGGATTGCCCTGATCGACGACACGCGGGTGCGGGTGTTCGGCGAGGCCGACGGCCTGCGGCTGGGCGACGTGCAATCGCTGCTGGTGGACGGCCCGCGCATCTGGGCCGGCGGGCGCGATGGGCTGGCCTGGTATGACGGCCGGCGCTGGCACGGCGCCAGCGCCGCCGGCGGGCAGCGCTGGCGCGGCATCTCGGGCATGGTGCGTACCGCCACGGGCGAGCTGTGGCTGTACGGCTCCGACGGCATCAGCCGCATTGGCGCCGCCGACGTCGAGCGTCTCTTGCGCGAGCCGGCCTGGCCCTTGCCGTTCGAGCGTTTCGACGGGCTCGACGGCCTGGTGGGCAGCGCCGAGCAATTGCGTCCCTTGCCATCGATGACGCAGAGTACCGACGGCCGGCTCTGGTTCGCCACCGCCAGCGAAGTGGCCAGTATCGATCCGGCCACCGTCTCGCGCAACCGGCTGGCCCCGCCGGTGCAGGTGCTCTCGCTGCGTTCGGGCGACGTCGCCTACCCGGCCCAGGAGCGCCTGCGCCTGCCCACCGGCGCGCGCGACCTGCGCATCGCGTACACCGCGCTGAGCCTGGCGATTCCGGAACGGGTGCACTTCCGCTACAAGCTCGACGGGTTCGACCAGCGCTGGCAGGATGCCGGCACGCGCCGCGAAGCGGTCTACACCAACTTGCGTCCCGGCGCCTACCGCTTCCGGGTGGCGGCCGCCAACGAGGATGGGGTATGGAACGATACCGGCGCCACGCTGGAACTGGTGCTGCCGCCGCGATTCGTCGAAACCGGATGGTTTATCGCCCTGATGGTGCTGCTTGGCGCGGCGCTGTTGGGCGCTCTGTACTGGCTGCGCGTGCGGCGCCTGACCGAACGCATGCGTGACCGGATGCAGGAGCGCCTGGCCGAGCGCGAACGCATCGCGCGCGGCCTGCACGACACGCTGCTGCAAAGCGTGCAGGGCTTGATCATGCTGTTCGGCCAGCAAGCGCGCAGCCTGCCGATCGGCACCGAGGAGCGCGGCAAGATCGAGCAAACGCTCGAGCTTGCCGACGAGCTGATGACCGAAGGGCGCGACTGTATTTCGGACCTGCGCAGCGCTGGCGAGCCCGAAGAGTTGGGCCAGGCGCTGGCGCAGTACGGCCGCGTGCTGCTGCAGCAGCGTTTCACGGCCAGCATCCAGGGCAAGCCGCGCACCCTGTCCTCGCGGGTGCGCGACGAGGTGCAGGCGATCGCGCGCGAAGCGCTGTTCAACGCGTCGCGCCACGCCCGCGCGACCAGGGTGGAACTGGTCATCGACTACCGCCCTGACGCACTTGCCGTACTGGTGCGCGACAATGGCTGCGGCATGGCGGCACCGGCCACGGGGACGGCGCCGCCGCGCAAGCACTACGGCATCGTCGGCATGTGCGAGCGCGCCAGGGCGCTCGGCGCGGCCTGCACCTTGCATTCGGCGCCTGGCCAGGGCACCTGTATGCAACTCGACATCCCGGCCGAGCAAGCCTACCCCGGGCGCCGCACGGCGGCCCTGTTCCAAAAGCTGCGCCAACGGCGGCGTGCCCATGCCGAGGCGGCGTAGCGCCTAGCCCGAACGAGCTAGAGCGCTTGCACTCCGCGTGTCGATGGCGCCCGCGGCCCTGCACGGTACGCTATGGCCGGCATGTTCACCGTGCCCGCTATTGACTACTACAGAGGAAAGCATGACCAACCATACCAATCCGGACCAGCGCCGCCGCAACGTGCTGCTGAGCGCGGCCACGGCTGCCGCCGGCGTCTCGCTCGCCAGCACCGCCGCCGCCGCCGCCGCCCCATCGAACCGGACTCGCCCGCCCGCCACCCTGACCACGCGCGACGGCGTCACGCTGTACTACAAGGACTGGGGGCCGAAGAACGGCCAACCGGTCGTCTTCAGCCATGGCTGGCCGCTGAACTCGGACAGCTGGGAATCGCAGATGATGTTCCTGGCCGATCATGGCTACCGCTGCATCGCCCACGACCGCCGTGGCCACGGCCGCTCGAGCCAGCCGTGGGAAGGCAACGACATGGACCACTATGCCGACGACTTGGCCCAGCTGGTCGAGACGCTGGACCTGAAGGGCGCGGTACTGGTCGGCTTTTCCACCGGGGGCGGCGAAGTGGCGCGCTACGTCGGACGCCACGGCACCAAACGCGTGGCCGGCCTGGCGCTGGTGTCCGCCGTGCCGCCGCTGATGCTCAAGACCGCGGACTATCCCGGCGGGCTGCCGCGCGAGGTATTCGACGGCATCCGCGCCGGCTCGATGGCAAACCGCTCGCAGCTGTACAAGGATATCGCCGCCGGTCCGTTCTTCGGCTTTAACCGCCCGGGCGCGAAGGTGTCGCAGGGCCTCATCGACGGCTGGTGGATGCAGGGCATGATGGCCGGCCACAAGAATACCTATGACTCGATCAAAGCGTTCTCCGAAACCGATTTCCGCGACGACCTGCGTAAATTCGACAAGCCGACCTTGATCATCCATGGCGACGACGACCAGATCGTTCCGATCGACGCATCCGGGCGCGCCGCCGCGGCCATCGTCAAGCACGCCAGGCTGCTGGTCTATCCGGGCGCGCCGCATGGCCTGACCGACACCCATAAAGACAGGGTGAACAGCGACCTGCTGGCGTTTCTCAAGGGCGCAGGCTAGAGGGAAATGATGCCGCGCTTGACCGCAATGGCGACCGCGTGAGTACGGTCATGCGCGTGCAGCTTGGCGAGGATGGTGCGTATATGCGCCTTGACGGTGTCTTCGGCGATCCCCAGGAGCGCCCCGATCTGCTTGTTGGCGTTGCCGGCGGCGGCGCTGCGCAGCACCTCGGCCTCACGCTCGCTCAGCTTGGGTTGGCCCAGGTGTTCGACCAGCGTGCGCGCGACGTCGGAAGGGATCCAGCGTCTGCCGGCGTGCACCGCGACAATCGCATCGATCAGGTCCTTGCGCAGGCTGTGCTTCATCAGGAACCCGGCCGCACCAAGTTCGACCGCGCGGCGCATCTGGTGATCGCCCGCCAGGGTCGTGAGCATGATCACGCGGGCGCCGCCGTGCAGCTGGCGCATCGCTTCGAGCGCCTGCAGGCCGTCCATGCGGGGCATGGCGATGTCCATGATGGTGATGTCCGGGCGCAGTGCCTCGAACGCATCGAGAACGCCGACGCCGTCCTCGAGTTCGCCCACCACGCACATGCCGGGTTCGCTGGCAATGGTGTCGGCCAGTCCTGCCAGGATCATGGGATGGTCGTCGACCAGAAGGATGCGGATCGGCTTGCTGCTGGATGGTTCAGTACTGCTCAAGACGTGCACTCCGTGATGGTGGGCGGCGGAAATGCGTGCAGTGTAATACACAAACAGACAGGGCAATCGGCGAACACCGCTTGTCCGTTCAGATTAACAAGAAATACGGCTGGCATGACGCCAGCCGCCCCACAGGAGAAATCATGAGTTTCATTATGAAGATCGCGCTTAGCGCGGTATCGCTGGCGTTGATGTCCGCGCCGGTCATGGCACAGCCGGCAGCCGGCGCTTCCGTCCAGGTCGCCGCGGCGCCGTTGCCGGCACCTCAGTTCGATGCCAAAGGGATTGCCCGCACCGAAACCGTGCGCAGTCAATTCGACAATAAAAGAGAGGCGATCCAGGTCCGGGTCGACTTCGCGCCAGGCGCCTCGTTTCCGAAGCACTCGCACCCGGGTGTGGAAATTGCGTATGTGCTGAGCGGTTCGATCGAGTATGAATTGAACGGCAAGACGGTGCGTCTGCAGGCCGGCGAATCGATTTACATTCCGGCCGGTGCGGTGCACTCGGCAAAGAATACCGGAACCGGCATCACGTCCGAGCTGGCCACCTATCTGGTGGAAAAAAATCAGCCGATCGTGATTCTCGACAAATAAGCAGCGGGCGCATCGCTTGCCGGTCGACTCCTTCCGGACGCATGGCGCGGACGCTTTGCTCTCAACGCCATCGAGGACCCGCGCGCGCGCGTCAGGTGCTCAGATCGGTATCGTCCCAGTCATCCTCTGGTGCCAGCGCCCACGTGAGGGAGTGGCGGCGTTCGTGAACGGCGCCGCCATGCATGACTGGGTCGAAACCCGCGGGCACGGTGGCGCCACCCAGTTGGGCACTTCGGACTGCGTTATGGGCGCAGTAGAATTTGTACTCCATGTAAATCACCTCGCTGGCCGGGCGCAATGAGACGCCCGCCGAGAAATCGGCGGCATTGTCAGCCCAGGCAGGCAGAAAGTCAAACAGCATCGCCTCGATGACTTCATCGGAAATCTGGCTGGCATCGAGTGCCGGCACCGGCTCGAAGCCTGCGATCCATGCCAGTGCCCACATGTTTTCCAGCCTCCACCCGACCGTATCGGCATACAGCGATTGCGACTGCTGGCGCGGCAGATTAATCAGTGCACGTTCGCTTTCCGTCATCGATGCGCGCAAATTGTTGCGCTCGATATAGCCTTGCAGGAGCGCCGTCGCGCCGACATGTTCAGGCATTGCGGCCCAGGCGAATACGGCCTGCAATGCCATCAGCCGCGTGCAGACCTCGTGCGCATCACGCGTACGGACGTCGAGGTCGGGCAGGGGTAAGGACTCGGCCGGCTGAAAGCCGAGTGAGGCCAGTTCGCCAAAAACCCCTTGTTTCAATGCCAGTTGCTGGTTTTTAACCGAGTCAGGCGCTGGCAGGATAGGGGTATATGCCGGCCACCTTGCCTCTGGGTCCCGTTCCGCGACGCCGTACAGCACTCTGCCATGGGCATCGCGCATGGCAGAGGGGGTGAACCATACCGCGTCCAGCGCTTCGGCTATCGCCGACAAAACCGCGTATCGTTCGTCACCGGGTTCGGCATCGGGATCGCAGATCGTGCCCAGTGCGAAACCGAATTTTTCAGTCAGGGCGAGCACCTGTGCCTGTTCCGGCGCTTCCGGAAAGCGCGAGAAATAGCCGCGCATGCCGTTCATCTGAAGCTGCCACCCCGGCCCGCTGTAGTAATCGGGATCGTGGGTGATTCTCAGCTGATTATTCGTCAACCGTCCACCATGTGTGACGACGATTTCGCTCCACGCGTCTTCCGTTCCGACCATCGTGTACAAGGCATTCATTTTCCGCAACACGGCAATGACAAGTGCCGGATTTTTTTTCTCGGCGAAGAGCGCGATGGGTTCAGTTGCCATGGTCGGATGTATCCTTGAGTCGTTAAATTAATTGAAAGCAAATGTAGTGTTCCAGCTGCTAAGCAGGAACGCCCTCGAACCATGCCATCACGGCGTCTTTCGCTTTAAATGATAGAAAGCTCTGGTATCGACAGAATGCTCCCGCGCGGCTTGATACAATCATTTTCTTTCGTGTTTAACCATCAAATATTCCATGAAACTCAACTGGCAAAGTAGCACGACCGTTTCAGCATTGCTCCTGGCCCTGATTTCTTCCATCAACACGGCAAGCGCCTGCACGAAAAACAATCACATCCGCCCTGCGGAAATTGTCTCGGATGAGGTTCATAAGCTCATGAAAGAAAAGAATTATAAGAAACTAGATGAGTTGTACACGAAATATTCGAAGAAGATGGCTAAAACACCCGACGGCGTCTCTGCCCTATCGCCTTTTTTCAGCGGGATCGCGCAAACGTTTAACGTTGCTTGCACAAACCCGAAACGCTCGGACGAGGAGTGGCTGGCCCATCAGGCTTCGTTGTCAGCTTGGCTTGAATCGTCGCCCACGTCGATGGGTGCCAAACTGGCGCTCGCTTTTTTCGCTGCCGATTATGCGTGGTACGCACGCGGATCCGGCTACTCCTCGACAGTCAGCGACGCATCGCAGAAAATATTCGAGCAGCGTATGGCTTCGGCGAAACGGCAACTCGATAAGCTGGCCGGCCCCGGCAAAAATAATCCAGCCTGGTATGAGGGAATGCTGACGGTTGGTTTAGCCCAGGGATGGGCGCCCGCCAAATTCGACGCCATGTATAACAAAGCGGCCAAGGTTGATCCCTATTACCTCGATATTCACTACACAAACATCGCATTCCATGACGCGAAATGGTATGGATCCGATCAGGAAGTGCTCAGCGCGATCAACCGGGCTGCGCAGCTGACCAAGGCGCGCCTCGGAGACACCATGTACACACGTCTTCACTGGACCATAGCGCAATCGCCGGACATGTTCGAGACAGGGGGCGCCAACTGGACAAGAATGAAGGCAGGCTTCGAGGATTATCTTCGCCTGTATTCCGACACAAGGACCAGAAACAATTACGCTCTGTACGCATGCATGGCTGAAGACAAACCCACCCTCAGAGAGCAACTGGCCCTGTTGGGAAACGATCTCGATCCGAAAAAATGGAGCAACGATTATCAATACGCATATTGCACCGCGTATGCCAAGTTGAGCGGACTCGACCAGAAACCGGCGTGCTTCACGCGTGCGGACACAGGTGCCTATTTCTGTAAGTGAGCCAGAGGGTGGCCAGGTCCGTGGGTCTGGCACGTGCCCCCGACGGCAGCCTGATGGTGGCGACGTGGGGCGCCAACAGCGCGTTTCACATTCGTCGACCCTGATGTGGCACCAAAGGTCAAATCCGTGGTGGTGCCGTGATCGTACTGCTTACCGGTTTGCTGGACTTGCCACCTGATCAGTGCCAGGGCCGAAGCGTTTCAACTCGTACTCGAGCGCCTCTAATGACGAGGCCAGCGCATCCTCATTCGCCGACCACCATCCTTGCTGCTTGCACTCGCCAAGGATGCGATGCGATTGCAAAATAAATGAATCGATAAACGGCCTGGCCGCAGCTTCGCCTGTCGCCGTTTCGAAGCCGCTCGATATTCCGTTCACGGCCCGGAACTCAAATGTTGCGGCGGATGTTTTCAGCACTTTCACCGCATAATCTCCTTCCATGAAAGGCACGGTCACGGTGCAACGATCGTTAACCGACAAGCGCAGCAGTGCCTGGGCCCACCATCCCAAGATGGTGACCACAAAATCGTCCCACCCCTCCGTCGGAAATGCAACGCCTCCGATGTTGAGGAAGAGGACCCCTGTAGCTGACCCATTTGGCCGCGTCTTCACCGTCGATGGATCGGTCGTCAAAAAGGTGTCGATGATCATATTTCAGTTTGTCCTGACAGTTCTTTGTCTGACTTTATTGAGTGTGCACACGAGTGCGCTCACTGAATAGAGCTAATAAAGTTGGCCGGGTTTTTCCAGGCTAAGCTCTTGATTCTACAGGTAGCGAAGTTTTCGGCAAGTTGGTCGAGGAGGCAGCAGCCCGGTTCCAGAACCTTGCCGCGACGAGCGCGCGGCTGTCATTGCTGGCAGAGCTGGACCCGGAAATAACAGCGCCCCTTTTCGGGGCGCCATGTTGGGTGAACAGATGGAGAGAAAATGCTTCCTCTCCAGCTCTGGATTACCTGCGATAGACGCGGACGTAGTCGACCTGCATCCGGTTCGGGAACACGGTGGATGCATCCGGGCTGCCAGGCCAGTTGCCGCCGACGGCCAGGTTAAACAGCAGGAAGTACGGCGCATGGAACTCCGACGTGCCGTTGATGCCGCCGGCGATATTGACTTCGTGGAACTTGTTACCGTCCACGTACCAGCGGATCACGGAGGCATCCCACTCCACGGCATACACGTGGAACTGCGAGAAGTCCAGGTTGCCCGATGGGCCGCCATAATTGGCATACGCGTTGTTATGATCCGACCAGTGGATGGTGCCGTGGGTAACCGCTTCGGAATTGACGTGCTCCATGATGTCGATTTCACCGCTTGCGGGCCAGCCCACACTGCTGATGGAGTTACCCAGCATCCAGAAAGCCGGCCAGGTGCCCTTGCCGGTCGGGATCTTCATGCGCGCTTCCATCCGCCCGTACTGCCAGCTGGCCTTGTTCTGGGTGGTAATGCGGCCCGAGGTGTACTGCTTGCCCATATAGGCTTCCTTGCGCGCCTCGATGACCAGTTCGCCGCCGCTGACACGGATGTTTTCCGGACGTGCGGTGTAGTACTGCAGCTCGTTGTTGCCGCCGCCATTTCCGTTGACCTCGATGTTCCACTTCGAGGTGTCCAGTGAGGTGCCGTTGAACTCGTCGGCCCAGGCCAGCGTCCAGCCGCCAGGTGGCGGAGGCGTTGTGCCGCAGCTGGCGCCGGCGATACTGATCCAGTTCAGGTTGAAGCCCGCGCTGCTGACGAACGTGCCGAGGTTGTAGGTACCGGCATTCACGTTAATCGTGCGCTGCACGGTGGTCCAGTTCTGCCAGCCGCCGGTGGCGGGGACCGAGGTGGTGCCCAGCGGGATCGTGCCTCCGTTGAGGTCGGCCGAAATCACGCCGCCGGCGGAAGGGGCCGCGACACGGTAGGCAATGGTATAGGCGCCGCTGGTAGGGAAGGTGACGTTGTTGTGTGCCAGCCATTCGCCGTTGGCAGTCCAGGCAACGTTATACCCTCCGCCGGCATCGGTGGTGGCTTCAATATCGACGTTGTCGGTGCGGTGCTGGTTACCTGTATTGCCGGCAGTGGTGTCGAACGCGTTGGCATAGTCTTCAGCCTGGAGCGTGCAGACGGCGGCGACGTTGGAGCTGGAACCAGCCGCACTACCTGTCTGCGCCAGGGATATGGGCGTTTTCCCGCCATCGCCGCTGTCGCCCGACGTGTTACCGCCACAGCCGGCCATAGTGCCGCCAGCCAATAATGATGCCAGCACGACGTTAATCGTCTTCATCTTCATGTTGAAAGTCTCCGAAGTTATCGTTAGGGTTTTACGTTCGGGCAACAACCACTTCCCAGCGGCGTTATCAGCGATAACGATGTTGATGGAAGCGTTTCCACTGCGATTGAGTATCCTGCACATTGGTCGTATTGTCAAAACCCACACAAGCCTGACGTGAGTTTCGGCCCGGTTCTGTCGGGTTTACGCCAATGTTTCTTAGCGTCATTAAGCGCTCCGCACGCAATCGACTACCCCAGCAAGCGCAAGCAGCCCGGCAATGAACCCAAAGCTCCCGTTGATCTTCCTGCCCGGAGCATCATCGCCTCCCATGTGAATTTTGCATAAGCATTGTCGTTACAAGCTGTTCATGGGAACATTGCGCCATGCGACGGTCGGAATTCCCGGGCCGTAAGGAAAAAACGACGTGAACACCAGACACCTGCTCTTCGCATTTGCCGCACTGCTCCCGCTCGCCCCCCATGGCGCGGCGCAAGAGTCGCCGACCTTGCGAAAAATCGCGGAAACGGGCGTCATCAGCATTGGCTTTCGCGACAAATCGATCCCGTTTTCCTATCTCGACAAGCAGCAGCGGCCGACCGGTTATTCGATCGAACTGTGCTATCGCATCGTCGACGCCATCCGCACCCGGCTCAAGGCGCCCGGCCTGGAAGTGATGCTGCGCCCGGTCACCTCCGCCAACCGCAACGCGTTCATGGTCAACGGCATCGTCGACATCGAATGCGGCTCGACCACCAACACGCTCGAGCGGCAAAAGGAGCTGGCGTTTTCGGTGACGACCTTCGTCGCGGCCACCAGCCTGGTAGCGAAAAAGACGGCCCACATCGATTCGCTGCAAGCGCTCAAGGGCTCGACCGTCGTGTCGACGGCCGGCACCACGGCCATCCACGCGCTGGGGGAAACCGCCCAGGCACAGGGGCTCGACCTGCACATCATTCCGGGCCGGGATCACGCCGAAGCGTTTTCGATGGTCGAGGCCGGCCGCGCGGTCGCGTTCGTGATGGACGATGTGCTTCTGCACGGGCTGGTCGCCGCCGCCAAGGACCGGAGCATCTATGCCATCGCCGCCACCGATTTGCCGGTGCAGCCGTACGGGATCGTCGTGCGCAAGGGCGACCCCGAATTCAAGAAACTGGTGGACGAAGCCATCGTCGCGCTGTTCAAGTCCGGCGAAGTGCAGCAGATCTACCGCAAGTGGTTCGCGCCGCTGCAGCTACCGATGAGCCCAGCGCTGAAAAAGGCGATTGCCGCCCCCACCGATTCGGGCGACCCGGCCGCCTACCGGTGAAGCAGGGAATTGGCGCGGTCTACCGCGCCCCTGCGCAACGAGCCTGCCTTGCAAGGCAGGCTTCCTTCGCCCGTTATCATAGGACTAATCCTCAAACAGACTTTTCGCCTTCCCGCAGCAGGCAAAACGCGTCATGAACAATGGCGTCGCCTGCAAAAAACCACCGTCCCTTTAGGAGATCGCATGCTTCACAAAAATCCCGCGCAATCGATGATCGCGCTGTTCGGCCTCCTGTTCTGCATGGCCTCGGCCACGCAGGCGCAACAAGCCGCGCCCAAACTGCCCAACGTGACCATCCTGGCCACCGGCGGCACCATCGCCGGCTCCGGCGCCACCAGCACCACCACGGTCGGCTACACCGCCGCCACGGTAGGCGTGCAGCGCCTGATCGCGGCGGTGCCCGAACTGGCCAAGGTGGCCAACGTCAGCGGCGAACAGACGTTCCAGATCGCCAGCGAGAACATGACCAACGAGCACTGGCTCACGCTGGCCAAGCGCGTCAACGTGCTGCTGGCCCAATCGAACGTGGACGGCATCGTCATCACGCACGGCACCGACACGCTGGAAGAAACGGCTTACTTCCTGAACCTGGTGGTCAAGAGCCGCAAGCCGGTGGTGCTGGTGGGCGCGATGCGGCCATCGACCGCGATCTCGGCCGACGGCCCGATCAATTTGTACAATTCGGTGATGCTGGCGGCCAGCCCCGAGGCGGTCGGCAAGGGCGTACTGGTGGCGATGAACGACCAGATCCAGTCGGCGCGCGACGTGGCCAAGGTCAATACCTCGACGCTGGACTCTTTCCGCACGTCGGAACTGGGCCTGCTCGGTTATATCCAGGGCAGCAAGCCATTCTTCTATCGCCAGCAAATGCGCAAGCACACCACCGAGAGCGAATTCGACATCAGCGCGCTGCAGGTGCTGCCGCAAGTGGACATCGTATATGGCTATGCGAACGTCGGACCGGTAGCGGTCGATGCGCTCATGGCCGCTGGCGCCAAGGGCATCATCCACGCAGGCGTGGGCGACGGCAGCCTGGCCGCCAGGGTCAAGCCGGCACTGGTTGCCGCGCGTGCCAAGGGGGCGGTCGTGGTGCGGGCCAGCCGCGTGGGCCAGGGCATCTTGGCGCGCAACGGCGAAGCCAATGACGACGAGCTGGACTTCGTGGTGGCCGACACCTTGAGTGCGCAGAAGGCGCGCATCCTGCTGATGCTGGCGCTGACCAAGACCAGCAGCACCAAGGAGATTCAGCGGATGTTCTATACCTACTAAGTTCTGCCTGGGCAGCCTGCCCTGCAAGGCAGGCCCCTACCCAGGCGGCTAGAGCGCGCCGCCCGGCACCGGCCGGAAGTCGTCGATGACGATGCCGTGCCGGTGCAGCTTGTCGTACAAGGTCTTCTTGCCGATGCCGAGCGCATCGCAGATCGCTTGCGGGCGTCCGCCGTACTGCTTGAGCGCCTGTTCCACCAGGGTCTTTTCGACCATGTCCATCTGCTGCGCCAGCGTCATCGGGGCCGCGGCCGTATCGGCGGCGCCCGGGTGCATCCCCGGCAGTCCCAGCACGAAACGGTCGGCCGCGTTGCGCAGTTCGCGCACGTTGCCGGGCCAGTCGCCGGCCATCAGCTTGAGCATGTCGTGTGCGGCCAGGGCCGGGGCCTCGCGCCCGTAGCGCAGCGCCGCCTGCAGCGAAAAATGTTCGAACAGGATCGGAATATCCTCGCGCCGTTCGCGCAGCGGCGGCAGTTCGAGCACGGCGACGTTGAGCCGGTAATACAGGTCGCTGCGAAACTTCTGCTGCGCGCTCAGTTCCTTCAGGTCGCTCTTGGTGGCGGCGACGATCCTGAAGTCGACCGGTACGCCCTGGTTCGAGCCGAGCCGTTCGATCTTGCGTTCCTGGAGCGCGCGCAGCAGCTTGACCTGGAGCGCCATCGGCATGCTTTCAATTTCATCGAGCAGCAAGGTGCCGCCGTCGGCATGCTCGATCTTGCCCACCCGGCGCTTGCTGGCGCTGGTGAACGCGCCCGCTTCATGCCCGAAGATCTCGCTCTCGAACAGGCTTTCGGGCAGGCCGCCGCAATTGATCGCGACGAAGTTGGCCTTGCTGCGTTTGCTGTGCTCGTGCAGGCAACGCGCCACCACTTCCTTGCCGGTGCCGGTTTCGCCGAACACCAGCACGTCGGCCGGCGTATCGGCCAGGTTCAGTATCTGGCGCCGCAGTTCGCGTATCGCCGGCGAGTTGCCGAGCAAGGTCGCCTCGATCCCGCGCCGATCCTGCAGCTGGCGCTGCAGCGTGTCCACTTCAAGGCGCAGCGCGCGTTTTTCCATGGCACGCGACGCCACCTCGACCAGGCGCTCCATCGCGAAGGGCTTCTCGATGAAGTCGTAGGCGCCGCAGCGCATTGCCTCGACCGCCATCGACACGTCGCCATGGCCGGTCACCATGATGACCGGGATGGTGGCGTCGAACGCGCACACGCGGCGCAACAGTTCGAATCCGTCCATGCCGGGCAGGCGCACGTCGCTGATGACGATGCCGGCAAAGCTGCTGCGCAGTTGCCCTAGCGCGTCCTCGGCCGACTCGAACGGCGCCACGTGGAACCCGGCCAGCTCCAGCGTTTCGGTGACGCTGCTGCGCACGGCCAGGTCGTCTTCGACGAACACGATGGTGAAACCTTCATACATGACTTGTTTCCTCTACTAGTGGCAGGTCCAGTTCGAAGGCGGCACCGCCTTGACAATTCGACGCGCGCAAGGCGCCGCCGAAGTCGCGCACGATGTCGGCCGAAATGGCAAGGCCGAGTCCCAGTCCCTGGCCCGGCAGCTTGGTGCTGAAAAACGGCTCGAACAGGCGCGCCATCACGGCTTGCGGAATGCCGGCGCCGCTGTCGCTGACCTGGATGTGCGCGCGTCCGTCTGCACTCCACAGGCGGATGGCCAGGTTCTTGACCGGCGCGTCGAGCATGGCGTCGAGCGCGTTGGCGCACAGGTTGATCAGCACTTGTTCGAGCCGGTTGGCGTCGCACATGGCGCGCACCGACGGCGCCAGGTCCAGCTGCACGCATGCGTGTTCGGTGCGGATCCGGTTCTCCAGCAGCTGCAAGGTATTGTCGACCGCCTTGGACAGGGTCAGTGGGGCCATGGCCAGGGGCGTCTTGCGCGAGAAGGATTTGAGCTGCTCGGTCAGGCGGCCCATGCGTTCAGTCAGGTCGCTGACCGAGCGCAGGTTCTTTTCCACGCGCGCCAGGTCGCCGCGCTTGAGCAGCAGCTGGGCATTGAAGGAAAGCGAGCGTAGCGCGGTGAGCGGCTGGCTGATTTCGTGCGTGATACCGGCCGACATCTGGCCGAGCAGAGCGAGTTTGCTGGCGTGTAGCAGGTCGTCCTGGGAAGCGCGCAGCACCTGTTCGGCGTGTTCGCGTTCGCCGATCTGGTGCAGCAGTTCGCGGTTCATCGCATGCAATGCGGCGGTGCGGTCGGCCACGCGCAGTTCCAATTCGTCGTGCGCGCGCTGCAGCGCTTCGCGCGCCTGCAGGCGGCTTTCTATCGCGCGCCGGCGCATCGCCACGAACATCGCGAGCAAACCGAGGAACCCGGCCAACAGGCCAGCGGCCACGGCGTTTTGCCCGGCCTGCAGCTTGACCGGGGCGGCATTGGTGAGCGTGAGCAGGCGCCAGCCCTGGCGCGCCATCGGCCGGCTCTGGCTTGCGTAGCGGGTCGATGGCGCGGCCGGATTGAGCGCGCGCCACGCGACGACAGGCTTGCCCTGGTCGATGGCCTGGAGGTCGGCCTTGCGGTTGCGCCACTGGGGCGCGGACGAGAGAACGATCATGCCGTCGGCGTCGAGCACCATGAAAAAATCGTTGTGCGGCTGCGCGGCCGCCGCGACCCAGGTCGACTCGATCGGGTCGAGGCTGATCTTGACCACCACCACGCCGAGCACCTGGCCGCCTTGCAGCACTTGCTGCGCGAAATAATACTCGGGCGAGTTGCGCGCCGCCGCGCGCGAAAAATAGCGCGCAGGCCCGCCCTGCATGGCGCCGGAAAAATACGGCAGGGCTGCCAGATCCATGCCGACGCTGGTCTCCGGCTGGTACCAGTTGCTGGCCGCCCGCACCAGGCCCGCCGTGTCGAGCACGAAGATGGCGAGCGAGCCGGCGCGCGCGTTCAGGCTGGTCAGGCGCTTGTTGGCGCGCTCGTCCAGGCCGGCGCCGGCCGGGTTCCTCAGCAGGGCATGGACGTCATGATCGAGGGCGACGATGCCGGGCAGGTATTCATGCCGGCCCAGTTCGCTTTCGAGGGCCGCCGCGTACAGGTCGAGCTGCTGCGCCTGGACCTCGCCAAGCTGCGCATAGCCGCGCCGTTCGCTCCACGCATACACGAAGGCGACGGCGGCGCTCAGGCCGATGATCGCGGCCCATGCCGCGACTGTGCCCGCGGAGCGGGAAACGGCAAATTGTCGGAACGCCTGCAATGCTCACCTCGGCGCGTGTGGTTAGTGTTGGCGCGGTCCGGCAAGGGGAGGCGACTGCGTTCTATCTTACCCCAGAACATTCTTCCAGATATTAATTTCGGCAATAGCCAACAGGGCGGGTTTCTAAATCCACACGCCGGAAAACGGGTTTGTGTGGAATACCGCACGCGCTCAGCTTTCGGCGTTTCCCGATGATTGAAAATATCCATTCCAATCAAGGCGCTGGGGCGCTTCTCGCCATATTTACATTGCTGGCATGCAAACTGCTATGCATAGGAGGTAGGGATGGAAACACATGCCGAATAATCGGCAGTGCAATGGGTGACGGTCAATCGCGCCGGCCCATTAAAAAATAAATATAAGCGGGAGACAGCAATGGACATGAAATGGGTCGAAGACTTTCTTTGCCTGGCCGATACGCGAAGCTTTTCGCGTTCCGCCAGCGAGCGGCACTCCAGCCAGCCGGCATTCAGCCGGCGCATCCGGTCGCTTGAAACCTGGCTCGGCGCCACGCTTGTGGACCGCAGCTGCAACCCTCCCTCGCTTACGCCGGCAGGCCACGTATTCCGCGGCCATGCACTCGGCATCATGCAACAGGTCCACAAGGCCAAGCATATCCTGCGGCACGCTTCGGATTATCCCGGCGGCGCCATTTAGATTACTCCCCATCGCGGCAATTCACCTGTTCCATGCACCGCGTGGAATGGAGCGGTATTGCCGATCAAATATAAAAAACGTTAAACAACAGAGGAAACGAATGAATAAGATCATTATCGCGATCATGGCATCGAGCCTGGTTCCGGCGGCCGCCATGGCGCAGTCGGCGGTTACCGTGTATGGCGTGGCCGACGTCGGATTGGTGCGCGAAACGGGCGGCGCGGCGGGCAGCGTCAACACGATCAACAGCGGTGTCGCCTCCGGTTCGCGGCTGGGCTTCAAAGGCAATGAAGACCTCGGCGGCGGCGTCAACGCCTACTTCGTCCTGGAACACGGCGTCAATATCGATACCGGCAGCTCGGCCCAGGGCGGCCTGCTGTTCGGACGCCAGGCATTCCTGGGCGTGTCCAGCAAGCTCGGTGCGGTCAGCTTCGGGCGCCAGTATTCGCCGTACTATCGCGCCATGCGCGACGTCGTCGATCCGTTCTGCGACGGTTTGGCCGGCCAGGCGGGCAACATCACGGTCTCGAACGCCCGCCTCGACAACATGGCCGGCTACGCCTCGCCGACACTGCATGGCTTTTCGGCGGAACTGGCCGTGGGCGTCGGTGAAGTGCCGGACAATTCGGCCGCCAGGCGCGCCTACAGCACGGTGCTGTCGTATACGGCCAAGAGCCTGGCCGTCTCGCTGGGCTGGCATCAGCAGCAAAATGCGCTGGCCACCGACAGCAGCGCCAATACGCTGCTCGGCGCCAAATACAACTGGGGCGTGGCCGAAGGGCACCTGGGCTACGCGCGCAACAAGGGCCTGGGCGGTGCGCGCAGCGAAGACGCGATCGTCGGCGTGAGCGTGCCTTTCGGCGCGCACAAGGCGTACGCCTCGTATGTCCGCCATGACGACACCACGCACGCCAACCGCGACGCTTCCCAATGGGCGCTCGGCTACACCTATGCACTGTCCAAACGCACCGACGTGTACGCGGCCTATGCGCGCATCGGCAACCGCAATGGCGCCACCTTCAAGGTCGGCAACGCCACCACGGATGGCACCGGCAACACCGGGGCAAACCTGGGCATGCGCCACACCTTCTGATCCTGTTGAATTCCCCCCGGCCGCCGGGCGGCCGGATTATCGCTTTGTGCCTTCTTCACCCCTTTGGAGTTATCCGACATGAATTACGCAAAATCTCTCGTTGTACTGCTCAGTGCAACCCTGTTCGGCGCCGCCGCGCAGGCGCAGGAGCCGACCGGCACGCTGGCCAAGATCAAGAAAAGCGGCGTCATCACGCTGGGCGTGCGTGACGGTTCCATTCCCTTTTCCTACCTGGACGACAAGCAGCAGTACCAGGGCTATTCGATCGACCTGTGCATGAAGGTGGTCGCCGCCCTGCGAAAGCAGCCGGGCCTGGCCTCCTTGAAGGTGGCGATGAATCCGGTGACCTCGGCCAACCGCATCCCGCTGATGGCCAACGGGACGATCGACCTCGAATGCGGCTCGACCACCAACAACCTGGAGCGCCAGCAGCAGGTCGCCTTCGCCCCGACCATGTTCGTGGTCGCCAACCGCCTGCTGGCCAAAAAAACGTCGAACATCCATACGCTGGCCGACATGAAGGGCAAGACCTTGGTGGCCACGGCCGGCACCTCGACCCTGAAGCAGATGACGATCCTCAACCGCGAGCAAAACCTGGGCATGACCATCGTCGTCGGCAAGGACCATCCCGAATCGTTCCTGATGGTCGAGACCGGGCGCGCCGCGGCCGAGGCCAACGACGACATCCTGCTGGCGTCGCAACGCGCCAACGCCAAGCGGCCGGACGACTACCAGATTACGGCCGACGCGCTGTCGGTCGAGCCGTACGGGATCATGCTGCGCAAGGACGACCCGGCCTTCAAGAAGGCGGTCGACGACGCCCTCATCGCCTATTACAAGTCGGGCGACGACGTGTATCGCCTGTACCAGAAGTGGTTCCTGTCGCCGATTCCGCCAAAGGGCATCAACCTGCGCTTCCCGATGCCGCCGGAGCTGATCAACGTACTCGCCAAGCCGACCGATTCGCCCGACCCGGCCGTGTATGCGGTGGTGCCGGACGCGCAAAAAGCGGCCTCCAAAAAGCGTTAATTTTTCTGTAGCCCAGCCTGGAACAATACGATGAACTATCACTGGAACTGGCGCATCTTCTGGGAGATTGCGCCCGATGGTGCCGGCACTTATCTCGACACCTTATTCTCGGGCTTGATGTGGACCTTGGCCACCGCGCTGACGGCCTGGATCATGGCGCTGGCGCTCGGCCTTGTGGTCGGCACCGTGCGCACCATACCGAACAAATGGCTGGTACGCCTGGCCAACGGCTATGTCGAACTTTTTCGCAATGTGCCGCTGCTGGTGCAGATGTTCCTGTGGTATTTCGTCGCTCCCGACGTGCTGCCGCAAGCCTTCGGCGACTGGATCAAGGCCCTGCCCAACGCGCCGTTCGTCACGGCGGTGCTGTGCCTGGGCACGTTTACCTCGGCACGGGTGGCGGTACAGGTTTCGGCCGGCATCGCCGCCTTGCCGAGCGGGCAAAAAATGGCCGGCACCGCGCTCGGCCTGACGCTGGCGCAGACCTACCGCTACGTGCTGCTGCCGATGGCATCGCGCGTGATCCTGCCGCCGCTAACCAGCGAGTTCCTCAACATCATCAAGAACAGCTCGGTGGCCTTGACCATCGGCCTGATGGAACTGACTGCGAGCGCTCGTGCGATCCAGGAGTTTTCGTTCCAGGTATTCGAGGCCTTCAGCGCCGCGACGCTGGTCTACGTGCTGGTCAACGCCGTGGTCGTTTTCATCATGCACCGGATCGAGAAGAAAGTGGCGATTCCCGGCTTTATCGTCGCCGGCGGCGCGGCGGGGGGACACTGAGATGGCGCTCGACTTCGATTTCGACGTGATCGCCCGCTCGTGGGTCTATCTGTTCCAGACCGGGATGGTCTTCACGCTCAAGCTGACCGTGCTGGCCATGACCGGCGGGATCGTCCTCGGTACGCTGCTGGCGCTGATGCGCCTGTCCAGCATCCGCGCGGTGTCGCTGCTGGCGTCCGGCTACGTCAACCTGGTGCGCTCGATCCCCCTGGTGCTGGTGATCTTCTGGTTCTACTTCCTGGTGCCGTATATCGCCGCCTGGATCATCGGCGCCAACGAGCCGGTACAGGTGGGCGCTTTCACGTCCGCGCTGATCACCTTCATCATGTTCGAGGCGGCCTACTACTGCGAGATCATGCGCAGCGGGATCGGCTCGATCCCGCGCGGCCAGGTATGGGCAGGGCGGGCGCTGGGCATGACCTACTGGCAGACCATGAGCCACGTGGTGCTGCCGCAGGCGTTTCGCAACATGATTCCCCTGCTGCTGACGCAGACGATCGTCCTGTTCCAGGACGTGTCGCTGGTGTACGTGCTGTCGATTCCCGATTTTGTCGGCGCCGCCAGCAAGGTCGCCCAGCGCGACGGCCGCCTGGTCGAGATGTACAGCTTCGTGGCGCTGGTGTATCTGGTCCTGGGCCTGGGGCTGTCGTCCCTGGTGCGCCGCCTGCAGCAGCGCGTGGCGATCATCCGCTAGCGCTTTTCAATTGGAGAAGAAGAATGATAGAACTTAACAATATCAGCAAATGGTACGGCAAGTTCCAGGTGCTCACCGAGTGCACCACGCGGGTCGGCAAAGGCGATGTGATGGTCATCTGCGGCCCGTCGGGTTCGGGCAAGTCGACCCTGATCAAGACCGTCAACGGCCTTGAGCCGTTCCAGAAGGGAGGCATCAGGGTGGACGGAGTGGAGGTGGGCGACCCGAAAACCAACCTGTCCAAGCTGCGCGCGCGGATCGGCATGGTGTTCCAGAATTTCGAGCTGTTCCCGCATTTGTCGATCCGGGAAAACCTGACCATCGGGCAGATCAAGGTGCTGGGGCGCAGCGCCGACGAGGCCAACGCCAAGGGCCTGAAGTACCTGGACCGGGTCGGCCTGCTGGCGCAGCAGGATAAATTTCCGGGCCAGCTGTCGGGCGGCCAGCAGCAGCGCGTGGCCATTGCCAGGGCCTTGGCGATGGATCCGATCGCGATGCTGTTCGACGAGCCCACCTCCGCGCTCGACCCCGAAATGATCAACGAAGTGCTCGACGTGATGGTCGGCCTGGCGCAGGAGGGGATGACGATGATGGTCGTCACCCACGAAATGGGTTTCGCCAAACGGGTGGCCAACCGCATCGTCTTCATGGACCAGGGGAAGATCATCGAGGACTGCACCAAGGACGAATTCTTCGGCACCCGGCGCTCGGACCGCGCGGCCGACTTCCTGGCCAAGATCATCCACTAAAAGACACCACCTTCAAACTACAACAACGGAGCCGCCGCATGACACGCCAGCACGACATTCCATCCTACCTCGTCCCCAAGGAAAACAACCCCTGGAGCGTTTATCTCGAACAGATCGACCGCGTGACACCGCACCTTGGCGCACTGGCGCGCTGGGTCGAAACGCTCAAGCGGCCCAAGCGCATCCTGGTGGTCGACGTACCGATCGAGCGCGACGATGGCAGCATCGCCCACTTCGAGGGCTACCGGGTACAGCACAACATGTCGCGCGGCCCCGGCAAGGGCGGCGTGCGCTTCCACCAGGACGTGACGCTGTCGGAAGTGATGGCGCTGTCGGCATGGATGACGGTCAAGAACGCCGCCGTCAATGTGCCGTACGGCGGCGCCAAGGGCGGGATCCGGGTCGACCCGAGGACGCTGTCGCAGGGCGAACTGCAGCGCATGACGCGCCGTTATACCAGCGAGATCGGCATCATCATCGGGCCGAACAAGGACATTCCGGCGCCGGACGTGAACACCAACGAGCAGACCATGGCGTGGATGATGGATACCTACTCGATGAACCAGGGCAGCACGGCGACCGGCGTGGTGACGGGCAAGCCGATTTCGCTGGGCGGCAGCCTGGGACGGCGCGACGCCACCGGGCGCGGCGTGTACGTCGCCGGCTGCGAGGCTGCCATCAAGTGCGGCATGCAGATCGAGGGCGCCAGGGTCGCGGTACAGGGCTTCGGCAATGTGGGCGGGATCGCCGCCCGCCTGTTTTCGGAGGCCGGCGCGCTGGTGGTGGCGGTGCAGGACCACGGCGGCACGATCGTGCATGACGGCGGCCTGGACGTGGAAGCCTTGCTGGCGCATGTGGCGCAGACGGGCAGCGTGGTGGGCTTTGCCGGCGCCGAGGACAGTATTGCGCCAGAGCGCTTCTGGAGCGTCGATTGCGACATCCTGATTCCGGCCGCGCTGGAGCAGCAGATCACCAGGGAGAACGCCGGCCAGATTCGCGCGCGCATCATCCTTGAGGGCGCCAACGGACCGACCACGCCGGAGGCCGACGATATCCTGCGCGAGAACGGCGTGCTGGTGGTGCCGGACGTGATCGCCAACGCGGGCGGTGTCACGGTCAGCTACTTTGAATGGGTGCAGGACTTCTCGAGCTTTTTCTGGAGCGAGGAAGACATCAACGCCCGCCTGACGCGCATCATGCGCGATGCGTTCGCGGCCATCTGGCAGGTGGCGCAGGACAAGGACGTGTCGCTGAGGACGGCCGCCTTCGTCGTTGCGTGCACGCGCGTGCTGCAGGCGCGCGAGGTGCGCGGCTTGTATCCGTGATGGCCTGAGGGGGCAGTCTGCGGCAGCGCGGCCATGTATCTGCATGCCGTGGCGCCGCGCGTGGCCTGGATGGTGGAAATAAGGGGGACTGGCAAGCTCAGCTTGCCAAAACCGTGACGATCCAAAACCTCACTGACGCGGGAAGTGCTCCAGGAGCACTTCCCTTTGTTTTAGAAGCTGACGCCGCCAGTGACGTAGAACTGACGCCCCAACGGACTCGCATAGCGCGCGTCGAATCCCGCCTGATTTCCGCCGCCCGCAGTACGAATGCTGAGAGGTGGTTCTGCATCAAACACATTACGAATGCCCAGGGAAATGCCCAGGTTAGCGTATTGTTTCAGCTGAATTCGCGTTTGCCAGTCAACGGTCGTAAACGCTTTGACGTCACGTGTGAGACCGGTGAACCCGACCGGCAAGGTGCCGTCATCGTTGACCAGCTTTAACGCGTTGTCGTCCGCCGTCAACACCTGGTCGTGATAACCGGAGCGGAAATTGATCGCCAAGGTGTTGGTGTAGGTATCAAGACTGGCCCAGCTGGCCGACAGCCGCGAAACAATGCGCGCGGTGACGTTGTTGTATGCATCAAACCGGCCAACGCTGCTTTCCGTGGGAGATCCAGGCACGTCGACCTCGGATTTCAACATGTAGGTTCCGTTCCACTTGAAGTCGAACTTGCCCACGCCGGTTTTCATTGAATACGAGTTGTCCCAGTCAATCCCGCGGTATCGCGCCGCGGCCAGGTTAAATGTCGGAAGAAGTGTGACCAGCTTGTTGGCGCCGATACCCTGGTCATAGACGACGGAGAAATTATTGTTGAATTTGACCGGATCTGCGAAGGGAAACTGTTCCGGAAGGGTGGTGAGCTGATCCTTCATGCTCACCGACCACAAATCCAGTCCGAGCGACAGGCTCTTGACCGGATCGAATCGAACACCAACTGCGAATTGCTCAGACGTCTCAGGCCGCAACCCGCTTGCTCCGGAGAGGTTATTTCCACCCGTGAGCAAGTACTGCTGCGTCGTTCCCGTACAGTACGCCGCGCGAGGATCCGGGGCTTTGACAGGGCAAGCATAAGCCCCGGAAGTATTGCCGGCCTGAACGGTCGGCGACGCGATCGAGTCCATGCTCGCCACCTTGAAGCCCGTCCCGTACGATCCCCTGAACAGCAAATTCTCGACGGGAGTGAAGCGGAAAGCGAGTTTGTAGGTTGCCTTCTTGTTGGCATTGCCCTGTTCCGCTGGAGGCAGAAGCTTCCCGTCCGATGGATCGAAGACCATGCTGTTTTTCACGGCCGAATACGCATCGTAGCGGGCCGCGGCCGTCACTTCCAAGGTCTTATGCAATGGAGTCATCCACTCGGCTGAAGCGCCCCAGTTGTTGCGCTTGGCCGCGACAGGCAGGTGATCCGCCGAGTCACCCAAAGGGGTGTCCGTAAAATTGGGCTGTTGCGCGTTCGCCCCTTGCGAGATTGGACTCGGCATGGAATTGTAACGTTGCTGCGAATAGTCACCGCTGAGCGCCAACTGGGAAGTACCGCCAGGTGCGTCGAACAATGCGTGGCTGAGCGTCCCGCTCACCCTGTCCAGTTTTACTTCGGTCTTGTTTTCGTTGGTATGCAGAATTGCCGGCGCCAGGACTGCAGACGAACTACCCGATGGACCGAACGGATTGAACTGACCGGAAGCGACAATGTCGTTATAGGCATTCTTGCTCAGGAAGCCGCCCACAAAATTGGATTCCTGACTATTCTCGGAGTGTGTAAACGATGCCGAGTAATCGAAGCCGTTCTTCATGCCTGAAGCGCCAAAGGCCAGATGCTTTGCATCTGTAATATAGTCCCTGGTCCGGCCTCCGGCGTCCGTGAACCGGATATTCATCGAGGCGGATGCCACGTCGCCTGGCGACACGCCAATCTTACCAAGATACGGCACCACTTCATTGGCATAGAGAGCCCCGGTCAACGGCAGACTCAGGCGCTGAGCGGCGGGCGCATAGCGCGCCGTCTGCTTGTATTTTGAGAGCACAAGCTCACCAAAAATATTCAGCTCAGGATTGAGCTTCATGTTGAAAGACGAGAAGAGACTGTCCCGCTCAGACTTCGGAACCAGCTGAACAGTCCCCGCGTAGTCGTACCAGCACGACTTGTCATCTGCCGTGCCAACAAATGCGGTGTCAGGAGCGCAGGCGCCGGTTTTATAGTAATCAGGCGAAAATATCTTCACCGTGTTGTCCTTGAGGCTCAACGTGGCCGACGCCGGTGCGGTATTGGCCGCCAGAAGGTAAGTGGAATACGTCTTTCCGTTTTCGTTAAAACGCCTCAGTCCGGTTTTTGCGAAATCACGATCCTTCGCATTGAGTTCACGTTGAGCGTCATGCGCGTACGTCACCAGGAAATTGTAGCCATCCTTGTCGAGGTCCCCGAACCCTTTGGACATCGAGAAATTGGAGTTTCCGCCACCTTTTTTTCCTGGCCGATTCACGCCAGCATCAAAGCGAAAATCCTGCTGGTTTTTCTTGAGAATGAAATTGATGACGCCCGCAATGGCATCGGACCCGTATAAGGTCGAAGCACCGTCAGTCAGAATTTCCACGCGCTCGACCGCGCTCATTGGAATGCTGGCAAGGTTGACGGCGCTGCCCGATCCGTAGGACGCGATCCGGCGGCCATTGAGCAATACCAGCGTATAAGCGGCTCCGATGCTGTGGATTGAGGCGTTTTGAACACCGCCGCCGCCGCCGTTGACGGACTCCGAGGCAGTGGTAAAGCCCTGCATTGATGAGAGCGACTGAACGAGCTCTTCAACGCTTTTAGCGCCAGTTTTTTGAATATCTGCCGCGCTCAGAAATTGAACTGGCAGCGCCCCTTCCTTGGCGATGCGTTTGATCGCCGAGCCAGTGATTTCCACTCGCTGTATTCCTGCCTCCTGAGCGTTAGCGCTCAGGGAAAATGCAGTACTGCCGCCGATCAGACCTGTCATACATAGAAGTCGTATCGCTGCACAAATCGATTTCTCTTTCACGCGTGTCTCCCCAACATTTGGTTAGTTGATTCCTGGGTTTGTCCGGCTATGTCCATCGGTATTTGGTGAACGGCATGCCGGGCTTATAGGTCTATGCAACATGCATATTTCGATCTCAAGCCGTTGGTCCACTTGTGCCAAGTAGCGTCGCGAATTGCGTGCTTTAAGCCGACTGGAACGCGCCATATCTGATGCATGCCGAAGCCATGGTTACGAAAATTGCTTCGGCGAATGTAGACTAACCAGTTTGACCATTTGTATCTATGCGTCTTTCGCCCTGTTCAGGCGCATAACGTACATAACTTTCCGAGTCGGGAAGTGAGCGGTCTACTAACGTTGCCGCCGTCGTGCTCCCTTCGGCTTTAAGGCACGTCGAATAACCCGTGATTTTGCGGTTGCCAGGGAGCGGGGCGTTTGAATGTGGCCGGCATTGCGCGAGCGGCGCTGTTCTCCGGCCTCTTTTCCACGCTGCGTTGCTCAAATTTGGCGGCCCGGATGGACCTCGGGCGTTAGAACGCCTCGACACCGGCCGCCTTCAAGTAGACGATGCGCTGCAAGTTGTAAGCAGCGACCTCTCAGTTCAGGAGCAGCGTGGCGCGCGCCAGGCCAATGGAGCGCAACGTCTTGCCGTCCATCTGGGTGAGGCCCGCGAACACGTGTTCGACGCGTGCCCCAAGGAAAACAATCTCTGCAGCGTTTACCTCGAACAGATCGACCGCGTGACGCCGCAGCTTGGTGAGCTCGCGCGCTGGGTCGAGACGCACAAGCGGCCCAAGCGCATCCTGGTCGTCGACGACCCCGAACTTGTCTTTCGAGTTCGATTCCCCGGCATTCCTCCCATTTCCGGGCACCGGCACTCCCTGGGCTTTTAGATTTCGTCGCCAAGAATAGAGGGGCTGTTCCGAGATACCATGCTCCCGAGCCAGTTGCGAAACCAGCTTGTTCGTTGGCGGCAGCATTTGCCGCCAAATCGCTTGCTTGCGCTCCACTGAATAGTGCTTCACTGCCTGCCTTTGCTCCGCCCCCGATACGATTATGAAAAATTAGATGACGCCACAACTCTCCTCAAACAGGGGTTATTGCCACCCTAGAAATATGGTATCGTAAATTTACGTTGGACCCAGCGGCGACAGCAAGCCGACAGTTCGGCCAATTTGTTCGACGCGCCGGCCCTTCAGTTCCGAATGGGGCTTTACTGAACGTACATGGGAGCATGAACTTGAATCAGCAAAGCAACAATAAATTTGAGCCGGATGCTGAAGGGAAAGAAAGCCATCATTCCTTATCCGAAATTATGATGGTCGGTCAAATTATCGATAACCGCTTTAAAATTACTTCCGGGCCTAATAGTGGTGGCATGTCGGCAGTGTATTGCGCAGATGATCTCGATTACGGCGGAAGCCGGGCGGTGAAGATATCCCTTCCAACGTCCGATCATAACTTGTCAAAACTATCATTTGAGCGTGAAGAACGTGCACTTCGTGATCTTGCCCATAAAAACATTGCTCAATACGTCGAATCGGGTGTTTCCAATGGAATTTATTACTTAGCAATAGAGTGGTTGGCCGGTGGCTCATTGGCTGAGAAGATTTTGCAGAAAGGACCGGTACCGTGGGTTGAATTTTATGAAAAAACGGGTCGCCCGCTATTAGAAGCACTGGCCTACGCACATCGGCGAAATTGGGCGCACCGCGACTTGAAACCACAAAATATTCTTTATAATTCAGATGACACCCCAAAGATAATCGATTTTGGCATAGCTCGAGACGTGACTCAGTCACAACTAAATCAGACATTTTTCAGATCGGGTTCTCCTCCATACACGCCGCCAGAGCCTGATGATAGTTATCAGTCCACTAGACGAGACGTGTTTTCTTGGGCAGCAATCGCGGTTTCTTGTCTCACTGGCGAGGTTTATAAGGATTACGAATCGTTGAATAGCGCGCTGGACAGGCTGGGGAATAAAAGCGTTCCTAAGGCACATTTAACAGCAGCCCTCAGCCTGAAAGTGTCCTCACGCCAAGAAGGTGCAAACATATTGTTGGCAGATATGGACGAGTACCACCTATCTGTTCTTGCTGCATCCACAAAACAAATCTCAATCTATATCCAACCGCCGTCAGAAAATATTAAACGCGAATTGATCGAATACTATGCCAGCCTGCCACCAGCGGAGGTGGCGAATTTTATCGAAAGTGATTTTAATTCTGTTTGGGCAGCGGCCTACGAGGAAAAAGAGAATGCTCTTACAATTATAGGGGCAACTATCCGAGCAGTGTGTCGAGTTGAAGAAGCGGCACTTCGGCTACTAAAGTTAACTGTTCAGAGTCCGCAAAGGGCAATTGAATTACGTGAGACGCTTTCCTCCGTGCCTTCAGTTAAGTTCGTATGTGGTGTAGATAGCGACTTTAAATTAGCGCGAACGAACATCCGTGCGTTACTCACGCGAATTGAAATCAGCGACGAGGTTTCTGCAGTACGGTCTGAAGAGAAAAGGAAAAATTATTGGTTCGATTGTTGGTCGGATTTTTTGCGCGAGAAAGAACGAATCTATAGGACTAAGCAACTCGGCATTCGGGCAACGCATGTCGCTTCTGACGGCGAGAATTATGTTGCGAATGTTGAGGGGGAAATTGACCGTGATCAACTTGGTGAATCGCTTGTGGTCCAGACCGGCACTGGTAAGCCACTAATATTTTCGGTTGTTGATCTGATTGCAGATCAGATGATTCTCTCTTTGCGTTTAGGGGCCCGCTCGGATGTGCCCCGTCGAAATGTCTTGTTTGAAACAAACTTTGAAGCGGAAAGAAAATCAATCCAAAAACAACGGACCGCTCTAGATGATATACGCACCGGAGGGGCGGTACATCCACAGCTACGTGATTTCTTATCGTCGCCTGAAACTGTGGAAGCAGCGTCTATGTCTGGCGGGATATTTCCAGAATTTCTTAGTGAGGACAAGCGGCAAGTGTTAGACAAAGCACTTAGCGTACAAAATATTCTGGCGGTAAATGGCCCTCCAGGAACTGGTAAAACCACCTTAATCGCAGAGCTTATAGGTGCTTACCTTGGAAGGTTTCCAAATAGCAGAATTTTGCTATCATCACAGACCCATGTAGCATTAGATAATATCATCGTGAAACTAGTCGACAAAGGTCTCTCTGAACACATTGTCCGAGTGGTTTCGAGTGGTTCGGAAAACGTACATAAGGTTCATAAGGCCGCGGAAGCTTTGACACTTGAGTATAAGGTGAGAGAGTGGTGCATAAAGGCCGAGCGACTGTCTGAAGAGTTCGTCGAAACGTACGCGCAGAAAGCAGGAATGAATTCCTATGACTTGAAAGCAGAGTTGCTCGGGAAATCGTTCTGCAAGACCGTCGATCAATTGAATGCTTTAACCTTAGAGCGCAAGAAAATTCATACGCGAAGCGCGGAAATTGACGAGCAACGCGAAGCAACTATTGATAAAGGGTTTATCCCCGACCGCGAAGAGCTGCTAGTTAAAACTCAGAATATTGTTCTGGATATCGAAGCTTTAAACGAGGCTATTGACTCTGCGGAGGCTCGACTTTCGCGCTTAAAAATTACGCTAAATAAAATGGACGGATTAGGCGATCTTTTCGAATCGGCAGCAGAGTCTGAGTTGACAGAACTACTCAACGGGCTTGTCAAGGCTGAAGAAGGGCGTGATGCTATTCTTCCGATTATTCAACTTCATCTCGACTGGATCAATCGACTTGGCTCCGAGCGTTCGTTTCATAGCGCCGTGCTTAAA
>NZ_JAVCWL010000069.1:0-4144 GCF_030846505.1 Massilia pseudoviolaceinigra | reverse complement strand
CGATATGGATTTCACCAGCTACGCCTAAAGGTACAGGTTGCAGATGTGTATCGAGGATATAAATTTGGGTGTTGGCTATGGGACGTCCAATGGGCGCATTACGTTGTAAGTTACAAATTGTGGAATAAGTGCTGCAGAAAACGGTTGCTTCTGTTGGGCCATATCCATTGACTATTTTAAGCGATGATAGAAGAGCTTGCAGTTTGAATAGATCCTTTTCCATCAATGGTTCTACGCCTACTAACGCTAATTTTAAATTAAGTTTGGATCTATCTTCGATAGATAGGTCATTTAATTTTTTAAGAAAAAATGGGGGAAGATATCCGCGTCCTATTTGATGTTGAACAAACCAATTCATTAGAATTTTCGGATCAGCGCGCGCAGAATCAGGAACGATATGAATCGTGTCACCAAACACAAATGGCAAAAATATTTCAAATATGGAAACATCAAATGCAAAGCTAGTCCAAAATGAACTCATGAGCGGTTCGTGATCCCTCTGATTCTGAACCTGCCAGTCTATAATTAGATTGATAACATTCTTATGCTCAACCATCACCCCCTTAGGCAGTCCGGTTGATCCTGAGGTATAAATGACATAAGCTAAATGGTTGGAAGTAATACCCAATGCCTTAGCATCTGGATTATGTTCAGGCGAAGCAGTGGGTTGATCTAACCACAGGGTAGGTAAAGACAATGCAGCTTGTCCCCAATGCGCTACAGTGTCTTGCAACTGACTGTGTGTCAGAAGAGCTCCTGGCGCACTATCGGCAAGCATGTATGCCAAGCGCTCTTTTGGATAGCTTGGATCGAGTGGCACATAGGCACCGCCTGCTTTCAAGATTCCCAATAAACCTACCAGCATCTCTAAGCTACGCTCAACACAGATAGCCACACGGTCGTCTGGTGCAATGCCCATGTCAATCAACGCATGCGCCACTTGATTGGCCCGTTTGTTTAAGGCGTCGTACGTCAAGCACTGTTCTTCAAACACCACCGCAATGGCATCAGGCGCATTGGCCACCTGAGCTTCAAACAACTGATGAATCAACTGGTTTTGTGGGTAATCAACGGCTGTATTATTAAAGTCCGCAAGTAGTTGCTGACGTTGTGCACTCGATAAAAGTGGTAATTGACTGATACGTTTTGTTTCATCAGCGACCATGCCAGACAGGAGAATCCGCAGATGCTCGACCAGCCGTTCCATCGTAGCTTGCTCAAACAAATCACTGGCATACTCCAAGGCACCCGTGATGGACTCCCCTGTTTCTGATAAAGACAAGCTAAGATCAAAGTGCGTTGTACTGTGCGGGGTTGCGATGCCCGATAGGGTTAAGCCAGGTAAGTTTAACGCACCGTCCATGGGGGTATTTTGCAATACCAGCATGGCTTGAAATACAGGGCTATGACTTAAACTGCGCACCGGTTTAAGGGCATCGACTACTTGTTCAAACGGAATATCCTGATGCGCATAAGATTCTAAAGTATTGGTTTTGATTTGTGCCAGCAATTGCACCACACTTGGATCATCATCCAATTGAACACGCAGTGCAAAAGTGTTCACAAAAAAGCCGATGAGTGATTCAATTTCAGATCGCTGACGGTTGGCAAAAGGGGTACCAATCACCACATCGTTCTGCCCACTCATACGAGACAACAGGGCTGACCAGCCTGCTAGGAGCGTCATAAACAAGGTCGCGCCATGGCGTTGACTGAAAGCGCGTAGATCTTGGGTTAAGGCGGTCGATAGGGTGACGGCAATACGATTACCCTGATAGCTTTGGACGGAAGGACGAGGATGATCTGTTGGCATCTCAAGAAGAGCCGGTGCCCCAATCAGATGCTGCTGCCAGTAATCGACTTGCTGCTGCAATGCATCCCCTTGCAACCATTTCCGTTGCCAAGCGGCAAAGTCTGCATATTGAATGCTTAAGGGTGGCAGTGGATCGGGTTGCTGCTGGCTAAACGCCGAATATAGAGCAGAAAACTCTTGCACTAGTATGCCGATAGACCAGCCATCAGAGACGATATGGTGCTGTGTTACTAATAAGATGTGCTCTTGATCAGACAAGCGTAACAAACGACCGCGAATTAGCGGTCCGGTTGATAAGTCAAAAGGCGCACGTGCTTCCTCTTTACTGTAACGTGCAACAGCCGCCTCTTGCTCATTGCCAATAAGTTCAGACAGGTCCACCTCTTGTAGTGCAAAGCCCACGTCAGCAGGAACAAAAATCTGTACCGGTTGTCCATCTTCTTTTGTAACAAATAAGGTACGTAAAGCCTCATGGCGCGCCAGAATGCGATCCAGGGCAGCTTGCAAAGCCGCGTGGTTTAATTGTCCCTGTAAGCGTAATCCTGCCGGGATATGATAAGCCGCCCCTGCTGCATGATCTAATTGATCAAGGAACCAGAGACGCTGCTGGGCAAAGGAGAGAGGAAGAGGTATGGTTCGGTCTGCGCCCGGAATATCATTTTTGCCTTTGGATGTGGAAAATATGCTAGTGAGAAATTCAATAATTGAATCTTTATTTTTAATTATTCGTGTCTGCAATTCTGGAGTGAGGGCGCCTTTTTTTCCTTTGCTGCGCAATTGCCCATTTTGCACACTGAGAACAACGCCTAAATCCCGGATTTCGAGTAAAAATTCCCTGATGTTCATTTTTATTAATCTTAAAAAGAAATTATTTCATTGTCTGTTGCAGCTTCTGGTAATTCCATGAGGCTGAGCAGGTCGTTTATATATATTGTCAAACTAGAAATTGTCGGTGCTTCGAATAAAATACGTACTGGTATCCTGAGAGTAAATTGTAGATAAATGCGATTTATCATTTGCATTACTAGCAGCGAATGTCCCCCCAATTCGAAGAAATGATCATGTCGCCCGACACGCTCTAGTCTCAGGAGGTCTTGCCAGATATTGGCAATGGCCATTTCAATCTCCCCTTGCGGCGCTTCGTAGGTGCGCGACACCACTGCTGACTGATCGGGTGCAGGCAAGGCTTTACGATCGAGCTTACCATTGGGCGTTAATGGGAAAGCGACCAGCGTCACAAAGGCGGATGGTACCATGTACTCTGGTAAGACAGAGGAAAGCTGAGCACGCAGATCGGCCGTTGACAACACGGCATCCTCTTTTACAATCACATAAGCGACCAAGCGCTTCTCATCTGGCGCATCTTCACGTGCGGTGACAAACGCTTCACGCACACCAGCACAAGTAGCCAGCGTGGCCTCGATTTCTCCCAGTTCAATTCTAAAACCACGGATCTTGACCTGGAAGTCATTGCGACCGATGTAATCGATATTGCCATCCGGCAGATAACGCGCCAAGTCACCTGTTTTATATAGACGAGCGCCAATCTTGGTGCTAAACGGATCGGCAATAAAACGTTCAGCAGTTAAGTCAGGACGGTTCAGGTAACCACGTGCTACACCCACACCACCGATATAGATTTCACCATCTACGCCTAAAGGTACAGGTTGCAGATGTGTATCGAGGATGTAAATTTGGGTGTTGGCTATGGGGCGGCCAATGGGTGGTGCCATATTAAGATTATGAACCCACTTGTTTCCTAATCTGTAAAATGCGGAAACATCTGTACATTCTGTCGGCCCATAGCTGTTAATAATTGTTAACTTTGGATAGTTGTCTTTTAGGGAGATAAAATTGGAAGTATTGACAGGCTCTCCACCTAAAAAAACTTTGAGTAAATTTGAGAATGTTATTGACGTTGAGCAATCTAGGAGTGCATAAAACATACTAGGAGTCAAATTAATTACACTAATTGAACTGAGCTCCAAGGATAAATTGATAGCTAAAGGATCAAATTGACTATTGGCTAAAGATAGCAATCCGCCACAAATAAGTGTAACAAAGATATTTTTTTGAGTGAGATCAAAACTTAACGAGGTGAGGATGAGAACTCGATCTAGCTTTGAAAAGTTAAATTCCTCTTGATACCAATAGAGTAGATTAGATAATCCTATGTGATTGATGGCAGTACCCTTAGGCACGCCGGTCGATCCTGAGGTGTAAATCACATAGGCCAAATGGTTGGGAGTAATACCCAATGCCTTAGCATCTGGATTAAGTTCAGGCGAAGTAATAGGTTGATCCAATAGCAGTGTCGGCAAAGACAATGCA
>NZ_JAVCWL010000068.1:0-4160 GCF_030846505.1 Massilia pseudoviolaceinigra | reverse complement strand
CTTTGGTACCAGCGTTTATGATTGGATCCATCCAGACGATTCGGTCCACGCGTCTGCGAAGAGTGATCGGGATCGTGCATCCAGAGGAGCCGCAGGCGTTATCGCAAAGGCTCAAGGTCGTAACGCACCTAACAAAGACGACGACCCTTGCCACAAGCAAATGAAGGCCGACGAATTGATTTGTTCTCGTCTGCCTTGGCAGGGCGGTGTGCAGGCGAGATGTTATTCAAGTGCAGCATTGCGTTACAACGCCTGTACTGAAGGGAAAGATTTGCCGAGCCTTAATTGTTCAAAATAAATAGGAGTTGGCCGATGAACGTAGAGACTTTAGGTGCAATTTTTGCGACCAGGATGTTGGAATTAGTATCGGCGGACGGAAGCATTTGCCCAGTATGGATAAAAATTGGCAAGCCAAGGAAGTACGAGAAAAATATCCGGTTTTGTCCATACCAAATTATTGGAATAGGGGATGAGAAAATACGATACGCTCTAGGTTCTGATGCCCTCCAATCACTAATCCTGACCCTAACGAAGATTGGCGCAGATATTTACGGGTCGCCCGAATCGAAGGCAAGGAAGCTCACATGGATGGAAGACGAATCCCATAACTTGGGTATTCCAGTCTTTGCGGAAGTGTTTGGCGATGTCGTTCCTGCGCCAAGTATGACCCTAGTCGTATAGTTAACTGGAGGCTAAGAGCGCCGCAGGGGGTCAGTGACTTTAAGCGGACATAAATCCTTTCCGCATGTTGAGGCTGGAACCTTCTGGCCAGGCAACTTGTTACGCCAGGTCAGGAGAGTTAAATGAGCGTAACCTTTGAGAGCGCTGCGGTCTATTTGCTCGGTTTTGTTGGACTGGCTGCCGCAAGTCGCCTGCCGTATCGATCCTGGTTGCTGATGATCGACGTGTTTAAAACCGACGTGCCACTAGCTCGGAAGCGCTTGGTGCTCATCGTAGCGGCACTGACCTCCGCCATTGCGCTATGGAGCGACATCCAGGTCGTCGGTCGAGTCTTTGCATGCCTCACTGAAGCCTACTGTGGACCGGGTGCCGCAAGCGGTTGGGGATATCTCGCAATGCTTGGTGCTGTTTACTTTGCCTTCGAGGCAGTGAACTATTTGCTGCGCAAGGTGAATGGAAAGTAAGTTGCCATATTGTGAGTCATCCATCCTGATGAAGAGCGGGTAATAACACCACGTCTTTAGGGCGAGTACTGCAAGTGCGGAAACGTCCACGCGGGGAACGGTACGGCAATGGACTCTGCACCAGCTCAGCTAAGCATCGCGCGCATTGCGTTGCATCGCTCACCCCATGCCATGACATTTCGGGCGCGAAAAATAGTGAAGGAGTTGATAGTGGAAAACAAAACTTTAGAAGTGATTGCCGAGCGAGAGTTAAGCCTGAAATTGGATGATGGCAGCATTAAGACCGTTATCGTTAAAATTGGAAAACCGCAGCCGGTTGCGGGCTCAGATGTCTTTCGTTGCCATTTTCAATTCCTGGGATTGCATAACGATAGAATTCGTTACGCAGAAGGGGCGGATACTATGCAGGCGCTTATTCTAGCTTTAACAAAAATTGGGTCACAGCTGTACACATTGCCGGAATTTAGATCGATGCGATTGACGTCATTGGGCGAGCGAAACCTAGGGTTTCCGCTATTCGTGATGGAAAACCAGTCAGTAGAGGTGCCCGACCCTATTGGCTTGCTACAATTATGAGATGAGCAAAATGGAGCTGAGGGTCCAACAAACGGCATTCATTTCAGAACAGTAGATAAGTGAGTGCCGAGCTTGGCCCATGCGTCGCGCTTCTCATCGGCATAGTCGTGATGCAGGTAGTGCCGGCGCACCTTACTGCCAGGCAGAACGTGGTTCTGGCACCGATCGATGATGTCGAGCGACACGCCAAGGCGCTGCATGAGTGTGGCGCCAGTGCGGCGCAGATCGTGTGGCGTCCAGGCCCCGGTCTTGCCCGCGCCAAGGACCAGCGTGTTGTCGTGGCGCCGGTTCTTCATTGGCGCGCGCGGGCCGCCGTCCTTGGCCTTCTTGAACATCGACTGACGATCACCAGCCTGCTTGCTGATCGACTTCGAGTCGACGTGCCCTTCATTATTCCGCGCGGGGAAGCACCAGTCCGAGTGTCCGGTAACCTGGTGCAGCCGGCGGAACTGATCGAGCGCGAAAGGGGAGAGGTACACCGTCAGATCGGCCAGGTTATCTTTGACGTTTTCCTTCGGAATGAACCACTCCGAAGCATCCATGTCGACGTGCTTCCACCTGACCATGCTCATCTCGCCAATGCGGTACAGCGTCGACAGCATGATCCAGATCGCGCGCTGTGTGGTGGCCGCCACTGGCTGCGTTCCATACCTCTTGTCTGGCGCGGCATCGTACTCGGCTTGCAGCTTGTCGAAGACTGCCTGGAGTTCCGCGATCTCGGCGTCCGCAAGAATGCGATCCCGCTCATTGCTCATGTCGTAATCCGGCGCGACGATCTTCTCGATTTCGATCAGCTCCATCGGGTTCCCATCGATCAGCAGCTTGCGCCACGGCTGCCGCTTTTCCGCCCACGCAAACATTTGCGTCAGGCTGTTCCGGACCATGACGGCCGCCCGGTTGACGCCGCGCGCGACCATGACGCGCAGCACGCCACGAAGGTCATGCTCTGTCAGATCCTTGATGGGGATGGCGCCTATCGCCGGGAGCACGTCGGCGCCGAAGGACCGGCGCAGCTCGGCGTTGCCATCCTTGCGACGCACCGTCGAGCAGCCAGGCCTCGAACATGTTGCCCACACTGAGTTTATCGATGGATGCCACTGTTTCGGCGCGCTCCGCCGATTCCGCCGCGGCCTGGGATCCCGCTTGCTGGCGCGCAGATTCGGCTAGGATGAATTCCTTCGGGTCAGTGCCGCGCTTTCGCCAGTCGCTGATCTCAATCGCTATGCGCCGTGCTGTGTCGAGGGTTAGGCGGGCTTCATCGTTGAGTTTGTAAATGGCGAGATCAAAGTCGGGCAGGCTGGCTCCGTACTCGCCCAAGGTTCCGATATGGCCGCTTACGCCCCGACGCAGACATCCATCGTGGCTACTTGTCGACCTCCTTGAACCATGATGGACGGCGGCGCTTACCGATGTGTCCCGCTCGAGCGCCATGTTAGCCGTGTCTCATGTAAATGGAACGCCCTTAGGGGTTCACAATCTTTCCACCTGACGATCTAATATTGTCTCTCACAAAAAGAATTCGTTTGTAGTCAGTGGGGGGCCAGTGCGGTTCCTGAAAGTCATGTGACTGAAATTCGCGAACAAAGCGCCAGAAGGGTAGAAGGACTTGCACGGCATTGCCGCGAGTTTCCACGACTTCTCTGCCCCGAGCAGGTTCGCTTTCTGTGGCAAACACTAGTTTGAACTCAACTTCCTCGCCATTTGGCGTGAAGTACATGAAGTAGCCATCCGGTTCCAAGTGCCACCATACCCTCGACGGTACACCCTTGGCAGCAAGATCCAAGGCGCCGAGCAAGTCCTCAACCGGGTTATTGGGAACATCCGACGCATCAATTTCCACAGTCTGCTCATTGACCCGGATAGTCATAGTCAGCCAGCCGTGCGAGGGCGGCTTGTAGGAAACGTGAAAGTGAGGAGTGGGCATTTTTAAGTGATACTTAGAGCTGACTGGAGGCCACTAGCGAGAATTTGGATGTCGGACCATACCTGTCTATACCGAAAGCGGACATCATACACGTGCGGCTTCCGCCCGGTTGCGCTCATACCCGAGCCAATCAATCGAAAACTGTCCAAGGATTCATTTCCACTGGAGAAAACCAGCTTATTCCCTGTAAAGCTAAGACACGTTTCTGTTCAATCCAGATACGGTGGCAGCGCCCCCGCCCGGCTGTCGCCCCTACGAGAGTTTCCGCCTCCCTTGCTGCGGCGCCAACCAGCTCACGCGTCGCTGGGTCATTTTCGATTGGATCGCGCAAACCGCCCCATTCGCGAGGTTGCGTGAGCGCGGCCTTAAATACTCTCGAACGCAACTCAGGTTCCATCGAAAGAAGTTCTGCCTTCACCTTCATCACAGGGCAGCCTGTCGCCTTGTGATATTCAAAGAGATCCGCACTCGAAAATGGCTCCTCGTTTGTCATCGGTAGGGCGTCCTAAGAATTC
>NZ_JAVCWL010000067.1:0-4175 GCF_030846505.1 Massilia pseudoviolaceinigra | reverse complement strand
GTCCGCCGCCATCCGAAAGTTTGTACGGTTTCTCTAGCGGTTTGGCGGTACGGATTTGAATATCAGTAAGAGGTGCTATCAGTTTTGGCATTTTTGGGGGTATCGTATTTTAAGGGTATCGGGCATACCCCCAAAACTACCCCTAAAAATCTGGGCTGTCAAAGCATCTTGTGGCACTTCCAGATACTAAAAACCCGCGTTCTCACTGGGAGAGTCGCGGGCTTTGGCACTTCAAAAGACTTCACAAAACTATTTCTTGGCGGAAGCGGTGTCCGTCAAATCGTAGTCCGCTGAAAGCCGTTTAATCCCGCTACGCCCTTGAATTGCGCCAAACAATTAATGAAATTGTGCGCATGAGTTCGCACAATCACGCTAAAATCCGCCTCTTACATGTGGGTACAAATGGGGGTAGAAAAATGGCGCGTACAGTCGAAAAGCTCAGCGCTTTGGCGGTCACCAAGACCACGAAGCCAGGATACTATGGTGATGGCGCTGGCCTCTACCTACAGGTATCAAAGTCAGGCACTAAGAGCTGGATATTCCGCTTCACGTTTGCGGCAAAGCAGCGCGAAATGGGCCTTGGCCCTCTTCATACAGTAGGCCTTGCGGATGCCCGTGTCAAGGCGCGCGAGTGCAGGACGATTCTGCTTGCAGGAAAAGATCCACTTGAAGCACGCAGTGCCACCAAGCTCGCGGAAGCACTGGATCGGGCGAAGATGATAACGTTCGATCAATGCGCCAGCGCGTATATAGCTGCCCACCGTGGCAGCTGGAAGAATGCGAAGCATGCGAGTCAATGGGAGAATACCTTGGAGACCTACGCCGGACCGATCATCGGTGCGATGCCCGTCGCATCAGTCGACACGGCGCTTGTCGTCAAGGTGCTGAATCCGATCTGGCAGAGCAAGACAGAAACAGCCACTAGGCTGCGCGGTCGAATCGAGAGTATTCTGGACTGGGCGACGGTAAGCAAATTCCGAGTTGGCGAAAATCCTGCGCGGTGGCGCGGTCATCTCGAAAATCTCTTGGCTGACCCGAACAAACTCGGACGAGTCGAACACCATCCGGCTTTGCCGTGGCAGGAACTGGCAGAGTTCATGGTCCAGTTGCGGTTGCGGGAAGGTGTCGCAGCGCGCGCGGTAGATTTTGCTATTCTGACGGCATGCCGTTCTGGCGAGGTGCGGGGCGCCACCTGGGCCGAAATCGATATCGAAGGGGCGCTGTGGACGATCCCATCTGAACGCATGAAAGCTGGCCGCGAACATCGTGTCCCATTGTCCAGTTCGGCGGTTGACATCCTCAAGCGCATGCCACAGGTTGATGATCTTGTGTTTCCTGGGCGGCGACAGGGTACAGCGCTGTCGGATATGAGCTTAACGGCTGTGCTGCGGCGCATGAGCCGGCCAGATATCACGGTACACGGCTTTCGATCAACCTTCCGCGACTGGTGTGCCGAGTCTGTAGCGAACTCGTTCCCTCGGGAAGTGTGCGAGCACGCGCTGGCCCACAGTTTGCCAGACAAGGTGGAAGCCGCTTACCGACGCGGTGACTTGCTCGTGAAACGCACGATGCTTATGCAGACGTGGGCCGATTTTTGCGCCGGGAAAATAACGGGTTAGTGCCGCGCCTGCCACCGAAGAACAGGAACGGTTTCTCTAACTATCCATCAGCCCGTGTCCGTTTAGTAGGTCTGACCTTGTCTCTCTATCTCCCCTATGCCGATTTGCTGCTTGAGATTCGAAAATACTTCGGCGAAGTCTACAAAGAACCGCTCTGCCGAGAATCCGGGAATGCTGTATTTCGCAACTATCTTCGGGACCTCTACTAGCAGCGAATCTATAACCATGGCTTTTCGCGACACCGCATTTGCATTTACGAAATCCTCCAGCGGCAGCACAATATCCATATAAAGCTTTTTCTCTTTTTTAGAATGGCGTAGACGTCGCTTAAAATTAAGAGCGGGATCGCGGCATATCAATACAACCGAAACACCACAAAGACCGTCGCCGTAATCTTGATCGGAGAAAAACTGTCGATAACTGGTGCTGGATAGCCAGTTGAGAATTAAGTCAACTCTACTCTGCCAATTAGCGTCCGACAGAATATTCAATCTCATTAGCGCCTCACCTTGTTACCCGGAGGCAGATGACCACTTTGCATAGTATAGTTGAGCAACTGGACATTCTCCATAATTAATGATTCAGTCTTAGTATCTGCGAATTCAGACACTATGTTGACGCATGCATTTAATCCTCACCTTGAGCCCGTTCCTTAGTATTTTTCGATCTTGTGCGCGTCAAGAATCATACCTGCCGAGACAGACATTGCCCCCACATCTTGTGCAGATTTTAATTTCCGCAGGACATCGATAGCCTGCGGGCTAGCATCGTAATTGAGCAAGAAAGCGGCAGCAGCGAAACGAACATCGGGTAGAGGAGAATCAAGAAAAAAACTAAGAAAATCCACGACGTCACCGACTCTCGCCCGTCGTTTAACTATCGAATCGTTGCGGCGGTTGCACGAGTTCGCGCCCTTCGGATTTGCTCTTCTAATTTCAACCCAATACTCCGCCGCATTGTCAGTAAATTTCTTAACATCATCTTTGTCATCCATGGCGTGCCTCATAGCGTTCCGTTCAAAGCCTTTTGTACCAAATCCATACCAACCGCGTGCTGCTCCTCAAATGTTTTTCCGCTCAATGTGTCACGGAATTGGCCTTTAAGACCAGGAAGACTTGTAGAGTAATACTTGCTAACCGCATCATGCGCAACTTGATCTATGCGAATAAGATTATCGGTTGTGTTTATACGCGAAACAGGGAAACCGGAACGCGCGGCTTGGCACTGCTCAACGACATGATGTATTGGTTTGCTCGTTGTCGATCCAAGCGCATTTTTGGCACGAGCCCAATTAGAGAAAACCTGCACAGATCCTACCTCTTGAGCGATAGTTCTGGCGGAATTGCTCAGCCCTGCTGCCGGCCCTGGAACTGTTGCACCAGTTGTTATAGCGATCCCAACTTCGGCGACAAGTAGAAGTCCAACAGTATTTTCGGCTATATAAACGCACGCCACCATCACCGGGCCGACGCACAGCCCGGTTGGATCAATATTGCTTAATGGATTCCCACCTACGTAAGCGTAGGTATTGATTCCACCGTTGAGGCCAATCGGATCAGATTGAATATATCGCCCCGTCTGCGGATCATAATCCCTGTGGTAGTTGTACTCATAGAATCAACATTTCGAAAATTAATGCCCCGTTAGCGATTTTTTTCTTTTGATCGGTGGGGGAGTCCATCTAAATATTTTTTTAATATCTTTAATTGATCCAGACCAAAGTCCAAAATGTCCGCGCTCAGTAGCACTAAATAATCCTTCTATTTTTGCATAATCGTTGTGTAATTTTGTGATCGATTGCATTTGCGAGGAATTAAGCTCGATCCAAATTCCATTTTTACGAATGGCTTGAACCATCTCATCTCGATTAAGATAGATAGCGCTTTCTTCCATTTCGTTTTGAAAAAAACCTACCACACTGACCAATTTCCCGTCAAAGCGTTCTGGCGAAGCAATCAGTTGAGCGATTGACACTTCAACAACAGAAGAAGCTTGTGCGGGTAAATATGCAAACCACAAATTTAAGGATGCCAATAATATTATCTTCTTCATCATAATTTTCATTTCGCTCCGCTTCCCAGTATTATTACTTTACCTGCATATGGCTTATTAGGAATGGGCGTATATTTTAAAATAAGTCCGTCTGGATTACCCAAATATATTGGCATCCCTTCAGCATCTGAAATAGTTTGATCCCCTCCTGAGAACACGGTGGCCCAATAGCCGGCCTTATGATCTCCGTGTGTGTGATAAATCCCTCCATTAGATTGATTAGCCGGACAATTAGGAATACCTGTCGCGTGTGTCCTTGTTCCTTTTACCGGTGGTGTATACGTGCATTTATTTTTTGAAATTATGCATATTCTCCCACCGTATTCAAGATTCTCTTTAATGGAACGAGGATTGACATCTCTAATAGCTTGCGTCGCAGCTCGATCAGGCGTCGAGTAAATATCACCCGGGGCAAGGCCAAGCCGGTCACTTAATAATATTGGGCTTCCATCAGCATAAACGTAGGTATTAATACCACCATCAAGCCCAATGGGATCGCTTTGG
>NZ_JAVCWL010000066.1:0-4552 GCF_030846505.1 Massilia pseudoviolaceinigra | reverse complement strand
CGCTAACCGCACGCTGGGCTACCGGCTCCCCGCCAAAAACGTCAAGGCCGGCGCGGAACTCAAGGGCCGTTTGCAAGGCATCGGCATCCTGCGCGAAACCGGTCACGAGCACTTCAACGGTTCCGTCGTCGTGCCGGTCATCGACATTGGCGGCAATGTCACCGAAGTCTACGCGCGCAAGCTGCGCGACGATCTGCGCACCGGCACGCCGACGCACCTGTATCTGCCGGGGCCACACCAGGGCGTATGGAACGAGGCGGCGTTGCAGCAGCACGAGGAAATCATCCTGTGCGAGGCCCTGATCGACGCGCTCACGTTCTGGCAGGCGGGCTATCACAACGTCACGACCAGCTATGGCACGTCCGGTTTTACGCCCGACCATATCGCCGCGTTTCAGCGGCACGGCACCAAGCGCGTCCTGATTGCATATGACCGCGACGACGCGGGCGACAATGCGGCCAACGCGCTGGCCGAGCAGTTGAATGCAATCGGCATCGAGTGCTACCGCATCCAGCTCCCCAAGGGGATGGAAGCCAACGAATACGCCTTGAAGGTCACGCCGGCATCGAAAAGCCTGGGCATCCTGATCCGCAAGGCAGCATGGTGCGGCAAGGGTGTAGCGCCGCAGGCAGCACCCGGCCAGCACGTCGAGGCGATGGAGTGCACCGCCACCGCCACCATCACCGACGCCAGCGCCGAACCTTCGCCGGTCGTGACGCCCGCACCTGCACCGGCACCGTCATCCAATGCGGCTACCGCCGCCGCTGTCGTTCTGCCGTCGGACTCCACCGGCTTAGCCGCTTCGCCCACGGCCGCGCCAGCGGCGGCGTCCATCGAGGCCGAAATCAAGGATGATGAAGTGGTGTTCACCTTCGGCGACCGGCGCTATCGCGTGCGCGGCCTGCCGAAAAACCTGTCGCCCGAAACGCTCAAGATCAACCTGCTCGTGTCCTGCAAGGATGCCTACTTCATCGATACGCTGGACCTGTACAGCGCGCGCGGCCGTAGCCAGTACCTGCTGTACGCTGCCAAGGAGCTGGCCGTGCGGGACGACCTCATCAAGCACGACCTGGGGCGCATCCTGCTAAAACTGGAAGCGTTGCAAGACGAGCGCATCAAGTCCGCGACCAAAACGGCGCCGGCCGTGCCGACCATGACCGACGCCGAGCGCGATGCCTCCCTGGCACTGCTGCGCGCGCCTGACCTGCTGGACCGGATCGTGGCCGACTTCGACGGTTGCGGGCTGGTCGGCGAGCGCACCAACAAGCTTGTTGGCTACCTGGCCGCAGTCAGCCGCAAGCTCGATAGGCCGCTGGCCATCGTCGTGCAGTCGTCAAGCGCGGCCGGAAAAAGCTCCCTAATGGATGCGGTGCTGGCGATGATCCCGGAGGAAGAACGCATCAAGTACAGCGCCATGACCGGCCAGAGCCTGTTCTACATGGGCGAGACGAACTTGCAGCACAAGATACTTGCCATCGTTGAAGAGGAAGGCGCGAGCCGGGCCAGCTACGCCTTAAAACTGCTGCAAAGCGAAGGCGAGTTGATGATTGCATCGACCGGCAAGGATGCCAATACGGGCAACCTCATCACGCAGGAATACCGCGTCACCGGCCCGGTCATGATCTTCCTGACCACGACGGCCATCGAGATCGACGAAGAACTGATGAACCGCTGCATCGTCCTCACCGTCGATGAAGGACGCGAGCAAACCGAGGCGATCCACAGCCTGCAACGCAACCGGCGCATGCTGTCGGGCCTGATGGCGAAACAGGGAAAGGATGCGATCCTGGCCCTGCACCGCAATGCACAACGCCTGCTGCGCCCGCTGGCCGTGGTCAATCCCTACGCCGACCAGCTCACATTCCTGTCGGACAAAACGCGAACCCGGCGCGATCACGAAAAATATCTGACGCTGATTGACACCATCGCCTTGCTGCACCAACACCAGCGCGCCATCAAGAGCACGACGGGCGGCAACGGGGCTGCGCTGGAATACATCGAGGTCACGGCGTCCGACATCGAGCAGGCCAACAGGCTGACGCATGAGGTGCTGGGCCGCAGCCTTGACGAGCTGCCGCCGCAGACGCGCCGACTCTTGAGCTTGGTAGATGCGCTGGTCGATACGTCGGCCGCAGCGCTGGGAATCCGCCGCACCGAGTATCACTTTAGCCGCAAGGACGTGCGCGAGGCGACCGGTTGGGGAGATACCCAGCTTAAAATCCACCTTGGGCGGCTGGCCGAGCTGGAATACCTGCTGGTGCACCGCGCCGAGCGTGGGCAGGGCTATGTGTATGAATTGCTGTATGACGGCGACGGCAACAACGCGCCGCACCTGACCGGGTTGCTCGATGCCGGCGCGCTCAATGACTACGACGGGCAGCGGTCGGGGCATGGGCAAGCGCAGTCGGCCCCCGGTCGGCCCGTGGTCGGTGGGTGGTCGGCCCCCGGTCGGGCCGTCAAATCGGCCACAACGCCAGTGCTGGCAAGGGTTGCGGCAGAAAATGCGCCATTCGCCACTGAAAACGCACTTCCTATGACGAACGGTCACGCGCTGGTCGTACCGAAGTCGGCGGAGGCGGCATGAGGCCGGCACGTCCTGGCAAGCTCCCCGGTCCGCTGCACTATGCCGGTGATCCGAAAACCCGTGGCGGCTTCCGCTCCTACCTGATCGAGTTCATCGACTGGACGCAGGCCATGCACTACTCGGCGACGACGCTCAAGAACCGGCGCATCGAAATGGGCTACTTCATCGACTGGTGCGAGGAGCGCAGCGTCAACACGCCGCACGAGGTGACGCGGGCGATGCTGGAGCGCTACCGCCAATACATCTTTGCCTACCGGCGCAAGGCCGACGGTGCGCCGCTGTCGTGCCAGACCCAGAGCAAGCGCCTGATCACGGTGCGCATGTTCTTCAAGTGGATGGCGAAAAGCCATCACCTGTTGTTCAACCCGGCCAGCGAAATGGAACTGCCAAGGCAGGAGACGCGCTTGCCGCGCCATGTGCTGACCGTCGCCGAAATTGCCCAGGTACTGAACGCGGCCGACATTGACGACCCCTCGGGCTTTGGCATCCGGGACCGGGCCATGCTGGAAGCGCTGTATAGCACCGGCATGCGCCGCGCCGAGCTGGTCGGCCTCGATCTCAATGACATCGACGCCGAGCGCGGCACGGTGCTGGTGCGGCTGGGCAAAGGCAAGAAGGACCGCATGGTACCGATTGGCGAGCGGGCCTTGGCCTGGATTGCCCGGTATGTACAGGAAGTGCGGCCGCGCTACCTTGACGACGATAGCGACGCGACGCTGTTCCTGTCGAAACACCACGAACGTGTCAGTGCCAAGCAGATGTCGGGCATTGCCAAGAAAACCATTGACCGCGCCAACCTTGATCGTGTCCAGGCGTCCGGCCCGTTAAATAGCTCCTGCCACCTGTTCCGCCATGCCTGCGCCACCCACATGCTGGAGAACGGTGCGGACATCAGGTTCATCCAGGCGTTGCTGGGACACGCCGAGCTGACCACCACCGAAGTTTATACACGGGTGGCGATCATGAAGCTCAAGGAAGTGCATGAGGCGACCCATCCTGCGCGATTACAGGCCCGTGGCGCTGCGCACGACGGCACAGTAGGGGGAAGCGATGTCGGCGTGCGCGCTGCGCTCCTGGATGCCCTGGATGCCGAGGCGATGCATCAGCCGGACTGACCACCATAGCGAGGGACGCCATGACCATCATCGAAGTGGAGCTGCCGGACGACCTGGCGATGGCGCTCGCCCAGTTCCTCAAGCGCGTCGGGTATAGCAATTACCTGTCGCTGGCCATCGACAAGCAGGAGGCATACGAGATGGTCGACGCCGGCGAGAAGGTGCGCGAGGCGCTAGCCGATAAGGGATTCGCGCCACGTTGAGGCGCCCGATCCGCGGCCGGGAAAACATAGGAATCTTAATATGTTCGGTAACGCCAACGGCGATTCCTATATGTTTGGTAATAACGCCCCCATGCAACCGATTTGCAACCCCATGCAACTAGGTGCCACCGCGCTGCAACCATAAGCAACCATCTGCAACCCCAATGCAACCGTCCGCCTGCGGGAAATGCCCTGGCATAGGCACGACAGATATGAATACAAAACCCTGCCGGGTTTGGCATTCATACCCGTGCCAAAGGGACTCCCTTTGAAACCCTGGCAAGGCCGCGCCAGGACGCACAACCCGCGCCGAACTACGTCGGTAGCAGGCCAAGCGCCACTCACCAAAACCAACCCCAATCCCGCGTCTACAGGCGGTGCAAGGGATGCACCCGCCTTGCACCGCATGCCCGAGCGTGTTTCGTCCCCGACCGTCAAGGGTTCGCTGCGCCGCTGCGCGCCCTTGACTGCGCACGCGCCGCCGATCCGCCACCCCGTGCCAGAAATGCCTTGCCTCGCGCGTGCGCGCAAGCCAGAATGCGTGTCTAGGAAAATTTGCAACAATGCAGGGGCGGCATCTGAATTTAGCTGCTGCAAGCGGTTGATTGGACTAGGGAAAGTGGCGAAATTAGGAGAAATGCGCGTCAGGT
>NZ_JAVCWL010000065.1:0-5173 GCF_030846505.1 Massilia pseudoviolaceinigra | reverse complement strand
GCCGTCGGCGGCGGACGGCGCTGCTGGCGGCGGCAGCTTGCGCGTGCGCGATACCTTGACCGGCTCGCCAACCCCAGCGGCTAAAGCGGAATCGGCACGCAGCAACTCGACCGCATGCCGGAACGATACGCCGTTCGCCTTCATGACCCAATCAATCGGCCCGCCGCCTGCCTGGCACGCGCCAAGGCAGTGCCACAGGTTTTTCTCGGGGCTGATGACCAGCGAGGGCGTCTTGTCGGCGTGGAACGGGCAGCGGCCCACCAAGTTGTCGCCGTGGCCCTTCAGCTCGATGCCGCGTGCTTCAGCCAATTGCTGCACCGACACGTCTTTTTTTAGTCGCTCGATCTCAGCTTCCGGGATACGTGCCATAAATCCGCCTTTTCTCAAAAACCTGTCAATATGCATTAATGGTATATTAAAGCACGCACATATGGTATGTTGCAACAAGCATTTAAAAATCGGGGGGTACAGTGACGCCACTACTCACTTGGCATTTACTGACGATGAATTTCGGCAAACGTTTGGCGGCGCTACGCAAGGTTCGCTCTTTGACTCAACTTGTCCTGGCTGAGAAGGTCGGCTGCCATGTGACGATGATTCGACGCTACGAGGCGAACGAAACGCAGCCCACTTTGGAAGTGATCCGCAAACTCGCTGTTGCGTTAGGGGTAAGCGCAGATGCGCTTGTTTTTGATGAGCATGAACGTGGCCCAGACGATGACTTGCGCTTACAGTTCGAAGCGTTAAGCCAGTTCACAGCGGAGGAGAAGCAGATTGTTCGCGTGCTGCTCGAATCACTCATTTTGAAACACGATGCCAGCCGGTTTACACGAGGAAATGACCCTTCGTAGCATTGGTCTTGGCAACTACAAAGAAGTCTCTCTTGAGCCCCACGCACCAGCCGGGGTTAGGGGAGGCTTTTTTTGTTAACTATAAACAAATAGCCACGCATGCCTACCCTAACCGTCCGCTTCATTCGCCACGCCGAGAGCGCCGCCAATGCCGGTGCCGCCACGTTCGACCCCGCCACTATTCCGCTAACCAGCTCGGCCATGAACAGCCGCGGGCCGTCAGCAGCAGTTTCGACGCTCCGCCGGATTTGATCGTGTGCTCCCCATTTCAGCGCGTGCGGCAATCCCCGCCTAAGGTCTTGGGCGTGCCGCTTTTCTGTGTTTTCCTGAACTAGGTTGCCGATTCGCGCTTGCTAACATCGCATTTGCTCGTCAATCCGACTTTCCCAGCCATCGTTTTCCATCCAGCACGGCAGTGGCGGCGTTTCGCCGGCAGTTTCCAGCGTACAGTTATTTACACGAGTCCAAGGTAAAGCAAAGCCCGATTTTTTCAACACCTCCTGCGCTTGCGCGGTACCGTCCGTGGCGATCGTGCGCGCGTTCGATTCACCGCCCACGCAAGCCGGTGTGTCGATCCGCGTCCAGGTGTAGCGCGTCGATTCGTACACCTTGAACGGCGCATCGCTGGCTACGATGCCGATAGGCTTTTCGCCCATCGCTTCACCATATTTGCCGGGCGTGTCGTAATGCACCTTAGCCAGCTGGATACGGGTCTGTTTGCGCGGGATCGCCACACCACCAAGCGCCGTCAGGAACAAGGCGTAGTCGGCGCGCTGGTCGGTGTCGCCTTCGGCAGTTAAGGTCTTCTGTGCGGCCTGCCATGCGGCTTGCAAGTGTGCGGGCGCGTCGGCAATGGTGGCCTTGGGGATACGGCGCAGTTCGCGCCACAGCGTGATGCTGCCCGCACCGAATGCCTGGAATTGGCGGATGCCGTGGGTCTTGGCCCAGGCCGTCACATGCAGGCTGGCCGTGATCGCCGGCTCGCCCGTCACGTCCAGCTCCAGCTTGTAGCCGTCAATGTTCTTGGCAATGTACTTGGCCACGTAGCCGGTGGCGCTGCCCTTGTCGGGGTCGATGGGGACGAAGTGGCAGCGGTTCTTGGCCGCGCCCACCTCGTCCGAGTGCGCCTCCAGCGCGTAATGACGGATGATCGCCTCCAGCCGCGCCGCGTGCTGCGGCAGCACGAACACGATCAAGTGCCAGTGCGGGCAGGCGTCATGGTGCGGCTCGGCCACGCGCAGGCCGTACAGCTCGATGCCTTCGCGCTCCAGCTTGGCCCGCACCCGGCCCCACAGCTTGCACAGGTAATCCTGCGCTTGGCGTGGCGTATGGCCCCGGTAGGCCGGGTTGCCCTGGCCGCTGCCGGCCAGCGTGGCGTGGTAGCACGAGGGGCAAGTGATCGTGGCGAACAACGCGCTGTAACCATGATCGCGGGCGTAGTCCTCCATGCCGCGTATGCGCGTCATCAGTTCGGCACGGCGAATCGCCTTGTTGCTGGTGCCGCGCTCGGACAGCTCTTGCAAGGTAAACCGGTCGCCGTTCTCGTTCTCCAGCACCGTCGATTCCATCCACAGCCGGTTACGCGTTTCCTCGCGCAGGCAGCGCAGCATCGCGTCGCGGCTGGCGTAGGGATCGCGCTGGCGTTGCACCAGGTGCAGGCGGATATTGCCATTTTCCAGCGTGCGGGCGTACTGGCGCCGCAATTGACGACGCCACCAGTGGCAGCACGACAGCCGCTTTACTTGCGCATCCAGGGTGTCGCCCTTCGGTACCGGCACGCGGGCGGTGCTGCATGTGTGCTCGATGATCGCCTGCTTCGCCTGCGCGTCGCTGGTGCCGGCCAGGATCAGCGCGGCAGCATCGGCGCGGCGGCGCGCATGCTCGACGATCTCGCCATCGGTGGCTGTCAGGTCTAGTCCGCCAGGCAGGTAGCTGGCGCGAAATGCGTTGATGTTGCGATCAACAATCGAATCGACCGTTTGCGGCAGCAGGAAGTGTTGGCAGGCGTCGGTGACGCGCTTGGTGAGCTGGCTTTTCCAGCGCGGCGGCATGCCGTTCAAGCCAGGATGCGCGGCAATGCGCGCGTTACGTCGGGATAAAGCTAGGTCGGGGGTAGGTGTCATGCAGCCAAATATCAAATTCGAGATCATTCTCGAACGTGATATTAGAACTCATCACTCCCTACGTCAAATCAATTTCGAGATTTATCTCATTTTTGTTTTGTTTTGGTCTGTTTGCCATCTACACCCATCGCCTTGTCTAACTCAACGGCCGACCGTTCTAGCGCGTCCAAATCCGCAGCCTGCTGCGTTGCCTTAGCCGCTCGCTCAGCAGGATCACGGCTCGGCCGCAGTCGTTGCCGACGATGGTTGATATCGGCCATGCCAACCATCTTTTGGCTTTCCTTGTCCGATATCGACTGCCCCGCCACCAGCCCTTCTTCGATCAGGACATCCTTGATGATGTGGCGCAAGTAGTCGTCCAGGGACATATGCCAGCCACTGAACGGGTCGGGCCGGTCACCATAGAAGAAATGGGTAATGGGTTCACCCAGGGCCTGCGCGATCAGCTTGATCTCACGGTAGCCGGGGTAACTGTCGGCATTCTCGTAGCGCGAGATAGACACCTTGGACACGCCCGCCTGCTGCGGATCGACGTGCTTGGTGGCCTGGCTCAGCTCGTCCAGCGTCCAGCGGTGCCGCTCGCGGTGCTGCTTGATGCGCCGCCCCACCTCCAGCTTGTCGGCATCGGGCAGGTCATCGGTGGAAGAGGTCTTAGGAGCTTTAGGTGGCTGGAGCATCGCATTATTTGTAGTGGCTGGGACAGGCGATGTTTTATCATGGATTTGAGAATTTATCACGAATTTGATGCCAATACGCCGACTTTATTTGCGCCCGCATGCGGCACGCCACGTCTCGCTCTGTAGGGCATGGCTACGGGTCCATAGGATACATGCAGCTGCCCCTAGCTCTAGACGCGCCTACTCCTAGGTAGAAATCCTATAGGCACCTGCCCTTAGGCACGTACCATAGGCACGTATCCAGAGGCACATATTGGCGGCCGGGGTGGGGGCATGAGGGTCTCAGGAGGAAGCCACCGAACGCCGGGCAGCGGTGTATGTGGCGGCTTGCCGCGTCCGTATCTAGTTCGGCCCTACACCGCGCCGCCCCTTGTGCAGGAACGCGATGTATTACAGAGCTCGCCTACAACCACGGGGATTGCTTGGCAATGCGAGCTCACCCCTGTAAGACAGAACGCAGGGACCCCGTAATACGCGCGAACCTAAGCGCAGCGCGGGTTCCCGCCGAAACCGAAGGTTGCGTGATATGTGATAGATCGGCAGGGGCGGCAGGGACTCCCCGCGCACCCTGTCAAGTACCGTTTGTTGCTGGTTTTTTGTATCCTGGCGGATTTTTCAGCAGCCCGACAGGATAGGCTAGATACGAATAGACTACGACAGGATACGAGCAAGAAACGAACAAGATACGGCCGACGTCAACTGGCGTTCATGCGGCCAGCTCTTAACGTGCTGCTCCGTTCGTGTACGTCTGTCGGGATTGACCCGGCCGCACGATCCGACCGGGGCAATCCGAAGTGCGCAGTGTAAGGAGATTATTTCAAAAGTACATATAAAATAATGCCGCAAGCTATGCCTAAAGATATCCAGTAAGTGATTTTCTCGCCTTTTGACGATTCGGCGTAACGCTGGTCCACCGTCTTTGTAAAAGCATCCTTTAACAGCTCCTGTTGCGATTTTCGCTTGGTCATGGTTTTTTCTTTCCATACGTAACTGGGGAAACACTGAATCCAGGTGTTCCGACGCCATACTCTACCGCAGTAGCACCACCATATGCGTGTCCAAAGCCACCACCGACCCCTACCCAAGGATTGCCCGCTGGAAATATTGCAGTGGATTGCACCCCCCCGCCACCTAAATAACTGTTTGTGCTATCCGCATCGCCGCCGCCATAAATATTTCCGGCAAGCAAACAAAAACCGGGCTTTTTTGAATACGCGGGATAATTTCGCGTAAGTCCGCCTTGGTAAAATGTTGTTCCGTCATGAAGGTTAATTGCGAACCCGCCAGTGGCTACGTATACATTTACCGAACCCGAAACGTAGTCAGGTGTTATCTTTGGGGCATAGTTCGCGGCAGCATCCCAAATTTGCCGCACCGGATTATTTGCACCCGTTATCGAAAAATCAGGGGTACGGTCAGCCAGTCCCAAAGGATCGACTAAGGACAGGGGATTTCCGCCAACGTAACCGTAGGTATTAATGCCGCCACGTAGCCCGATAGGATCGCTTTGGATATACCGCCC
>NZ_JAVCWL010000064.1:0-6852 GCF_030846505.1 Massilia pseudoviolaceinigra | reverse complement strand
TGAGAAAGCCCCACCAGCCAACGCGCTCAATCGCGTTTCGTGCAGGTGGGGTTTTTTTTCGCCTGCTGGCGCGCCCGGTGCCAGGGCATACAAAAAAAATAGCCCACACTGCGCTGGGCTATTAAATCAATTAACAAAATTCCTCAGGAGAAAAGGCCAGCACATCGGCCTCGCCTGTTGTCCTTCATTCCAGATTAATGGCGGCCAACTTCTCACGCTTGCCCCCGGTAATATACAGCACGCCGCGATTTGAGATCGACAGTGTTCCACCCAACGGGTATTCCCAGACGATTTTGCGCGTGTTCAAGTCAATTGCAGCGGTGCGGTCCGCCGAACTGACAAATGCCAGATTGTCCGTCACGACCAATTGCTCAAATTTATCGTAGTCGTGCAATTTATCGGAGGACCAGAGCAAAGCCCCGGTTTCAGGCGAGCGCGCTTCCAGTTCTGCGCCCTTTGCGGTGAGAACATACACCACATCCTTGGCATAAACGGGCACGCCAACAGCGAGTCCCGCAGCTTTCCACGCCAATGACTTCGTCGCCAGATCGAAGCCGACCAGGGTGCCGTTATTGATGGCGAATGCGCTTTGTTTGCCCGACAACACAGGCAGCGAGGTAGGGTTATCATCGCCTGACGTCACTCTGGCCAGAATGGAAAACGCATTCGTGCCGTCGGCTGTCTTGAGTGCGTACAGCGTATTGGCAGCGAAACCGTAGGCAAAGTTTTCATCCACAGATGGCGTCCTGCGGATGAAACCATTCTTGCTAACCTCGAGGACGAAGTCATTGCTGACTGTGCTGAAGGTGCTCATTCCACCGTAGTAGCCGCTGCAAGCATCAGAAACCGCGGGCGTCGCAGCCAGGTTTAGCGCTCAAGCCTGAGCGCCGTACCGCGGCTGATGCTCTCGCCATCGTTTTGCTGCAAACGCCAGAAGGTCAGCGACGAAATCACGGTAATGATCGACAGCGTCGCAAAACCATGATGCAGCGCGCTGATAACGATGGTGCGGTCGGATTGCGGCACATCGCCCAGGAACCAGGCAGTGACCAGCGATCCGGCGGCCAGCCCGAAACTCATCGACAACTGCTGGAACGAGCTCGACATCGTACTGGCCATGCTCGAATCCTGATCGTCGATATCGGCATACGCGAGTGAATTCATGCACGAGAACTGCAGCGAATTAAAAAATCCCTGGGTCAGCCCGAGCATCACGATCAACACCAGCGGCGTGCCGACGCCGATGAAGGAAAACAGGCCGATCGTCAAACCGATGCACACCGTATTCACCACCAGGATCTGGCGATAGCCGAAGCGGTGCAGCAAACGTTGCGACACCAGTTTCATCGCCATCGCCGCGATGGCGGCCGGCATCATCAGCAAGCCCGATTTCCACGCCGGAAAACCCAGCCCCACCTGGTACAGCAGCGGCAGCAGGAACGGCATGCCGCCCAGCCCCAGCCGCGTCAGGAAACCGCCGACGACAGCAATGCGGAAGGTGCGGATGTGAAACAACGACAGGCGCAGCAGCGGATACTTCCTGCCTCTTGCATACAAGCCATACGTGCCCAGCAAGGCGAGCGAGGACCCCAGCATGGCCGCCGCTGTCACGGGCGCCAGGGTGTGTTCGCCGAAAATTTCCAAAAACCACGACAGCATCGCGGTTCCCGAGCTGAACAGGATCAGGCCGATCACGTCGAGCGGCCGCCGCTGCGCCGCGCGATAGTCGGGCATGTAGCGGAACACCAGGAACAGCGCGACCAGGCCGACCGGCACGTTAATGAAGAAAATGTAGCGCCACGACACCCAGTGCACCACCAGCCCGCCGATCGTCGGTCCCAGGAGCGGGCCGATCAGCGCCGGAATGATCACGAAATTCATTGCGCCCAGCAGCTCGGACTTGGGAAAGGTGCGGATGATGGCGAGGCGCCCGACCGGCATCATCATGGCGCCGCCGAAGCCTTGCAGCAAGCGGGCGGCGATCATCATCGGGGTGTTGACCGCCATGCCGCAAAGCACCGATGCGATCGTGAAGACCACGATGGCCACCGCGAACACGCGCCGCGTGCCGAAGCGGTCCGCCATCCATCCGCTGACCGGAATGCCGACGGCCAGGCTGAGGATGTAACTGGACACGATGGATTTCAGGCTGAGCGGACTGACGCCGAAACTCGCCGCGATGCTCGGCACCGCCGTGTTGACGATGGTCGCATCGAGCTGTTCCATGAACAGCGCAGCGGCGACGACCCAGGGCAGATAGGTCTTGACGGAGGCTTGACTCAGAGCATCCTCGCATCGGTATGTGGCGGGTTAACAGAAGATCGCGGCTGCGCGCATTGCTCGCGCCAATCGATCTTGGTCTTCGCCGTCAAACCCATCCCCACCCCCAGACAATCTTCCGGCAATGCCGCCGGTTTTATTTTTATACGTTCCACGGTGTGGTGCGCACCGGCCATGCGTGCACGCCGTCCTCGAGGCCCGGATCGGCATGCCTCTGCGAATATTACACCTAACGAAAGCATCAAATATTTCTTTTTCTCATCAGCCACAGGTAGGCGGATTCAAGTTCGACGGAGCATTCGCCCACCCGCCTCGCATGCGCATGCCCGCATGCATTGACACCTTGTAGAAATAGGCAATCAGCCGAGAGTCCTGTGTATTTCCGTGCGTGCCAGTGATTTGTAAGATGCATCACCTGTCCGCCATTCAAGGAGAATCACATGTCCAGCCATCCTCATTCGCATCAGAAAGTGGTCCTCATCACGGGCGCCAGCAGCGGCATCGGCGCCGCGACCGCGCGCTTGCTCGGACGCCACGGTTACCGCCTCGTGCTCGGGGCGCGCCGCGCCGACCGCCTCACAGCCCTGGTTGCCGAGATCCGCAGCGAAGGTGGTGCCGCTGAAAGTTTCGCGATGGACGTATGCCGCCTGGAAGATGTGCAAGGCTTCGTGGCCTTCGCGCTCGACGTCTACAAGCGTGTCGACGTGCTCGTCAACAACGCCGGGGTGATGCCCTTGTCCAGGCTCGATGCGCTCAAGGTCGATGAATGGAATCATATGATCGATGTGAATATCCGCGGCGTCCTGCACGGCATCGCAGCTACACTGCCGCTGATGCAGCAACAGCGCTCGGGCCAGTTCATCAATCTCTCGTCGATTGGCGGCCATGCGGTCAGTCCCACTGCCGCCGTGTACTGCGCGACCAAGTTCGCGGTGGGCGCCCTGTCGGAGGGCTTGCGCCAGGAAGTGGGCGGCGACATCCGCGTGACCGTGATCTCTCCCGGCGTGACCGAGTCCGAGCTGGCGGAAACAATTTCCGATCCGCTGGCGCGCGAGGCAATGCGCGACTTCCGGCGCGTGGCGATCGCACCGTCGGCCATTGCCAGTGCCATCCGCTTTGCCATCGACCAGCCGGCCGACGTGGACGTGAGTGAAATCATCGTGCGCCCGACCGCCAGTCCGTACTGAGCCTGACCGGGCCGCCACGTACCGGTGGCGGCGCCAGGGCGCAGCCGACTCGGTACGTCGTTCACGGCCAACGCAGGCCGGTAATGCCTGCTTACTGACAATGCGACAATGCCGCCATAGCCGCCGTTGCGGCGCCTATGGCGCATGCTTCATCTAGTGTTTATTGAGCACCGCCATCCACTCGCTAGTGATGCCCCGCATCGCCCTGGCGCGAACGGCAGCGCCTGCGCTCGTACCAGGGGAATGCGAACCACAAGGCAATCAGGATGAGCAAGGTCAGCAGCGCGCCCGCCACGCTGGCCGGCAAGCCGCGCGTGGTCACAAAGATGACCGTGAACATATCCAGCGCAAGCCCGCACGCCAGAGGCGCAAGGGCGCACCGGATCAGCCATGACGAACGCGCGATCATCCGGCGCGATACATTGGCCGGGCCAACCACCCGGTAGTAGACGGCCGGCGTCATCACCAGCGCGACGGCGATGATCACCATGCCCAGCCCGATCAGGTGGCACAAGGTTACGTATGATGGCAGTTCGGCAAAGCGGTCATTGAAGACGGCGATGGTTTGAAAGCCGAACAGCGCTTGCACGCCGGGAAGAATCACGCGCGCCTCTTCGATGATGTTACGCATCTCCTCATGCAACCCGTTGCGTTCGATAACCGGCTTGTCCATGCCTGAACAGTACGCTCAAACGCGCGCCCATTCAACCGTACACAATTGAGACGGGCGAACACTATCCGCCGTGCTGCATGGCACAGTTTTCCTTTGTTGACTCCACTCAATACGCCCCAGGCCGGCGTTCGTACGATTGCCTGTCGGTCATCCTGGCCGGCGCCAGTGAAAGGGAGTCACCATGAGATGCGCATTTTTGGATTTGGTTCGCCACAATCGGCCGGTTTGGTCTGCCCTGGCGGCATGCCTGGCCGGGCTCGCCATGAGCGGCTGCGGGCGTAGCGACGAGGCACCTGAACCGCGGACCGTGGCCCGTCCGCAGTTCAGCGCCGAGCTGGCGCGCACGTCGCACGGCATCGCCCATGTACGTGCGCGTGATTTTCGCGGCATCGGCTACGGCCTGGCCTATGCCTATGCCCAGGATAACGTGTGCATGTTCGCCGATACCATCCTCACGGTGCGCGGCGAGCGCTCACAGTTCTTTGGCGCCGATAAAGCGGCAACGCCGGCGCGCAATGGCGAATATGGGGCCAATAGCGATTTCATGAAGCTGAACAACGAGGACAGCGACTTTTTTTTCAAAGGCTATCTCGATACCGAGCAGTTAAAAGCAGGGTACGCGGCCGGCAGCCAGGATGCGCGCGATTTGTTGGCCGGTTACGCGGCCGGCTATAACCGCTATCTCAAGGAGTATGCCGGCCGCTATCCCGCCGCATGCAACACGGCGCCGTGGGTCAGGCCGATCACGTACGAAGACATGATGCTGGTGCTCGCCGAAAAGGCGCTGCACGCGTCCGGCCAGGTATTCGCGCAGGAGATCGTCGATGCCGCGCGGGCTGCCGCCTTTTCGCTCGCGGACAAGCGCGAAGCGGTTGCGGTCAGCGATATCGGCTTCCTTGATCGCAGGCTTGCGCGCCTGACCCGGGAACAACTGGGCAGCAATGGACTGGCGCTCGGCAAGGACGTGACGGTGAACGGGCGCGGCATCCTGCTCGGTAATCCGCATTATCCCTGGACCAGCACCGACCGCTTTTATCAGGCGCACCTGACGATTCCGGGGCGGTACGACGCCATGGGAGCCATCCTGGGCGGCATTCCCATTATCGTCATCGGCTTTAACAAGGATGTGGCGTGGACGCATACCGTGACGCGCGCGGTCCATTTCACGACCTTCAGACTGGCGCTCGATACGCGCGATGCGAGTGGCACGACGTATCTGTACGATGGCGTTCCCACCAAGATGAGCTCCAAAACCGTCAGCGTCGACAGCTTGCGCTCCGATGGCCGCATGAGCCGGCGCAGCAAGACCTTCTATTTTACGAAGCAGGGCGCGGTGCTGGTCAAGCCGGATGCGGGTATCACCTGGTCGAACGAGGCGGTGCATGTGCTGGGCGATGCGAATCGCCACAATACGCGTCTGATCGAACAATGGATCGGCGTAGGCAGCGCTAAAAATGTCGGCGAGATGAAGGCATCGCTCGACAGGATCGTGGGCCTGCCCTGGGTGAATACCATGGCGGCGGACCGCGATGGCAATGTCCTGTACGCGGATGCGAGTGTCGTGCCCAAGGTTGGCGCGCAGATGTTCGCGTCCGATTGTTTTGTGCTGCCGCAGCTACTGATGTTCGACGGCTCGCGCCCGGCCTGCGCGTGGGGCGATGATACTCGGGCGCCGGCGGGCGTATTCTCGCCGGTCGAGGCGCCCTGGATGACGCGCACCGATTATGTCGGCAATTCCAACGATAGTTACTGGCTGTCGACGCCGCGCGCTTTGCTCACCGGGCCGGCGCCCTTCGGCTACTCGCCGCTGTACGGGCAGACCGGCGTAGCGCAGATGCTGCGCACGCGCATCGGCTTCAGGCAGCTTGAAGATGCCGTGGCCAGTCACCGCCGGCTGCGGATGAGCGATGTGCAGGAGCTGGCGTTTGCCAATCGCGTGTATGCGGCTGAATTGATGCTCCCGGAGTTCCTGCCGCTGTGCGGCGCTTCCATCGATGCCATTGTGGCGCAAGCCTGCCGGGTATTAAACGCATGGGACAGGCATGCCAACCTCGATAGCCGGGGCGCGGTCCTGTTTCGCGAGTTCTGGAACCGGGCGTCGCATATTCCGGACAAATGGGCTGTTCCGCTGGACCCGGCAGATCCCGTGAATACGCCGCGCGGGCTCGCTCCGGGTGCGGGGCCTGGCATGCTGGCGGCCTTGAAGGAGGCGGCACAGCAGATGCAGGCCCTGAACGTTCCGCTGGACGGGCGGCTGGGCGATTATCAGAGCGATACGCGCAATGGCCGACGAGTGCCGCTGCACGGTGCGATCGGCGATATTGATGGTTCCTACAATTCCATTCATATGGAGACGCCGCTGCAGGCGGATGGCTATCACCAGATTGCATGGGGTACCAGCTATGTTCAGACGGTGATGTTCGATGAGGCCGGGCCGGTCGCGCATGCGATGCTTCTGTATGGGCAGTCTGTCGATCCGGCGTCGCCCTACCACGCCGACCAGTTGCCCTTGTATTCGCAGAAGACTTGGCCGATGCTGCCGTTCACGCCAGGCAGCATGCGCGCCGATTCGCGTTACTCCGTTACGACATTATCAGAATAGGCCTTGCCACTCCGGGGAGGCTTTGCTATAGTTCGCCTCCCCGCTGATTCAGTAGCGAAATCAAGTAGTTGCAAGACAGATCAGGGGCGTTTCGAAAGAAGCGAAGTAAG
>NZ_JAVCWL010000063.1:0-7181 GCF_030846505.1 Massilia pseudoviolaceinigra | reverse complement strand
GAAATGAAAAAAGCCAACCTCAACGGTTGGCTTTTTTCTTTTCACATCAGTTACCTGTTTGTTCCTGGCGGAGAGACGGTCCGCCGATTTTTGGGTCAGAATTGTTCACATTTGTTCGCTGTCCTATGAGATTCTCGGGGCGTAGACCATAAATCTGTTCGTCATTGTTCACATGCATGCGGTACAATCCACATATCGACGGTGGGTACAATGGTGGGTAGAAAATGGCGAGAACGGTAGAAAAGCTCACCCCCTTGGGCGTGAGCAAAATGAAAGTGCCAGGCTATTATAGCGATGGCGCCGGTTTGTACTTGCAGATATCAGCATCGCTAACAAAGAGCTGGATATTTCGCTTCACGTTCGGCGAGAAGCGGCGGGAGATGGGCCTTGGGGCGACTCACACTGTCACTTTAGCCGAGGCTCGCGTCAAAGCAAGGGATTGCCGCATCGTCCTGCTCGCTGGTCAAGATCCACTCGCCGCACGCGCCGCTGGCAAGCTCGCTGATGACCTCGAACGAGCGAAGGCGATGACGTTCGATCAGTGCGCTACAGCCTATATCACCACGCACCGTTCCGGCTGGAAGAATGCCAAGCATGCGGCGCAATGGGAAAGCACGATTGATACCTACGCTGGCCCGATAATCGGTGCGCTGCCCGTGGCCGATATTGACACTGCCCTGGTCGTTAAAGTCCTCACCCCCATCTGGCACTCGAAGACGGAGACGGCAACACGGCTGCGCGGCCGAATCGAAAGCATCCTTGACTGGGCCACCGTGAGCAATTTCCGCACAGGCGAGAATCCCGCGCGCTGGCGCGGGCACTTGGATAACCTATTGGCCGCACCAGCGAAAATTGCAAAGGTCGATCACCACGCTGCCTTGCCTTGGCGAGAAATTGGGGACTTCATGCGGACGTTGCGCGGCAGCGCGGGAACAGGTGCACGGGCCCTTGAGTTCGCGATTTTGACCGCAGCACGCTCAGGCGAAGTCCGCGGCGCAACCTGGGATGAAATTGATTTTGACGCGGCGCTGTGGACGATTCCGGCTTCACGGATGAAGGCCGAGGTTGAGCACCAAGTGCCGCTTGCTCCGGATGCCGTCGCCGTGCTCCGCGCAATGGAGCGCTCCGGGACTTTCCTGTTCCCTGGCCAACGAGAAGATCGGCCGCTATCCGACATGAGCCTTACTGCAGTGCTACGGCGCTTGAAGCGCGACGACATTACTGTCCACGGCTTCCGGTCGACGTTTCGCGACTGGTGCGCGGAAGCTGTGGGCAACTCGTATCCGCGCGAGGTCTGCGAGCACGCGCTGGCCCATAAGTTGCCGGATAAAGTTGAAGCGGCCTACAGGCGAGGGACGTTGCTCGACAAGCGGGTTCTACTCATGGGAGACTGGGCCGATTTTTGCGCCGGGAAGATAGCAAGTTAGTGCCGCGCGTACCGATGAAGAGCCGGTACCGCGATAATATTGAGCGAGCAATCAACAACTCCAGTGGGCGAAACGCTGGGACACCAGGGGGAAATTGTGAGCACATTTTTGAGTGCCGACGACGTTGCACACCTGACCGGGCGTAAGACAAGTGCCAAACAAATCGAAGCCCTTCGCACAATGCAGATCCCGTTCTGGGTGAACGGTGTTGGCAAACCAGTCGTCAGCATAGCTGCCGTCGAAGGGCGCAAGGAAAATCGCCCTGTCACAGAATCCGTGCTCCCCAAGGAAAGAAGGGGAAGACGAAACACGCGCAATCTGAATATGCCGCCGTACATGCATCCTCGGGTGCAGCGCAGCGGAAAAGTCTACTACTACATGTACACCAGAGACAAGCCGCGCAAGGAAATTGCATTAGGTGACGATTTGATTCTGGCGCTAAAAAAATATGCCCAGACCTATACGATCGCTGTCCCCATGAGCGAGGCGTTGTTCAGACCCGTTGAACAGCGATATCTGGTCGACTCTCTGCCTAAACTTGCGGCCAGCTCAGCAAGGACTTACCAATCAGATATAAAGCACCTGCTCGAAGTATTTTGCGATATGCCACTCTCGAAAATTAGGCCCATGCATATCAGGCAATTTCTCGATCGCCACTCGGACAAGCCAACTACGGCGAATCGCTGCAAGCGTTTGTTCTCGACGATGTGGAACCAGGCGCGCGGTTGGGGCTATACCGACCTGCCCAACCCGTGTGAGGGCATCAAGGGGCATTCGCTCAACAAGCGGGCGGACGGTGTACATTACCGATGCCGTCTACAACGCCGTGTACGCATGCGCCAGCGCGCCTCTACAGGATGCGATGGATCTGGCCTACCTGACCGGCCAGCGCCCCGCCGACGCGCTACGCATGACCGAGCACGACATCATCGACGGGCATCTGATGCTCACCCAGGAGAAGACAAAGCAGCCGCTTCGGATCGTCATCACTGGCCGACTGGCGGAACTGGTCAAGCGAATAGAAGCGCGCAAGGCTACGCACAATGACGTTACGGGCGCACTGCTGGTCAATTCGCACGGCAAGCGTCTCACGGCCCCGGCGCTGCGCAGCCAGTTTGACTCGGCGCGTGAAGCTGCGGCGCTGGCCACCCCTGCCCTTGCGGCCGATATCCGGGCCTTCTGGTTCTACGACCTGCGCGCCAAGGCTGCGGACGATATCTCCGACGAGCGCGGCGAACAGGCGGCAAGCGAATTGCTGGGGCACGATAGCGTGAAAACCACACAGCGCCACTATTTGCGAAGAGGGAAAATTGTCCACCCCACTAAGTGATCTTATCAGCTCACCTTCGCACCGCTCGGCTGATTAGTGAGAGCATCGGCCGGTGCAAGACTCACGTTCTGCCTGGCAGCAAGGTGCGTCGGCACTACCTGCACCACGACTATGCCGACGAGAAGCGCGATGCTTGGGGGAAGGTGGGATCACATCTGGTGCATCTGCTGAAAGATGTTTAGCCAGCATGCATCGAGCTCTTGCTGAGCGATTTCATGGCCATCATGAGGATATCTTAACGATTACCCTCATCGCCTATTTCGTTTGATCGGGAGTGTTTTTATTGATGGCATCAGCCAAGGCCTGCTCAGCGATACCACTATCGATCCATTCTTTGATCCAATGAGTGGCGTGGTCTTTGGCGGCAGGAGCAGTGTCGAACAAACCAAGAGCAGTAAAACTAATGAGGCCGGACGGTCCGGCCACTTGCACCTCAGCTGAAAATTGATCGTCAACAGTCCGCACGGCATCCGCATAGATGAGGTACTCACGATACTCGACTTGGGTTTTGGTCATCATAAAAACTTATCAATTCCGCAACGTAATGCAGACCTACTTCCGGAGCTGCCGGACTGCAAGCACTGCATCCAATGCAGCGCGAATGACCTTACGTTCGCTCTCAGTTAGCAAGCGGAGATCGAATTCAATCCGATCAGAATATTTTTGCAAAGGCGACGATCGTGTCGCCCCCGAAGAGTCACCATAACGCAGCCACGTAGGATCAACGTCTAGCCATTCGGCAAGTGCAACCAGCTTTTCTTGCGTAGGAATTGCCTCACCTATGAGCCATTTTCTGGCCGCGTGTGAAGTGATTGCCATCAGTGGAAAGCGGAGGTTAAACGCCTTAGAAAGCGCAACAGGGCTGCGGCTGTACGGTTTAAACGCTGCTGTCGCGCGCAGTCGGTCGGCAAAGTTGGATCGGGAAATCTCGCCAGGTGTCGTCTTGTTCATCACTACTCGCTGAAATATTTGCGAAATGATACTCTTGAAAACCCAACTCATGCTCACAAACGGATACTCTGTATTCCCCCGCCCAGTGCGAAAGTGCTCCCTATGCGGATGAAGAGCGCGACGCATCAATCATGCGCCAAGCCGCTGTCTTTCCTCATGAATCCAAGGCTCCCTGTTCAGCTCGTTGCGAAGTGCATCCAAGATGAGATTTCGCGTCTGTACTAAAGAGATTTGTAGCTGATCGGCACGCAACACGATCCCACGTAACCGCCTTACTTCGCCGAGTAGAAGTGCGACGTCTGCCGCATCTTGGCGCTCGCCAATTTTCTCAAGGTCCTCTGACGTAAGAGCAGGTCGGATCGGCATCTTCGACGTTCATGTCTGTATGAAATGACACTATATCACCCAGGCTCAACTGGGGTCGCCGCCTTGATCGCCAGCAGCTCGGCGCTGACCATCTGCATGGGCGACCAAGGCGGGCCGCCGATCCGGTGCTTCTCCAGGATCAGCGGGCCGGCGTCGATATCGGTTGTGCTGAGCATTCTCGAGTAAACTCCTCTTCATCCCAAGAAAATTCAGCTACTATCAGCAAATCGTCAAGATTGCTTCGCACATCTGCGATTGTCGCTGTGGTTATGCACAGGTATGGAGGTTGCTATGATGCACGCATTTTTATCCAACAATCGTGACGAACTAACCAAACGTTGCCGGGGCAAGGTTGCTCAACGTGCAGGCCGTTCCGCTACTGAACAGCAACTAAAGGATGGAGTTCCTCTATTTCTCGATCAACTGATCCGAACTCTTGAAATTGAACAGACTTCAACGCCCTTGGATAGTCGGCGAATTTCGGGGCCGGCAGGAGGAGGAACTGCCCTGTATGAGGTCAGCGTATCAGCTGCTCAACATGGCAAAGACCTTCTCAATCTTGGCTTGTCAGTTGATCAGGTAGTACACGATTACGGAGACCTGTGCCAGGCAATCACCGACCTGGCAGTGGAGCGAGATGCGCCATTCCAAGTTGATGAATTTCGTACATTGAACCGCTGCCTCGACAACGCAATTTCGGACGCTGTGACGGAATTTAGCTATCAGCGAGATGCGCTAAATACAGACGCAAATGCCGTCGAGTCAAACAAGCGTATAGGCTTCTTCGCACATGAGTTACGCAATCACCTGAGCACGGCATCTATGGCCTTCGTCGCTGTCAAAGCAGGTAACCTTAGCTTCAGTGGCTCAACTGGGTCGATCTTGGAACGAAGCCTGCAGGCGCTTGATAGGCTCATCACCAGCTCGATTGAAGATGTCCGGACATTCGGACATACCAGCTTGATTTTAGATTCGTTTTCTCTCGCTGATTTCATTGCTGAAATTTATGCAGCAGCATCACTTTCCATCGGTAAAAATGAATGCATTTTTAGAGTCCCAAAAGTTGACCCTGACCTAGCGATCAATGGCACTCGGGACTTGTTGATGGCCGCAGTTGCAAATCTGCTGCAAAACGCGTTCAAATTTTCACAACCACGGACTGAAGTTTTTCTTACTGCATATGCGGCGGGTGACCGCATCATCATTGATGTGAAAGATCATTGCGGGGGACTTGGTCCTGGTGTTGCCGAAAGCATGTTCCTGCCATTTTCTCAAGCTGGCGAAAACAGAACAGGCGTCGGCCTAGGGCTCACAATCGCAAAGCAGAGTGTCAATGCAAACAATGGAACGCTCACAGTTGAAGACATCCCTTCCATCGGCTGCATTTTTAAGATCAGCTTGCCGCGACACGCTGTGCCAACTTGAAGTGAATAATTTTCAGCGTGAATCAGAAAGGCGGCAGCGCCCAAGACCGCATTCTGCCCTCAAGTCGTACGCTAATGTAACCCAAACACGAGTTGCGGACCGCTGGTTATTTACTGCTGCTCACAAGCACCCAGCGATCACAGCTTCCAGCTGGGCCTCGTACTTGAGGTGCACGGGCAAGTCGCGCGCCAGGGCCAGCACCTTTTCGCCGTCGCTGGCATCGGGCGCCAGGCCGCGCACGGCGAACGTCGGCCGCTCGGGCACGGCAGCCACGCATGACCGATACACGGGCACCTTGACGACCGGGATGGCGGGCGCCGGGCCAGCGCATGCGCCCAGCAACAGGACGGCCACCAGGGCGCACAGCCACATCATGCGGCGCGCGCTCATCGCACCCACTCAAGAATGACATTCACGGCCGGCATAGCCTCGTCGCATGTCGTGGCGCGCGCGCCAGCGACCCGGGCCAGCGCGGCATCGAAGCGCTTGCCGTTCGCAACGGCCTGCTGCTGGGCGGCCAGTCCGCGCGCGTCGGCGGCGGCCTTGGCGTTGCCAGCGGCCTCGATTGCATCGTTCTGCAGTTGGATGGCGGCGCGCAGTTCGGCGGTTGCTGCGCGCTCGGCGACCAGTTCCACCCGGGCGGCGTCGCGGTCCCGCGCGGCGAGGTACCAGCCGCCGCCAGTCCACGCGCCCACCAACAGCAGGGCGGCCAGCAGCACGACGGCGATGATTTTCCAGATACCGCCCGTGACGCCGGCGGCCAGCGTGCCCAGGGCGCTCATTGCGCCGCCACGCACTGCGCATGCGAGCGCTGGCGATCTGCCCACAGGCCGGCGCAGCGTCGATTGCCAGGCGTCGAGCAGTCGTAGCCGCCAGCGAATCGGTACATCAGGATTGCATCGCACGCGGCACGATAGTCGCCCACGTTCAGCCGCTTCACGATGGTGCTGCTGCAAAACGCGGTCGACCCGATGTTGTAGGTCAGATCGACGTACACGTCGTATTCCGCCTGCGTCATCGGGGCGCGCACACAGCTTTTGACAGCGCCCTCGTAGGTCCGGACGTCGAGCAGCGCGCGCTGCGCCGCCTTGACCGGCGTGGTGCGGTCGCCGGCCTTGACGCCGCCGGTGGTGCCAAAGCCGATTGTGGGCACGTCGCCCTTCGTCGGAATGATCACGCCGTCTGTGTAGCCCTCGCGCGTCAGGATCCCGACGAACGCGCCAGCGCTCAGCACCAGACCGGCGATGCCCATGCGGATTCTATTTGTCGTTGCCATGGAGTTCTTTCTGCGCCATGAGGCGCGATACATTTGCGAAAATGGAGACAGCCGCGGCGCCGCCGGCGAACACGCCGTTCGGCATGCCGTCAGGCATCCAGATGGCCACGGCCACCTCGGCGGCGCCGAACAGCGTCGCGGCGACGTTGAACTTCACGCTCCAGGCTTTGCGCAGGACGGTGCGCCATTCGGGAAGCAGTCTCATTTGCGACTCGACCGTTCCAGCGCGTCGACACGCATGGCCAGGCCGTCGTTGACACGGCGAAGCTCGTACTGCGCTTCCTTCACCATGTCGAGCCGGCTGTCGCGCTCGTCGACGCGCTTTTCCAGCTTTGCCGTGTTCATGATCAGCTGGTCGAGCTTGTTGGACTGGCCTGCGACGCTCCAGACCATCGCAGCGAGGAAC
>NZ_JAVCWL010000062.1:0-8319 GCF_030846505.1 Massilia pseudoviolaceinigra | reverse complement strand
GGTAAAGACGTCAGTGGGAAGACGCTTACGTCCCGAGCGCGGCCTCGCGTGTTGAATTTGGGTTCGCAATCTGAATTCTTTCGCGAATTATTTTGCACGGGCTGAACTGCTAAAACCGATGAGGTTGGCTAAGGGCGAGGTGCCTAGCGTACGAGAAACTGTGTATCTTTCTATGTATCCAATGCATAAGTGCGCGGTTCTTCTGGTAAACGTCTGGCCGAGTTGATAACGGCAACTCAATCCTTGCGTGGATTAAAGTAGTCGAAGCAGCAGTTACGCTGCTCTTCAAAAAGCTTCGCTTCACGAAGGCGCGCCTGGGCTGGCTACCGAAGAGGGCTAGTGGAACAACGTTGCCCCTCCGATTCGCGCATGAGCAGCGGTGGAAAAGACGCCGGGATATCTGGTCCGGCCTGCTGGCCGGCAAGGGCGGGCTGAGCATCGTGCTCGCCGAACGGCCGCGCCTGTGCCCCATGACCCGCCAGACGGCCCCCACCGTCATCCGGCGCTGCCTCGACAACCGTCCGGAAATCATCTACGGCATCCTCGACGCACACGACTTGCTTGGTCCTGACTGACACAGCACTGCCCCGCCGGTTCCGCCGGCACGCGTGAGGGGGATCAAGCTGGCGTTGTCAGAAAATCCACATGATGATGGTTTTCGCCGACCACGACGACGGGAACCGCATGCAATCGCAGAACAAGTACGAAGCGCTGGTAACGGACGCGCTGCTGTCCGCCGCCGAGCTCGAACGCGCGCGCCACGCGGCGCACGCCCAGCTGCTCGACATCGAGGAAGTGCTGGTCATGGACTTTCAGGTGCCGCTGGCGGCCATCGGACAGGCATTGGCGCGCCATTTCAAGGTGCCGTACGAGCCGTTTGCGCCGGGCCGCATGAAGCCCGCCTTTTTGCTGCGCAACCTCAAGGCCCAGTACGTCGAAGAAAACCAGTGGTTGCCGCTCGACGAAGACAAGGATGGCTTACTGGTGCTCGCGCTCGACCCGGAGCGGGTGCGCGCCAGCCGCATCGTCAACCAGGTCTTCCCCAAGTCGACGCTAGCGTGGTGCGTGACCACGCGCGCCGAATTCCGGCAGACGCTGGACCAGTTCTTCGGCACCACGGCGCGCAGCGACGGCAGCTCGCTGCGCGAGGTCTTGTCCGGCATGGCGCACGACGACAGCGACGGCGAAGCCGTGCAGCCGGTGTCGCAGGCGGTCGAAAATGAACTGGTCAAGCTGGTCAACAAGGTGATCATGGATGCCAGCCGCCAGGGCGTGTCCGACATCCACATCGAGCCGCTGCCCGGCAACGGGCGCACCGCGATCCGCTTTCGCAAGGATGGTGCGCTGGTCCCCTACATCGACATCCCGGCCAGCTACCGCAACGCGCTCGTCGCCCGCGTGAAGATCATGTGCGACCTCGATACGTCCGAGCGGCGCAAACCGCAGGACGGCAAGATCAAGTTCAAAAAATACGGCCCGCTCGACATCGAACTGCGCGTGGCCACGATTCCCTCGGCCGGCGGCGTGGAGGATATCGTCATGCGCATCCTGCCCGCCGGCGACGCCATGGCGCTCGACCAGCTGGGCGTGCTGCCGCATAACCTGGCGCGCCTGCGCTCGGCGGTCGACAAGCCGCACGGCCTGTTCTTCGTGTGCGGGCCGACCGGCTCGGGCAAGACCACCACCCTGCACTCCCTGCTCGCTTACCTGAATACGCCCGATACCAAGATCTGGACCGCCGAAGACCCGGTCGAAATCACGCAGAAAGGGCTGCGCCAGGTGCAGGTCAACCGCAAGGCGGGACTCGACTTCGCGACCGTGATGCGGGCCTTCCTGCGGGCCGATCCGGATGTGATCATGGTGGGCGAGATGCGCGACCGCGAAACTGTCGGCATCGGCATCGAGGCGTCGCTGACCGGGCACCTGGTGCTGGCCACGCTGCACACCAACAGCGCGCCCGAATCGATCGTGCGCCTGCTCGACATGGGCATGGACCCGTTCAACTTCGCCGATGCGCTGCTCGGGGTGCTGGCGCAGCGCTTGGCCAGGCGCCTGTGCGGCGCATGCAAGGAGCCCTACCGGCCGGGCGACGCCGAGATGGCGCAGCTGCTCGCCGAGTACTGCGCCGACCTGCCCCATGCCCAGGGCACTGGCAGCGCGGCCGCGCAGGCGCGCAGCGCGCTGCTGGACGGCTGGCGCACGCGCCATGCCGGCAACGATGGCCACTTCACCTTGTTTCGCGCGCGCGGCTGCGCCGAGTGCAACAAGGGCTACCGGGGCCGGGTCGGCCTGCACGAACTGATGCTCGGCACCGACAACATCAAGCGCCTGCTGCAGGAGCGCGGCCGGGTCGCCACCCTGCTCGCCGCCGCCCTGGACGACGGCATGCTGACCCTGAAAATGGATGGCATCGAGAAGGTCCTGCTGGGCATCACCGACCTGCGCACGGTACGCCAGGTCTGCATTCGATAGCGCGCCGGCGCAGCACACGCGAAAAAAAACGCCGGTCGCAACCGGCGTTTTTGTCAGGCGCATGCCTGGCTTACATGATGTGGGTACCGATCCACCACGCCACCGCGGCCATGAAGGCCGACGCCGGAATCGTGAAAACCCAGGCCCATACGATATTGCCGGCCACGCCCCAGCGCACCGCCGACATCTTCTGCGACGAGCCCACGCCGACGATGGCGCCGGTGATGGTGTGCGTGGTCGAGACGGGAATGCCGAAATAGCTCGACAGGATCAGGGTGATCGCGCCGCCGGTTTCGGCGCAAAAGCCGCCTACCGGTTTGAGCTTGGTGATCTTCTGGCCCATGGTCTTGACGATGCGCCAGCCGCCGAACAGGGTACCGAAACTGATCGCCGCATAGCACGAAATGATGACCCAGCTCGGCGGCGCCTTGTCGGCCGCGTCGGTGTAGCCGCTGGCGATGAGCAGCATCCAGATGATGCCCATCGTCTTTTGCGCGTCGTTGCCGCCGTGGCCCAGGCTATACGCGGCCGCCGATGCCAGCTGCAGGCGGCGAAACCACGTATCGACCTTGCGCGGCGTCGATTTGACGAACACCCACGCCACAATGAGCATGATGATCGAACCCAGAGCGAAACCGAGCAGCGGCGCGACCACGATGAAGACGACGGTCTTGAGCAAGCCCGCGCCGATCAGCGCGCCGGTACCCGACTTGGCTACTGCGGCGCCCACCAGGCCGCCGATCAGCGCGTGCGAGGAGGACGATGGAATGCCGTAGTACCAGGTGATCAGGTTCCAGATGATGGCCCCGACCAGGGCCCCGAAAATGACGTAATGGTCCACCACCTTGGGGTCGATGGTGCCCTTGCTCAGCGTCGTGGCCACGTGCAGCCCGACCACGCCGATGGCCATGAAGTTGAACACGGCGGCCATGGCCACCGCGGTCTGCGGCTTGAGCACGCCCGTCGAGACGACGGTGGCAATGGCGTTGGCCGCGTCGTGGAAGCCGTTCATGAAGTCGAACACCAATGCCAGGGCGATCAACAAGCCGAGCACGTAAATGCTGATTTGGATATGTTCCATGCTCGTGCCGCTTACGCGTTTTCGACGATGATGCCTTCGATGATGTTGGCAACATCTTCGCAGCGGTCGGTCACGGTTTCGAGGATCTCGTAGATGGCCTTGAGCTTGATCAGGTTGCGCACGTCCGGTTCATCGCGGAACAGCTTCGACATGGCGGCGCGCATCACGTGGTCGGCATCGGACTCCAGGCGGTCGATCTCTTCGCAGATGGCGACGATCTTTTGCGAGTTGTCCATGTTGTGCAGCAGGCCGACGGCCGCCTCGACTTTTTCGCAGCAGGCCAGGCACAGTTCGGCCAGGCGCTTCGCTTCCGGGGTCACCGCTTTCAGGTCGTACAGCGAGACCGTCTGGGCCGCGTCTTCCATCAGATCGAGGATGTCGTCCATGCGCGTGATCAGCTTGTGGATGTCGTCGCGGTCGATCGGCGTGATGAAGGTCTTGTGCAGCATGTCGACCGTGGCGTAGGTGATCTTGTCGGCTTGCTTCTCGATGCTTTCGATCGCATGGACGCGGTTTTCGAGGTCGTCGAAGTTGGTCATCAGGCCGACCATTTCATGCGCGCCCTTCACGCACAATGCGGCGTGCTGGTTGAAGAGCTCAAAAAATTTGCCCTCGGTGGGCATCAGGCGTCCAAACATGGTTTCTCCGTTAAAGCGTAAAAGCGTTATTGATACTGCAGAAGGCCACCGCTCATGGCGGCGGCATCGTGATTTAGTCGCCCTGGTAGACCGCCAGGTTACCGCTGTAGTTACCGAACTTGGTGTACTGGCCGATCCAGGTCAGTCGTATCGAGCCGATCGGGCCGTTACGCTGCTTGCCGATGATGATCTCCGCGGTGCCCTTGTCGGGCGAATCCGGGTTGTAGACCTCATCGCGATACAGGAAGATGATGACGTCCGCATCCTGCTCGATAGCGCCGGACTCGCGCAAGTCGGACATGATGGGGCGTTTGTTGGGGCGTTGTTCGAGCGACCGGTTCAACTGCGACAGGGCGATCACGGGACAGTGCAGCTCCTTGGCCAGGCCCTTGAGGCTTCGCGAAATCTCGGAAATCTCCGAGGCGCGGTTGTCGCCCGGCTGGCTGCCGGTCATGAGCTGGATGTAGTCGATGATGATCAGGCCAAGCTTGCCGCACTGGCGCGACAGGCGCCGCGAGCGCGCGCGCAGCTCGATCGGATTCAAGGCCGGGGTCTCGTCGATGTACAGCTGGGCGTCGTTCATTTTCTGGATCGCGTGCGTCAGGCGCGGCCAGTCTTCGTCGTTCAGGCGGCCGGTGCGCAGGCGGTGCTGGTCGAGCTGGCCGACGGAACCGAGCATACGCATGGCCAGCTGGGCGCCGCCCATCTCCATCGAGAAGATCGCGACCGGCAGGCCCGCTTCGATGGCCACGTTCTCGCCGATGTTGACCGAGAACGCGGTCTTGCCCATCGACGGACGCCCGGCCACGATCACCAGGTCGCCCGGCTGCAGGCCGGACGTCATGCGGTCAAGGTCGATGAAGCCGGTCGGCACGCCCGTGATTTCGCTCTGGTTGTCGCGGCTGTAGAGTTCATCGATGCGCTCGACCACTTGGGTCAGCAGCGGCTGCACCGCGATCCAGCCTTGCAAGCCGCGCGCGCCCTGTTCGGCGATGGCGAAGATCTTGGACTCGGCTTCGTCGAGCATCTGCTTGACTTCCTTGCCCTGCGGGTTGAACGCATTGCCCGAAATTTCGTCGGCCACGGTGATCAGTTTGCGCAGCACGCCGCGGTCGCGCACGATCTCGGCGTAGCGCCGGATGTTGGCCGCCGACGGCGTGTTCTGCGCCATCGCGTTCAGGTACTGCAGGCCGCCCACGTCTTCGGCCTTGGCGATGTTGGTCAGCGCCTCGAACACGGTGATCACGTCGGCCGGTTTCGACTGGTTGATCAGCTTGACGATCTGTTCGAAGATGATGCGGTGATCGTAGCGATAGAAGTCGTCCGCATGCATCATGTCGGCAATGCGGTCGAACGCGGCGTTATCGCGCAGCAAACCACCGATCACAGATTGTTCTGCTTCGATGGAATGGGGCGGGATGCGGAGTGCGTCGAGCTGCGGATCGGATGGTGCGTTCATGGCGCGAATTATACCTGCTTCGGGTCAACTGGCTGACATAATTGGGGAGATTTGGACGTAAAAAAAGCCGGGAAGACCCGGCTTTTTTGTAGTTGCTATGCAAGCATGATGCTTGCAAGGCAACTAAATGAGGCAGTATAACTTAGGCAGCTTCGCCGACAACAGCGATGGTGATCTCGACAACGACGTCGGTGTGCAGGGCTACTGCAACAGCGTGTTCGCCAGTCGTTTTCAGCGGGCCGGTAGGCATGCGCACTTGTGCTTTTTCTACAGCGAAGCCAGCTTTCGTCAGCGCTTCAGCGATGTCGAAGTTGGTCACGGAACCGAACAGACGGCCATCGACGCCCGCTTTTTGAGCGATCGAGATGGTCATGCCGCCCAGCTTGTCGCCTTGAGCCTGGGAAGCGGCCAGCTTTTCAGCTGCTGCTTTTTCCAGTTCGGCGCGCTTGACTTCGAATTCAGCGACAGCCGATGCGGTAGCACGGCGAGCCATGCGTTGCGGGATCAGGAAGTTACGTGCGTAACCGTCTTTGACTTTAACAACATCGCCCAGGTTGCCGACGTTAACAACTTTTTCCAACAGAATGATTTGCATAGAGTTTCTCCAGTTTATCCGCAGCGATTAAGCGTGGTGCAGATCGGTGTATGGCAGCAGCGCGAGGTAGCGGGCGCGCTTGATTGCGGTGTCAACCTGGCGCTGGTAGTGCGCTTTGGTACCGGTCAGGCGTGCTGGCATGATCTTGCCGTTTTCCTGGACGAAGTCTTTCAGGGTGTCTACGTCTTTGTAGTCGACCTGTTCAACGTTTGCTGCGGTGAAGCGGCAGAATTTCTTACGCTTGAACAGTGGGTTCTGTTGTTTGCGCTTTTCTTTAAGCTTGAGCTTGTTCTTGTCGAATTTTTTACCGAATGCCATTTGAGGCTCCTGTATCTAAAAATGTGCTGTCGCGTCAGGCGGCGGCACAGAAATCAATGATGTGAAACACCAGGCTTTTGCTGCTGCGGTTCTTCTTGGCCAAAAATCCCGTGAACTGATGCACGGCACCCAATTCGGCCTGGCTGAATCGACCTGAAATCTCGCCCGCGGCAAGCGCGGTGATTTCAAATTCGACCAACCTGGCTACCCCTGCCTCCATCTGCTGCGAACTGTGCATCAGTGTGGCGGTCACGATCGGCACGCCGGCCGGGGTATAGCGCACTACGTCGCGCTCGCAAATCAGGGCTACGAACTGGAGTTGATTCACCGAGGTGAGGTCAAGTCAGGTTCAGAGATCCCGGTCAACAATTACGCTGCTGCGGCTGGAGCTGGCGCTGGAGCGGCTGCAGGAGCAGGGGCTTCAGTGCGGTGGCTCTTGGCTGCGTCTTCACGTTGTACCGATTTCATCATCGGCGACGGCGCGGTTTCAGCCTTCTTCATCTTAACGGTGAGGTGACGCAGCACGGCATCATTGAATTTGAACGCGGTTTCGAGTTCCACGAGGGTCTCGTTGTCGCATTCGATGTTCAGGCAGATGTAGTGCGCTTTTGGCAGCTTCTGGATCGAGTAAGCCATCTGACGACGGCCCCAGTCTTCAACACGGTGAACCGAACCGCCGCGCGTGGTTACGCTGGCTTTGTAGCGTTCGATCATCGCCGGGACTTGCTCGCTTTGGTCCGGGTGGACGATAAAAACGATTTCATAATGACGCATGCATAACTCCTTAGGGACGTTTAAACAAATGCCCACCTCGGCGTCAAGACGAGTGTGGGAAGGGAAAGCCGGCGATTATAGCGTGAAATAGAGCAACAATCAAGGATGCATTGAGAATCTGTGCGATTGCGCGCCGCTCATGGCACGAAGTCGTTGTCCAGCAGTTGGGCTGGGGTGAAGGGTGACTCCGACGGGAAAGCGCATTTCGGCAACCGGGTTTCGATGGCCGCGCTGCGCACGGCGTGCGGATACTCTTGTCGCGCCATGCGCTCGACCGCGCTTCTCAGGCTGGGACTGCGCTCCAGCAGCGGCTCAATGGCGCGGCGCTGCTCGTTGATGGTCGCCAGCCAGCTCGTCGACTTGCGCCGCGGCGCATACCGACACTTGAGCAGATGCATGATCGGCACGGTCAGCCGGCCGCACAACTCCCTTTGGTTGCGGCCGACCATTTCCTCAAACTCCTTCACAAGGTGTTCGATATCAAGGCGTTCAAAGTCCCCGGCGCGCAACAGCGTCACCTGTTGATCGATCCATTGGATTAGATCATCGTCGTAGTCAGCAAGTGGCACCCCGGGTCGATCCATGACCCGCCTCCTCTACCCTGTATTTCCGTTCACGGCCCCTCATCCGGCGAGTACGACGGCACGAAGTCGTCGTCGAGCAGCTGCGCGGCACTGTAAGGTAGCGCAGCCGGGAAGATGGACTCGGGCAGGCGTGTTTCCCAAGCGGCACGCCGGCGCGCTTCGGCATAGCGCCGCGCTGCCAGTTCGGGTATGTCGGCAACCAGACTGGGACTGTCGGCAATCAGCAATTCCACGCCAAAACGGGCGTCGTTCAGCTTGATGCACCAGTGCCGTGGCTTGTACCGTGGCCGGAACTGCAAACTGAGCAAGTACGCAGTGATATATGCGAGGTGCCCCTCAAGCTCGCTCCGGTCGGCCCGCACCGCACCTTCAAGCTCGTCGACGACATGGTCGACATC
>NZ_JAVCWL010000061.1:0-11145 GCF_030846505.1 Massilia pseudoviolaceinigra | reverse complement strand
GCCCTACAGCCCGGAACTGAACCGCATCGAAATTCTGTGGAAACATGCCAAATATTTTTGGCGCCGTTTCGTCAGCCTGAACGGTGCTGAGTTGCTCAATGAAATTGAGTCACTGATGAAAGGTTTCAGAGCCGAATTTAGGATAAATTTTGCGTGATTACTTAGTAACTAATTTTCTTCATTCGCAGAAATTTTCCGTCTGGCTTGAGCTGGCACCGCCACTCCTTGAAAAATTTCGCATTCCGATCGTTAAGGCGATAGAAAGTCAACAAATGTATTTAATGCAACGAAAGCGGTGTAAAATATCTAAATAATATTTAAAACGCTATTTGCGCAACCGTTACTTCCGAACGCAAAAGCCCTAAATCCATTCAGTCGCTAGCTGCGTCAACCAGCACCCCTTCACTTCCTCTTCCGTGTGGCAGGGCCGCCTCTTCATTATTTTGAATAGAGTAATATGTATCGAGAATACTTTAAATTTTGCGCGCCATTCGTTTTTCTGCTGGCAGGGCTTCTTCCGAACGCGGTAGCGAAGCCGCGAATTATAGCGCCATCCTTCACTTATAACCATGGCATTGAGAAAACCGGCAATCCACCATTCCCATCCTTTGCAACCTATAGTGAAGCGTATGCGGACGGGCTAGCCTCCATGGCGATATTGAATGCGGCTCATACTAGTGATGAGTACCGGTATGTATGGGAAGGTTTCAAGCCAGACCCTGAAAGGACAATAAACGGTACTTATATACTTCAGCCGATAACTAGGCGTGTCAATAGTACGTTGCCAACATCGGGAGCAGGGATTGACCGGAAACCGGAATGTCCTGCCGACTATAGGCTGGACGAAAGCGGAACGACCTACCACGTGATAGCAATGTGCATCGCTTTGAAGGAGGAGCCTGAGCCTCCATGTGATGTATGCACTGCTTCGCCTATTCCAGAGCAAGTTGGAAACCCCATGTTTCCGTCAGCGGGTCTTAAGGTACAGGTTGACGTGGATTATGAGAGCGGCAGTGCGGGCGGGCTGCGTTTTGCACGTACCTATCGTAGCGATCGCAATCTATGGGAGCACAACTACAGCTCCAGCGGATATGACATTGGGAAAAAATCAAAACCCCAACTTGAAGTGCCTGAGCAAGGGCAGAATTGCATTCGTTCCGTAGGAGCTGTGAGCGGAGTAGGTCGCTGTTTTCATTTGATGAATGAGGGCCTCGAAAATGACTTCGTTTTACAGCGAGGCAGTGGGCCAGTGCTGAGATTTGGGACGGAATTGGATCGGCTGCCTCCTGAGAACGTGAACGACCGATGGACGCCAGTTCTCGATTCAGCTAACAAAGTCATCGCACACGACGTCTACAATGCCCGCAATGACTCCACTGAACGATATAGTCTGGATGGCCGGCTCGAACGAATTGTGTCGCGTACCGCTAACCTGCTTTCATTTACATATGTCGTGGGTAAAGATGGCGTTAAACTATTGCATTCTGTTACTGATCATTTCGGTAAATCAATGACCTTTACGTATGACTCTGCGGGGCGCATGAGAACCATGACCACACCAAATAGCGGTGTCTTCACCTATGCCTACGATGAGGCGAGCTCGGTAAATGGTAAGCCAGTGGGAAATCTGACATCGGTTACATATCCAGATGGCAAAAAGCGTACGTACTGGTACAACGAACCTCATAACACGGCGGACGCTGTGTTGCCGTTCGCCTTGACTGGTATCACAGACGAAAACTGTACACGTTACGCAACGTATAAATACGACGCTGCCGGTAAGGCTATATCCACTAAGCATGCCAGTGGGGTCAACAAGTATCAGTTGAAAAGACCGTCCACCGTCAGTGTTACGGATCCTTCCATCTTGGTTACCAATCCTCTAGGCGGTGATCAAACCTATAAGTACACGACCATTTACGGAACCCTACGTGTAATAAGCGAAACCCAGCCAGCGGGCTCGGGCGCACCGGCCTCGTCGCGCAGCATTGGTTACGACAGGTACGGTAACATCGATACCTACACTGACTTCAAGGGAGTGGTAACCAAATACACGTACATCCTGGACCGCAACCTCGAAAGCACCCGCACCGAAGCATTTGGCACTAAGGAACAGCGCGTCACTACCACTGAGTGGCATCCGAAATTTCGGCTCCCGCTCCGCGTTTCCGCGCCAAAGCAGCGAACCACCTTCACCTATTACGACAACGGCGCGTTGAAGGCGAGAACCGAACAGGCAACGGGCGATTTGAATGGCACACAGGCTTTCGCCTCGGCGCTAGTGGGGTTGCCACGCACCGTCAGTTTCACCTACAACGCCCACTGGCAAACGGAAACCATCACCGGACCTACAGCGGCGAACAAAGTAACCTATATCTATGAGCCGACGACTGGTAATCTGATGAGTATTACGAACGCACTAGGCCATATCACGCGCTTTGAAGAGTACAACGGTGACGGTCAGGTTGGCTTGGTTACGCAGCCAAACGGCGCGACAACGCGGCTGCGCTACTACCCGCGCGGATGGCTCGAGTCCGTAACTGTGACCGGAGGCGACGCCAAACTGACTACCGATTACGAGTATGACGGGGTCGGTCAGCTAACGAAGGTCAGCCTGCCCGGAGGCGTGGTCATCAACCAAACCTATGATGCTGCCCATAGGCTCACCGATATTGCGGACAATGCCGGAAACAGCATCCACTACACTTTGGATCTGCTTGGCAACCGCATAAACGAAGAAATAAAGGACCCAAACGGTGTCTTGGTGCGCCAGACCGGCAGAATATTCGACGCAATGAGCCGTCTTCAACAAATGACTGGAGCGGCCCAATGAACCGACTGTTTACAAAACGCCTGTCGGCGGGAATGATGATCATTGCGTCGTCATACACCCCATTGTTCGGCAACATGACGGCCACCGTCGCCTTTGCGCAATCGCTGCCCAATGCCACTACCTTTAAATATGACGCTGTCGGCAATTTAACTGAGATTAACGAGCCATTAGCGCGCAAGACCATCCAGCGATTCGATCCGATGAATCGCGTGATACAACAGGAAAGGGTGCTGCCGAACGTTTCCGCGCCGTTGACCCAGTACAGTTATGACGGCCTGGACCAGCTTAGTACCGTCACTGACCCGCGTAATTTGGTGACGCGCTATGTCGCCGACGGCCTGGGCAATCAGGCTGAGCTGAGTAGCCCGGATACGGGTCTCTCGACGTCGACCTATGATGTCGCCGGCAATCTGAAAACCCGCACTGACGGACGCGGCAAGAAGAATACCTACACTTATGACGCGCTCGACCGCCTGACCCGTATCGACCATACCGGCGCAGTTAGCACCACGTTCGAATACGATGGCGGCGCCACGCCAATCCTGGACGCGACCGGGCGCCTGACCCGGATGACCGACGAATCCGGCAGCACCACCTATGCCTATGACGGATTGGGGCGACTGAAGACCAAAGTCCAGAACATCATCGCGTCGCCGACCAACTTCACCCAGGCGCTGTCCTATGCTTACGATTCAAGCGGCCGATTGGCTAGCGTCACCTATCCTAGCGGCAATCGGGTCAATTATGGGTATGACAAGGCGGGGCGGGTCGGCAGTATCACGCTCAACCCTGTTCAAGCCAATGGCAGTGGCACCAACACCGAAAGTACGATTGTTTTGCTGGACAACATTAGCTACGCACCGTTTGGTGCTAGCGGCGGCTGGAGCTGGGGCAACAGCACGGTGGGTAGTAAGAACGTGCATGTCCGCACTTTCGACCTCGAGGGTCGTCCCAGGAGCTATACTCTGGGCAATCCCGCAGCAAATGGTGTCGTGCGCACGGTGCGTTATGACGTCGCCAGCCGCATCACGGGATACACCCATACCGGCAGCGGCACGGTACCCCTTCCGGCCAACTTGGATCAAACCTTCGGCTACGACAACCTTGATCGGCTGATCAGCTATAGCGGAAACGGCACCACTCAGACCTATGCATACGATGCCACCGGCAACCGGATCAAGGGCAGCTTCGGCGCAGCTAGCTACACGAATATCGTCGATCCTCTCAGCAATAAGCTGAGCTCGACCACCGGTCCGTTGTCGGCCAAGACCAATACGTACGACGGCGCGGGCAATTTAACCGGCGACGGAAACCTCGTCGTGACGTACAGTGGACGTGGGCGGCCATACAGCATAAAGAATGGCGCGATCACTGTCTATCAGCTGTTCAACGGGATCGGGCAGCGCGTCCTGCAGAGTTATGGTGGCGGCTTGTTCGCCTATGATGAACAAGGCCATTTGGTTGGTGAGTACAACGCCAGCACTGGCAAGCCGACCAGGGAGACGGTTTACCTGGGCGATCTGCCGGTAGCGGTGCTGACGCAGACTGTGGCGGGCACGGCGCCCAGTCAAGTAACGGCGACCAATGTATTCCATGTTCATCCGGATCATTTGGGAACGCCGCGAATGATAACGCGCGCGCTCGACAATAAGATCGTGTGGCGCTGGGACAATGGTGATCCGTTCGGGCTGACTCCACCAACCGAATATTTTAGCGGAACTGGTACCTTTACGTTTAATCTGCGAATGCCAGGTCAGTACTACGACAGGAACACAAACCTGTTTTACAACTACCACAGGGATTATGATCCGCAGACGGGGCGGTATATCCAAAGCGATCCGATCGGGCTTAAAGGTGGGATTAATACATATAGCTACGTCAACGGGAACCCGCTTAGCCACATTGATCCAACTGGAGAGGCAGGTATTCTTCCTGCTGCCGGGGGTGTAGTAGTAGGGGGATACTTCACTTTCAAAATGTTTCAGAAGCAAAAGAAGTGCGAAGAACTGTGCGTTTTGACACACGGCGACGCTGTTATAACGTGTGGCGATCCTGACCGCCAAGAGATATCGGACATTAACGGGCACAACCGTGTGCTAGCCTGTAAAGCTAGCTGCGCTATGGGCTCTGTCATGTCTCGCCTATTACCTGGGAAGTTGAAATGAACTGGCTTAAGGCATTTGCAACGTGGGTCACAGCGCTCGGGACGGTATTGGTCTTTAGTGAATCTGTGCTGTCTTTCTATAAAGTGGTTGAGTTTCGTGCAGCCGTGCACGACCCCATCGACTTGGTGGCGGTGATCTTCATCAGTTTAGGCGTCGTTCTTGCGGCCTCGTTCGCACTAATGGCAATCACGTCGCTATGGGTCAAGGGTGCAAAAGGAGAGAAGATTTGTCGTATAAGCGGATTCATATCTGCAGGATTTGCGATAGCGGTTCTTATACTAAATTCCATTGACTTAAGGGAGTGGCCCCTTCGTGCATTAGAAGGTCGAAATTTTTCTGCGGCATGGTGCCTTCTTGTATCGTGTGTTCGTGTTTTTGCAAGAAGGCGTCTAGCTGACAAATCGTAGAGATAGTACAACTACTTCAAGGATTACGATCCGCAGACGGGGCGGTATATCCAGAGTGATCCGATTGGCTTAGGTGGTGGCATAAACCCCTATATCTATGTGTTGAATCAACCGACGCGATACTCAGATCCAGAGGGGCTTCAAACGAGATTATTGCCACGCCCATTGCCCCCGCCAATGACGCCCGACGGGAAAAGATTTTTTTGGCCGAAACCGGTACGCGATGCGGCTCAAATGATTTGCAATCTTGCTGAGGAAGGGACTTGTCTAATGGCTTGCGAAGCAACTCATACAGCGATGTATGGCTCATGCGCGTCTGCTGGCGAGCCCTGGCAAATTTTGGCCTGCGCTGCACGAGCCGATGCATGGTATGCCTCTTGTAAAGCTAACTGTAGTACAAATCCAGGGAATAATTGAGGGCAATATGTTTTTTGAGAGAACCCTTTCCTTTAAATCCTCATCGGGTACTGAAAAGTTAATTACGGTGAGAATAGGAACACCGTATTTTCCAGCTAAAACTGCCGGATTTGAAATGTTCTATGGGTGCCCCGTACAGCTAGACTTCATTACGTCTGCGCACGAGGCGTTCGGAATTGACTGCATGCAAGCACTGGGAGGTGCACTTTCGATGGTACATATTTACCTGAGAGACTTGTCCAACGGAGGGGAATTGAGATGGATGGATGGCCGTCTATATAATCACGAACATGAGTGCCCGATTCCACTCGAAAAGCAGATTAATATAGCTCGATCGAAAGCGGATATTAAATTTGAAGAGCCGTGATCGACCACGGGTGTCAGTATTGGTCGCTCTTTACTGAAACAAGGGTGCGGTGGCGGAGTCGGGTCTGACGAATGGACACGGACTGATGCATAGCTGGATCGGTCGTTCCCAAGCGCTACTTTATTAACAAAAAAAGCCGTACCCAACCCGCTGCTTGCAAGAGCGCGGGTTCCGGTACGGCTTTTAATTTTTAGCGGCTAAAGAAAGAAAGTGACCTATCGTCCTGCCGCGCGCACTGGCCGCTTGCCACCGGCCGCCGGCGCCTTAGCCTGGGCCAGCGCCGCCCGCGACGCATCCCAACGCCTTGCCTCGTGCTTCAGAATCTTCCCCTCCAGCAGCTCACGCACGGTCTGCTTCCCGTCGTCGGTGAACTGGTTCACCGCTTCGAACTGCAGCGCTAAATCCTCGCCGGGTCCGCGCTCATTCTCCCCAAACACCAAGTCGTCGAGCCGCATATGCAGCACCTTGGCCAGCCGGATCAGGGCGTCCAAGGTAAGCGATCCATGAACCCCAACCTTGCGGCCTTTTCAGCGCCGAGGCATTCTAGCCGCACCGATTTTCTTGGGAGCGGATATGAAGTCTGGGACAGCATTTTGGATGGGGCACGTCGCCACAATTGAGCATGACGGTATTGCGGCAAGCAAGTACGCTCGCCAGCACGGCCTGTCCGTGACGGCGTTGCGTTACTGGTGCCGCAAACTGCGAGCAAGCGTAATGGAGGTGGCGCCGGCTGCGAGTCAATTCCTGACGCTCAGTGTCGTCCAACCCGGCGACGGACCGCCTCAATCGGGCTGCATCTTGGTGCTCGCGGGAGTACGTCTCGAGATGCCAACGCTACCGCCACCGGAATGGCTGGCCGCGGTAGCATTGGCCACGCCAGGCTGCCGCTGATGCATCCGGGATACCAGGTCGCGCAGGTCCATTTGTGCCGTGTACCGATCGACTTCCGCAAGTCGATCAATGGGCTCTCGGTACTTGTTGAGCAGGAGCTCGGCCTTGATCCATTCGGCCAAGCCTTATACGTCTTCATCAATCGCCAGTGCAACAAGATCAAGGTGCTGTACTGGCACCGCAATGGTTTTTGCCTGTGGCTCAAGCGCCTTGAAGCGGAGAAATTCGCATGGCCACGAGATGGCGAGGAAGCAGCGCACGAGCTCACCGCGCAGCAGTTCGAGTGGCTGCTCGAAGGCTTCGACCTGTGGCGTCATGCCCCGCATAAATCCTTGCATTTCACTTCTGTTTCGTAAAGCGAGCTGTTAACATGTTGCATGCCTTCTGCCGCCGTAAAATCGTCCATCACACTGCCCGAAATCGCGCTACCCGCGCTCGGGTTGCCGGCGATCTTGCCTGGCGACGTGGCCGGCCTGACAGCGCTGCTGCACGAGCAGCACAGCATGTACGCCAGCGCGGTCGAGTCGATCCGCCAACAAACCATGCGCGCAGCACACGACTATTTGATTCGCATGGTCGAGCAAGCTGCGCTGGCGCGGCATCGTCTGTACGGCGCAAGCTCCGAACAAACTTCGTCGCAGGCGAGGCTGTTCGACGAGGCCGAAGTGCTTGCCCAAGACGGCGCAGCGCAGGACTTGGCACCAGTGCCGCCAGGGGCCGATCCTGGAACGAAATCTGCAAACAAAAAGGCGCGCGGCAAGCGGGCGCCTTTACCTGCCAATTTGCAGCGCGTCGATGTCGTGCACGACGTGCCAGCCGACGAACGCACCCGCCCGTGTGGCACGCCGATGGTGGAGATTGGCGAAGAAGTCAGCGAGCAGCTCGACGTCGTCCCGATGCAAGTGCGCGTGTTGCGCCATGTGCGCAAGCGCTATGGCTGCCCAGGCAGTGCGCATGCGCCGGTGACGGCACCGTTGCCACCACAGCCGCTACCCAAGAGCAATGCCAGCTTCAGGCTGCTCGCGATGCTGCTGGTGGCCAAATTCGTCGACGGCCTGCCGCTGGCCCGTTTCGAGTATGTTCTGGGCCGTCATGGCACGCCGGTGCCGCGCCAGACACTGGCGCGCTGGGTGAACGGGGCCAGCGCCGTACTGCAGCCGCTGCACAACTTGCTGCGTGACCTCCTGCTGGACGGCGCACTGATCCACATGGACGAGACCGTGGTTCAGGTGCTCAAGGAAAAGGACAAGGCAGCCACGTCCAACAGCTACATGTGGGTGCAAACGGGCGGGCCGCCGGGGCGCCCGGTCGTCCTTTACGATTACGATCCCAGCCGCAGCGGGGAGGTTCCGGCACGCCTGCTGGAAGGCTATGAAGGCTATCTGATGACCGACGGCTACGAAGGTTACAACCGGGTCGCCCGTACCGCTGGCGTCGAGCACATGGTTTGCTGGGCGCACGCGCAGCCAAAGGGCAAGCGCGGCAAGGCAGACGGGGCTATCGATCTGATCGGCCAGCTGTATGGTATCGAGCGCGCGCAGCGCGACGCCACAGATGGACAGCGCCTGCTGGCGCGCCAGACGCACAGCATGCCTGTGCTGGGCCGATTGCGCGCGTGGCTGGAAACGCACCTGCCGGCGGTGCCGGCACGTACCGCGCTCGGTGCGGCCATGGCTTACCTGCACAAATACTGGGGCAAGCTGACCCGCTACATAGAGCGCGGCGACCTGCCGATCGACAACAACCGTTGCGAGAATGCGATTCGCCCCTTCGTCGTGGGACGCAAAGGTTGGCTGTTTAGCGACACGCCTGCTGGTGCGCATGCCTGCGCGGTGATTTACTCGCTCGTGCAGACCGCGAAGGCCAACGGCGTTGAACCGGATCAATGGCTGTGCCAAGTGCTGCGCGATTTGCCCGCTGCAAAAACCGTCGACGATGTGGAGGCGCTGCTGCCATGGAATATCGGAGCGGAGTCCGACCGCCAGGTTAGTTTGGCAGGCGTAGCGCCATGAGCCGCGTTTCGCAAAAGGCGCTTGTTAGCGCCATCAAATCGGTGAGCGCAATGGACTTGCGGCAAAAGGAAGCGCTCGCCGATGAATTGTTCCGTGCTCAGCCAAACATGTTCGGTTCGGTGCTGGTTCTGCAGCGCATGGGAGTCTCGCCGGAAAAAATGGACTTCGCGCTTAACCTGCTGTTCATTTGCTTCCAAGCGATGAAGGAAACCGGCTTGGCCTGGCCGCTGATTACCGAAGCCGAACAGGACAAGCAGATGGCGCGCTATGTCGCCGCTGTTCGCTTCGGCGAAGACCTGCCTCCGACGCAGAGCCAGCGCGCCATGATGCAATACCTCAGTGCTCACCCAGAAAAGCAATTACTGGCCTACGTCACAACAGAACTAACGAAATGGCTCAGCAGCATTGCTCCCGATGAATCCGACAAGTACGTCATGCTGGGATGCGCCAACCTAATGAACTGCATCGCCTTCGTTCCCATGCCCGCCATCGGCAAGAAAGCCTAATACGCACCGGATTCAGGGCATATGATGCAGGTCCTGGGTGCGGGCAGCAAGGCTGGGGTTCATGGATCGCTTACAGATCAGCGCTTCCTTAGGTCGTTACATACAGTCAGACCCTATCGGACTGAAAGGGGGTATTAATACATACACTTACGTTATGAATAAACCCCTGACAAGAAAAGATCCATTTTGACTCAAGGATACATGGTACTGCGATGGAAAACGATGCGGAGAAGAATGTTATAGCGAAATTTGTTGGAACGCGCCCAAGCCGCCGGGAAGTCCGACGTGGAGCTCATGCATGAACGCGTGCGTTGGTGCTTTCAACCCGTGGTGGTCTACCCCTACAGGCGGGGCAGTTAGTATTGCTGGGGTAGCAGCAGCCTCGAGTAAGAAAGCCACTACTGCGTGTACTTAGGCAGGAGGAGTAATGGGTGCATGGGGAGTCGGTACCGCAGTCGGGTGCGCTATGGCCTGTCAACGCAGTTTAGATGCTTATAAGTAGGAAATATGAACGGCACGAAAAAAAATGATAAAGCTAGCGTCTTTCAACGCCTCGTTTGTGCGGTCATTGGAATAGCTGGAGGAGTGATATGGATATATTTTCTAATTTCCGCTTTCAATGAATCTCGGACGGTTTCGTTAGATACGGTCCTAGCGATTCTTTTTGTGTTGCCGCTTGGATTTTTTTTATTTATATATATTGCGGTAGTAGGACGGTTTCCACCCTAATACTAACGGACCAATGCCGTTGTGAGTGGAAGTTGACTTCGGCTACCATGTCGGCTACCGCTGTGAGTGACCGGGCGTCGCTTTTCCTTCAACATGATTTCTGCAGTTGCGTAGTCGACCAATTTTTGCTGTCAAAGTCAAATAGGCAATGTAGCCGGAGTTGATATCATGAAACAGTTAGTGCTTACGAAGGAGGTCCTGTGGTCAAGTAATTTCGGACACCACGATAGGTTCGCGTGCTGCCATTTTTCGTTCGTAGGCAGCGGGCGGCAGATTGCCCAATGCTGAATTGATTCGCTTGCTGTTGTAGAACCCGACGATGTAGTCGGTGATATCAGCCTTGGCCTCGGCGTGATTGGCGTATTGCCGCTGCCAGACGCGCTCCATCTTGAGGTTCAGAAAGAAGCGTTCCGCCACGGCGTTATCCCAACAGTTTCCCTTGCGGCTTATGCTGCAAACGAAGCCGTGTTGTTTCAGCAGGTCTTGGTAACGCTCGCTGGCGTACTGGCTACCCCGGTCCGAATGGACGATCAGGCCCGATGCGGTCCGGCGCTGTTGAATGGCCATGTTCAACGCGTCGCAGACCAGCTTGGCGGGCATGCTCGGCGCCATGGCCCAACCTACTACTTTGCGCGCATACAGGTCCAGCACGGTGGCCAAGTACAACCATCCCGCGCCGGTGCGAATGTACGTGATATCGCTGACGTAGGCCACGTCCGGCGCCGTGGGATTGAACCGCCGATTGAGCCCATTGGCGGCAATCGGCAAGTCGTGCTTGCTGTCTGTCGTGTGAACGAACTTGCGCTTCCAGAGGGGTA
>NZ_JAVCWL010000060.1:0-17273 GCF_030846505.1 Massilia pseudoviolaceinigra | reverse complement strand
TAGTGGTGGCGCGGCACCTGCGCCTGTAGCTCCGGCGAATACGGTCATTACGCCTGCCGAACCGGCAAAGGTCGTCGGTGCCCTTGGCGCCGGCGTAGCTGGCAATCTCACCCCAAGCAGCGGCAACACGGCGGCGGGCGATGCGGCAGCACCCAAGACGGGCAAGGCCGCCACCTACACGACCGGTAGCACGACCGTCGGCATCAACGTCGGCACGATCAACGTCGATACCGCAGTGCAGGGCGTTGCGGCTCAAGGCGTTATCGCCGGCGGAGCGCCATCGGTTGACACTTCCGTCGCCGCAGGCGGCACCAAGATCGGCGCGCAAGCGGCCGGTACTGCCGGCGAAGCGGGCCCGGTTTCCACCGACGCCCAGCAACAAGGTACTGGCGGCGCAGCGGACGTCACGGTTGGCACGAGTGCGCAGCCCGTCGTCAAGGGCCAGGTGGCAGGCAATGCCCTGCCTGGCAGCATCATCGCGGGCAATGCCCGCGCAGCGCAGCAGAGCGCCATCGGCGACCTGACTACCTCGTTCGCAAAGTTCGCCGCTGCTCGTCCTGTGACGGTGGCCGATAAAAAAGTGGACGCCGGTGTCTTCGGCCCCAATGCAAAAGATGTCAACGGCCGCGCCACCGATCCGAACGTCCCGAACGTTACGCTGACCAGCAACGCCGACTGGAAAGCGCCGACCGGCAATCTGTTCTCCCTGAAACCGGGCGAGGGCGCCGGCTATCTGGTCGAGACCGACCCGCTGTTCACCGACAAGAACAAGTGGACCGGCAGCGATTACTTCCTGGACCAGCTCGACCTTGACCCGCAGCGCACCCTGAAGCGCTACGGCGATGGTTTCGTGGAGCAGCGCGCGTTCGCCGACCAGCTGATCAACATCACCGGCCGCAACAAGCTGTCCGGCTACGAGAATAACGAACAGGCGTTCAAGGCGCTGATGGATTCCGGCGTGGCCTACGCCAAACAGTTCCAGCTCACGCCTGGCGTGGCGCTGTCCGAGCAGCAGATGGCCCAGCTGACCACCGACATCGTGTGGATGCAGGAAGAAACCGTTACTCTGCCGGACGGCAGCTTCACCACGGCCCTGGTGCCCAAGGTCTACCTGCGTCGTCCGCAACAGGGCGACCTGTCGACCGGCGGCGCGCTGATTGCCGGCGACAACGTCACCATCCGCAACCAGAACGGCAGCATCAGCAACAGCGGCACCATCCTGGCCGGCTATGCCAATGCGAAGCCGACCGACATGCACGGCACGGTCACGCTTGACGCCCAGAATGTCACCAATCGCGGCACCGTCGCCGGCAATGCGATCGACATCAAGGCAGCGAACGATATCGCCAACGTCGGCGGGCGCATTGCAGGCCTGTCCAACAAAGGCGTCGATGGCAGCGCCACCGACGACAGCCGGGTCACGCTCAATGCCGGCCGCGACATTCTCGTCGCCAGCACCACGCAGACGCGCAGCGTTGACACTGTTGGCAACAACGGCACCAGCACGTCGAGCCGCACCAACATCGACCGCGTCGCAACCATTGCGGGCGGCAACGTGTTCATCGATGCCAAAGGCAATTTCACGGCGCGCGCGGCCCAGGTCGACGCGGCCGCGAATTTGACTGTGTTGGCGGGCAAGAACATCGACATCGCCGGCGTGGAAGAAAAGCACGCGCTGTTCGTGCCGCTCGGCGGCAACACGATGGGCCGCACCGGCTACACCAACGAGGCGAGCGTATCGAACGTCGGCAGCAATCTGACTGCCGGCAATAACGCCACCATCAGGGCAGTCGGCGATGCGACGCTGAGCGGCAGCCGTGTCGCCGCGGCCAACGACGTGGTCATTGGCGGCGCCAACGTCACCATCTCCGCAGTCAAGGACCGCACCCTCGTCGACGTTCAGACGGCGGGCCGCAAGCAGTACGACCGTGCCATGAACGATGACGAAAGCCTCAGTGGCGGCGTCGTCAGCGCCGGCAACAACGTCACCATCAGCGCGAGCGGCGTTGCGACCGGCCAGAAAGACAAGGACGGCAAGGCGATTGCCCAGGTGGGTACGGGCAACCTCGTCCTCAACGCGGCCAACGTGACCGCCCTGAAAGGGACGGCAGGGCTGCTGGCCAACAACGACGTGTCGATCCAGACGATCACCACCGGCCATGACAGCCTGAACGACAGCTACAGCAAGAGCGGCAACCTGGTCAAGAGCAAGACCACGACGACGTCGAGTACATCGAGCACCCGGCAGGCCGAGGGCAGCAGCATCGCCGGCAACAGCGTCGCCATCGTCGCCGGCAACGGCAAGGACCTGGTGGGCAACGTCAACGTGATCGGCTCGTCGGTGCTTGCCGACACCACGCTGACCGTCACTGCCGGCGCCGACATCAACGTCCTGGCCGCAACCAGCACCGGCATGTATAGCCAGGCGACATCGGTCAGGCAATCGGGCCTGTCCGGCGCCAAGAACGGCGTTGGTTTCAGTGCCGGATCGTCGACCGTGAAAACCCGCGACGACGGCAGCTTCGCCACCCAGAGCGAGACGGGAAGCGTGCTCGGCAGCACTGGCGGCAACGTGACCCTGAACGCAGGCAAGAACGCCACCATTGCCGGCAGCGACCTGATCGCCGGACGCCTGGAAACCGACAAGACGCTGCTGAACGGGAACATCGATATCTCGGCGCACAACATTGCCATCATTCCGGGCCAGGACCAGCGCCACGAAACGCGCTCGCTCGACACCACGTCGAAGAGCCTCACCGTGGCCGTGGTCGGCACGCCGGTCGATACCCTGCGCAACCTGAAGGAGATCAAGAAGGACAAGAGCAAGTTCGGCCGCGTCAACGGCACGCTCTCCGAACTGGCCGACAGCAGCCTGACCGCGCCGCAAGTGGCGGTCACGTTCGGCAAGAGCCAGACCAGCAGCAGTACGGTGCATGATGGCGAGACGCAGACCGGCAGCAGCCTGAGCGCGAGCGGCGACATCCGCTTGACGGCGCGCGGCAGCGGCGTGACGGGCGCGGACGGCAAGCCGCTTGACGGCGACATCACCGTGCGCGGTTCACGCATCGACGGCGGCGGCTTGGTAAAGCTGGGCGCCGAACGCAACATCACGGTGGAAGCGTCCACCGACCGCAGCAGCGACAGCAGCGCGGCGACGGCCAACGGGGCGACCTTCAGCACGGCGGGCACGAGCCTGGGCGACATCACGCGCTCCATCAACGGCGGGCCGAACAGTGGCGGTGTGACCCTGTCGCCGTACAACCAGAAACGCGCCAGCGACAGCGGCAGCGAAACAAGCACCCGGCAGACGGCCAGCCTGATCAATGGCAACAAGGTCGAACTGGTCAGCAACAAGGGCGACATCCTGGTGCAGGGCAGCGGCGTCAAGGCCAAGGGCGACATTGCGCTGACCGCAAAGGATGGCAGGATCGACATCGTCAGCGGCCAGGACGGCACCGTGATCAAGGAAACCCACAACATCATGCAGCTGGGCGACCTGGGCGGCAATGGCACGGCCAACACGGTGGGCATCAAGCGCGGCAGCGACACGCTCGATACGCGCAAGGACCAGCAGAACACGATCCGCAGCGGCCTGTCCGCCGGCGGCGACCTGGCCATTACCGCGAAAGACAATGTCGCCGTGCGCGGCAGCGACCTGCGCGCCGACGGCAACGTCGACATCAAGGGCAGGAACGTTGTGCTTGACCCGGGCGTGGATGAGGTCAGCACGAAAGCGACCAGCCAGAACAGCCAGTTTGGCGTGACGGTGGCGCTGTCCGGCTATGCGGTGGACGCGGCGAATGCGGTCAAGCAGGCAGCCGTGGCGCACGAGCAGAAGGACGACGACAAGCTGGCCGGCATTTACGCGGTCAAGGCAGCGATCACGGTTGCCAACGGCACCGGCGTGGGCGGAGGAACGCCGGCGGCCAACAACACGCAGGCGCCGGCGTCGAGCCAGGCGTCGATCAAGGCGACGGTCAGCATCGGCGGCAACAGCAGCGATAGCAGCACCGACAACAGCGCCTTGCAGAACAGGGGCAGCACGGTCAGCGCGGGCCAGAACCTGACCATCGTTGCCACTGGCGACGGCGGGAAGGGTGCGGACGGCAAGGCGCTCGATGGCGACATCACTGCGCGTGGCGCGGTACTGAGCGGCAAGGACGTCACTTTGGACGCCGCCCGCGATATCAGGCTGGGTAGCGCGCAGGACACCAGTGCCAACGACAGCAGGAACAGCAGTCAGAACGCGTCGGTGGGTGTCGGCTTCGGCCTGGGCGGTACGCAGAACGGGTTCACCCTGGAACTGGCCGCCGGGCAGTCGCATGGCAACGCCAACGGCGACGCCACGACCAACCAGAACACCAGCGTGACGGCCAGCGACGTACTGACGATCAAGAGCGGCAAGGACACCACCCTGGCCGGGGCGCAGGTCAGGGGTGACAAGGTGGTGGCCAACATTGGCGGCGACCTCAATATCGCGAGCCTGCAGGATACCGACAATTATAAAAGCCGGGAAAAGAGCAGCGGGGGAAGCGTGAGCATTTGCGTGCCGCCGTTCTGCTATGGCGCCAGTTCGGGCAGCGTGAACGCGGCCAAGGCGAATACCGACAGCGCGTTCGTGGGCGTGAGCCAGCAGTCTGGCATCTATGCCGGTGCGCAGGGCTTCGATGTCACCGTCAAGAACAATACCGATCTGGTTGGTGGCGTGATTGCCAGTGCCTCGGGTGCCGACAAGAACAAGCTGACGACGGGCACCCTGACCCAGACGGACGTGAAGAATGCGGCCAGCTATGACAGCGACAGCAGCAGCGTGAATCTGTCGTACAGCAGCGGCGCCAGTGCGATCCAGACCATCGGCAGCAATGTGGCCGGAAACATGGCGGGCAATCTAACGCCAGCGCAAAACGGCAATGCTGCCGGCACGACGAAGAGCGCGATCAGCGCGGGCACGATTGTCATTACCGACGCCAAGGGACAGATCGCCGCAACGGGGAAGACAGCGGAGGAGGCCGTTGCTGAAACTAATCGCGATACGGCCAACAGCGCCGGGGCCATTGCCAAGATTTTTGATCAGAAAAAACTGCTGGAAGACCAGGAGTATGCGAAGGCGCTGTCCGGCGTGGTGCAGCAATCGACTGTCTTTATCGAAAAGAAACTTGGTGATGTACTGGTTGGAACCGACCTTGCTACCAAGGTCGCAGTTCATGCGGTGATCGACGGCGCTCTGACGAAGCTGGTTGGCGGCGATTTCAGTTCGGGCGCTGCGGCATCTGCTGCCACGACGGCACTGCTTGAAACGTTCGGCGACGACATCAAGAAAATCCCGGGCTTGAAACCTGACGACGTGCGTGCCCTGACGACATTGCTGGCATCCACAGTGGGCAACGTCGTTGCTGGCGCTTCGGGTGCGTCCCCGGAAGCCGCCAACGCGGCCGGACTCGTGACGGGAGCAGCGGCGGAAAATAATTTTCTCCGGCATAAAGAAGCCGATGCCATGGCGAAAGAGTTTGCCGAGTGCGAGAAAAAACCGAAAGGGTGCGCCGAGTACGAGGAAATACGCAACAAATATCGTATCCTGTCGACGAAGAATATTGCTGCGGTCGAAGCTTGTATTAAAGGGGGTGATGTTGCGTGTGTGAAGAATTTGGAAGGCGACGCTGCCACTGCCAAGGAAATCAGCAATGTTCTCATGGGCTGGGATCATACTTTTTTTGAGGGGCGCCAAAACAATATCCGTGATGGTGGCGTAAAGGGCACCGCTTCGCTCTTTGGAACCGATATCGAACAGGCCGAACAAATCCACACGTTCAGGCAAAATTTCTGTGTGGGTATGAACGCGGGAGGTTGCGATCAACTGGTAAATGCAACGCTGAAGGATCGTTTGGAACGCGTTGGTTTGCTTAGTTTGGCAGGGGCGCTCACGGTAAAAGTCGCGGGTGCGATCAAGGGTGTCAGTCTCAGGTTTGTGCCCGTTAAAGGCGTGGCCTCAGCGCCGCCAGTGGCGAAAACGCCGAATGCGGGCGAGCCTATCCAGCCGGGAACAGGTACGCCAAATCCAAAGGGGGCACCCAAGGGAGCACCGGGTACGGTAGATCAACATTTACGAATCGGCGACGAACCGTACATCCCGGGTAATGCGGTGTTTGACCGCGACGGAAAACTCGTCGGCCGCATGGACCCGGTCACTAATAAGCTGGAACCGCGAAGTGGATTAGACAACACGTCGATTGTTCCGAGAAAGCCGTTTGATATAATTGATAGTGGCGGGGCCGTCACTGTTCCGCCGGGCTCGGGAGGTAGCACAAAGCCACCATTGTTGCTCCTAAAGGGAACCGATGGTGATGGGGCAAATAGTTCAGGGCCTGTTTCATTCGCTAACCGCGTGCCAGGTGAGTCGTTCAGTATTGAGCCTGTCCCGTACCTCAGCCCAGAACAGGCACTGCGTACGCCAGGAAAAATTCTCTATGTCGTGAAAGAGGACGGTTCGTTGGTTATTGCACGCACGAACAGCGATAATTTATTCGGACACTTTGACTTGGCGAAGGGTGAAAATATCCTGGCTGGCGGCGAGGGCCGTATTTATTCCGGGCAAGTTAAAACCTTAGATAACGCTTCTGGTCACTACTTGCCAGAAGGGCAGTCGGCACAAGATGCTGCTGTAAAGGCATTCAAAGATGCCGGGTTCAAGGTGCCGGACGGTGCATACGTTGAGAAGGTCTATGACTTCAAACTTGGGAAATGGGTGCCAAAAAATGGGTGAAATTATTAACAAGGAGTTTGATGCGATTTCACAAAAGCTAATTGATGCTTGCGCCGACCCGACGTTCGGAGAAGACCAGCTTGAGCCGTTATACCTTCAATTCCTGGAATTTCTTGCGAGGAACGAAGAGCATCGACAGCAGCTCGTTGAACGCATCTTGGGCGTGATGAAAAGGTATCGCACAGCGCGTGAGGTGAAAGGCCGATTATTGCCGGGAACAGCGATTGCGTATGCCATGCATGAGCTGCGCTGGCCCGAGATATTTGCCTTTGCCGATTCGGAAAATCACGAGTTCTACGCGCCACGAATGGAAACGTCGATGTCGAATCTCATGGATGCGTATTCGGACGAATGGGAAGATCGTATTTTTTACGAGCGTTTCCAATAGTGTTTGGGAGCGGGGTCACGTCCGGAAAAGGCGGCCGGGCCAGCGCCGACAAACTTACACGACAGGGCTGTAAGTGCTGGCCAAGGCAGCACTTCGTGACCGGTGGTTGTATCCCGTTCGTATCCCGTTCGTATCCTATGGTAGCCCATCCGTATGCTGTTCGTATCCCATTTGCGTTCGGAAAAATCCGCTCAGGTGTCAAAACTCCAGCAAAAGCGGTCATGGGCCGGGTGCGCGGGGAGTCCCCGCCACCCCTGCTGATCGCTCACACATCACGCAACCCTTCGGGTTGGGGCAAAGCCGGCCGTTGCAGGCTTTGCGTGTTAAACGCTAGCGCATTCTGCGTTTAACGCTTAACGCTGAAATGGCCCGTAGTGCGCGCCGTTGCAGGCGGTCTGTATTAACGAGGTCTGCCGCTGCCGTGTCTTTCAAATTAAAAAAAAGCCGTCCCCAACCCGCTGCTGTTCGCGTGGGTTCCAGGTACGGCTTCTTTTTTAGCTGCTAAGAAAGAGCGCTTAGGCGTTGGCCTGAGCCAGCACCGTTTCCAGCATTTCCATCACAAAGCGCTGCTTCTGCTTGGGCAGTTCGCTGATGCGCTCGATGCTGCGTTCCAGCTGCGAGGCAGGCCCACGCTTGCCCGTGCGTGCGGCGGCGACTGTCGCCCGCCCCAGCAGCACATCCACCTGAACCTTAAACGTCTCGGCCAGGATCGGCAGCATCGACGCCGGCACGCGCAGGCGCGCCACCTCGTAGTGGGCGAGCGTCTGCTGGGCGATGCCGAGCACCGCAGCCAGTTGTTGCTGCGTCATGTCGTGTTCGTGGCGCAGTTGAGCGATGCGCTTGCCCAGTTCCACGAAGAACGGCTTGTCGTTTGAGGCCATTGCATCCATCCAAAGGTGCGTGTGTGACCCCATAAGATACCTCCTGTTTTTAGAAACAGAGTTGGCAATACTCTGAAATAGAGTAATGATCAAGGCGGTTATTTTTATTTTTACCCCCTTGACAGGTTTTAGAGCTGAGCACGAAAAATGGCACGTATCCCGGAAGCTGACATCGCGCGGCTAAAAAATGAAGTGTCGCTGGTGCGCCTGATCGAGAGCCAGGGTCACACGCTGACCAAGCGCGGCAAGGATTGGGTGATGCGCTGCGTGTTCCACGACGACGCCACCGCCAGCCTGGTCGTCACCGAAAGCAAGAATCTGTACCACTGCTTCGGTTGCAACGCGGCCGGCAGCGTGATCGACTGGGTGATGAAGACGCAGGGCGTGTCGCTGCCACATGCCGTGCAGTTACTGCGTAACGGTGCGCCGCTGGAAGGCGGGCAGGCCGGGGACAAGGCAGGCATCAAGCGCAGCCACCAGCGGCACCTTCCTCCCTTAGTTGCCGATACGGCCGACGAGCAGGCGCTGCTGGTGCAGGTAACGGACTACTACCACTCGGCGCTGAAGCAGTCGCCCGACGCGCTGGCCTACCTGCAAAGCCGGGGGCTGGTCAGCAGCGAGATGATCGACGTGTTCAAGCTGGGCTACGCCGACCGGACGCTGACGTACCGGCTGCCGCCAGGGCAGAACGTGGCCGGCCGCGAAATCCGCACCCGGTTGCAGGCGGTGGGCGTGTACCGCAGCAGCGGCCACGAACACCTGAACGGCTGCATCGTGGTGCCGGTGATCGGCATGGAGGATGGCGCCATGCCCGAGCAGTCCGGCAAGATCATGCAGCTATATGGCCGGCGCATCGCGCCGAACAGCAAGATCCCCGCCGACCAGCCGCGCCACATGTATCTGCCGCGCCCGCTCAAGGGCGTCTGGAACGAGGCGGCGCTGATGGCCAGCCGCGAAATCATCCTGTGCGAGTCGCTGATCGACGCCATGACGTTCTGGTGCGCGGGATACCGCAACGTGATCGCGGCCTATGGCGTGAACGGATTTACGGTTGACCACTGGCAGGCGGTGAAGCGTTACGGCGTAACGCGGGTGCTGATCGCCTATGACCGCGACGACGCCGGTAACGCGGCGGCCGACAAGCTGGCGGCCGAGCTCATGGAAGCCGGCATCGAGTGCTTCCGGGTGCTGTTCCCGAAGGAGATGGACGCCAACGACTATGCGCTCAAGGTTCAGCCGGCCGTGAAAAGTCTGGGCCTGCTGCTGCACCAGTCCCAATGGCTGGGTAAAGGGAACGGCCGGGCGTGACCGTCATCGAGCCGGCGCCGGATGCGTTGGAGGAAACAAGCGCGGCTAAAGAAGAAATGCCGGGTGAGATTGAACGCGCCGAGCCGGCAGATGTGCCGCCGACGCCAACGCCGGCCGCCGTCGCTGACACTTCCTCTTTAGCCGCCATGCCGGCGCCTGAGCTGCCACCGGTGCCGGCCATGCCCGCAGCGCCGGCGGGGGAGCAAGCGGAGCAGACAACCATCAAGGGCGAACTGCTGCTCGCGCTGGGCGACCGCCACTGGCGCATACGGGGCTGGCAGAAGAACCTGTCGCCGGAGACGATGCGCGTGAACGTGCAGGTGCGGCGCGACGCCAGTGACAAGGCGGATGCCGCCTACTATGTCGACACGCTCGACGTGTACAGTGCCAAGCAGCGCATGGTCTACATCAAGCAGGCCGCGCTTGAGCTGGGTGTGCAGGACGAGGTGATCAAGCGCGACCTTGGCCGCGTGCTGCTCAAGCTGGAAGGCTTGCAGGACGGGGCGATCCCGGAAGCGCTGGCGCCCAAGGATACGGCGCCGACCCTGACCGATGGGGAGCATGCCGCCGCCTTGGCGCTGTTGAAGGCGCCGGATCTGACACGGCGCCTGGTGGCTGACATGGAGCGCTGCGGCGTGGTCGGCGAGGCGACCAACCTGCTGGCCGGCTACCTGGCGGCGGTGTCGCGCAAGCTCGATGCACCGCTGGCGGTGCTGATCCAGTCATCCTCCGCTGCCAGCAAAAGCTCGTTGATGGATGCAGTGCTGAATCTGGTGCCGGCCGAGGAGCGCATCCAGTACAGCGCCATGACGGGGCAAAGCCTGTTCTACCTGGGCGAGACCGACTTGCAGCACAAGATACTGGCCATCGCCGAGGAGGAAGGTGTGCGCCAGGCCGCGTATGCCTTGAAGCTGCTGCAGTCGGATGGCGAGCTGACGATTGCCAGCACCGGCAAGGACGACACGACCGGCAACCTGGTCACGAAACAGTACCGCGTTAAGGGACCGGTGATGCTAATGCTGACCACCACGGCCATCGACGTCGACGAAGAGCTGCTGAACCGCTGCCTGGTGTTGACGGTGAACGAGTCGCGCGAGCAGACGCAGGCGATCCATGCGCGCCAGCGCGCCAAGCAGACGCTGGCTGGCTTGATGATGGACAACGACAAGCAAAGCATCATGGCGCTGCACCAGAATGCGCAGCGGCTGTTAAAAGCCGTGCATGTGGTCAATCCCTACGCCGACCGGCTGACCTTCCTGGACGACAAGACGCGGATGCGGCGCGACCACATGAAATACCTGACGCTGATACGCGCCATCGCCTTGCTGCACCAGTACCAGCGGCCGGTGCGCTCGATCCTGCACCGCGACGTTCGCCTTGAATACATCGAGGTGACCAAGGACGATATCGCGCTGGCCAACCGGATCGCGCACGAGGTGCTGGGCCGCACGCTGGACGAACTGCCGCCGCAGCCCCGGCGCCTGCTCACGATGCTGCAAGCGTGGGTGGCGGAGCGCTGCGCCGCGCTGGACATGCAGCCGGCCGCGTTCCGCTTTACGCGCAAGCAGGTGCGCGAGGTGACGCGCTGGGGAGATACGCAATTGAAGTTGTACTTCGCGCGCCTGGTGGAGCTGGCATACCTGGTCGCCCACTTCAACGGGCGGCGCCAGGCCACCGAATACGAGCTGCTGTATGACGGCCAGGGCGACGGCAATCCGCACCTGATGGGCCTGATCGACCCGGCCACGCTCGATCAGGAGCGCCGCCCAGAGCGCGACAACGGCGCCGAGTGGTCGGATCAAAACAGCGAGTGGTCGGCCAGCGGTCGGGATGTGGTCGGCATGCAGTCGGGGTGCGGTCGGGCGCCGAAAACGACGGCTGCACCGGGCGTCGCTGCCGATTCGCCGCCGGGTGTGCCGAAAACGCGTAGTAAGAGAAGCGGCGCATCCGCTTTAGCCGCCGTTGTTGATGCCGTCGTAGGGTGATGCCATGGGCAAAAAGGGGCAACAGACACCGCTTGGCGTCATCGGCCCGGCCGACGATCCTGGCAGCCTGTATCACCAGATGCAGCAGTTCCTGCAATGGATGCGCGAGCGTAACTACAGCCACCGGACCACCGACAACCGAGAAGTGTATCTGCGCTACTTCATCCTGTGGTGCGACGAGCGCGGCCTGACGCGGCCGCAGGAGATCACGCGCCCGATCCTGGAACGCTACCAGCGCTACATGTTCCTGTACCGGAAGAAGGATGGCCAGCCGCTCTCGACCCGCAGCCAGGCCACGCGGGTGACGCCGATCCGGGCCTGGTTCAAGTGGCTGACCAAGACCAACCGCATCCTGTACAACCCGGCGTCGGACCTGGACCTGCCGCGCATGGAGCACCGCCTGCCGCGCCATATCCTGACGGCGGCCGAGGCGGACCGGGTGATGAACATCCCGGACATCACGACGCCGACCGGCCTGCGCGACCGCGCCATCCTGGAGACCCTGTACAGCACGGGCATCCGGCGCATGGAGGTGCTGGCCCTGAACCAGTTCGACATCGACATCGAGCGCGGCACGATGATGGTGCGGCAGGGCAAAGGCAAGAAGGATCGGACGATTCCGATCGGCGAGCGAGCGCTGGCGTGGATACAGAAGTACCGCGACGAGGTGCGATCGGAACTGGCGCCGGCCCAGGACGACGGCACGCTGTTCCTGACGCAGCTGGGCGAGCCGTTCACGCCGAACCGGCTGACGCAGATGGTGCGCGACATCATCGACGCGGCCAAGATCAACAAGCGGGGCAGCTGCCACCTGTTCCGGCACACGATGGCGACCTTGATGCTGGAGAACGGAGCCGATATCCGCTTCATCCAGGCGATGCTGGGACATGTTGAATTGAAGACCACGCAGATCTACACGCAGGTGTCCATCGTCAAGCTCAAGGAGATCCACACGCTGACGCATCCTGCGCGCCTGGAGCGCTTGCGCAGCGCGGAGGATGCCGAGGCCCAGGGCGAGGCCGAAGACGCCGCCAGCGACCTGCTGGCCGCATTGAACGCCGAAGCCGATGAGGAGGATCCGGGCGCCGGCGAGGCTTGAGGCGAACGAAGAGATTGCGCAGCGGTCTAACTGTTACGCAGTAACGAGAACGAGGAGGGAAGGATCATGGCCAAGACTGCAGCGCAGCGGCAAGCTGCCTACCGGGCGCGCCGGCCAATGGCGGGCCGCAACGGCGAGCGCCGGCTAAACACCTGGTTGAGCACTGGCGCCTCCCTGGCACTGGCCCGGCTCGCCAAACGTTACGGCGTAACGCAGCGCGAAGTGCTGGAGCGCTTCATCTGCGCCGAGGATGATCGGATACTAAGCGGCATCAAGCCGGACTCGCCCGAGTGGAATGCCTACTTCGACATCAAGACTGTTACGCCGTAACGGCGCTCTCAGCTTTAGCGGGCTCGGCAGTAAAAACGGCTGATCAGCCGCTGCGCGGTACTGCCAGCCGCGAGCGGAGGCAACGGCCACGCTGTGAATCGAGTCAGGACAACAGGGCGCGCGCTGCGCGCTTGCCGCCGCGCTTCGCCGTCAGCCAGCCGCCTGCCACGCAAAGGCACAGTCCCTCCGGGGTAAATCGGCCGCTGCGCGGCCGCTTTAACATAACGCGGCATTCTGCAAAGTTGCGCCAGTCGCTGCGCTGGCGCTTCGCTTGGTGGCGCAACCCCGCGCTGCGCCGGGCCCTGGCGGGTTCGCAGAACGTCGCGTTATGTCTGGCGCCCCTTCGTGCCTGCCAGGCCATGGTGTGCGCCGTGGGCGCATGGTTCAGGCCAGGCGCTGCGCGCGTCCACCACACGGGGTGCTGCAAGCCAGGGCTACAGGGCGCGCTTGTGCGCCTTGCAGGCGCACCTCGCTTGCCGCCGCGCTCCGCCGTCAGTCAGGTCAAGAGCACGCAACCCCAACCTCAACCCCGACCCCGCAGCTAAAAAGAAGGCCATAAACCGTGCCCGTATAATTGGCGTCGGCGAGCGGCGCGGCCGTGTCGGTCGGCGGCAAATGGAACGGAAAAGCGCGTCGGCGAAAATTTACCGAAGAAGAGGTGCTTCTGGCGCCCGGGTCGGTGGAAACCCGCATGGCGTCTGGGTTTCAGCCGGTCGGCGGAGAAAAGCGCGCCGGTTCCACTTGTTGGGGCAAATAAGCTTCCGGACGTCATACCAGAGGATTTCTTCAAGGCTAAAGGCGGATCAGATGCCTCCGATTTTTTAACGCCACATTCCGTGAAACACGCTTATAACGACGCTGTACCTTCTACTAAAAATAAAACGCAGTTCGGCGAAAATATTAATGTGCGAGCCTTGCGTCAAGACACTATTGATTTTCCGGATTCTGTTTCCACTGATGCCCACGGGATCACGAAATATGTAAAAGAATATCCGTTTAATATTAGCACTCCTGACTCGCCCACCGGTCAAATGCGCGTTTTCGTGAATGGTCCAGTGCCAGATAAATCAACGCAGTTCCCCCTCTTTTTGAAGCCTAAAAAATGAATAATCTCTCGCTATCAGTTGAGGTCTTAGGGCCAAGTGTGGTTCGTGTCGTTGATCGAATTAATTTCTCTCAAACTGCGTTCGTAGTTCCAGCTGTCGACAGCGATATTGATGCACTATTGAAAAGTAGCGAAGGGTTAATAGTGGCGGAGGAATTGATCAGGTCACTTGACGGCTCCGGGCGATACTTAATTTTTACCAGTGCGTCCGGCATTGCTGATGAGTCCGGGTGGGAGGGAGTTGAGGTAAGCTACTTGAACGAACAAGTGTCCTGGCTCCTCGAGTACAATGATACAGAGTACCGCTGGTTTTTTTCGATAGATAGTTATAGATCTGAAATTGAAAAGATTAGGGACGAAATATCCGATATTCCCCAGGGAGTGAAATTAGAACCAAGCCAAGTAATTTTTCCTGAAGATTGGTGATATGGAGGGCCAGTTGCGGGTGTCTCAGCTAAACGTCAACTTGCCGAAATCCGGAGTTCGTCCGCGCGAAAGCAGCCGAGGTAGAAGGACACGGAGCAAATAGATTAGGACCGACCGTTGGCGTGCTGGAAGATGGAGCTTTTGCACAAGTATCCGCAAAATCTACAAAGGCATTTAGTGAAGAAGGGCAAAAGATATATTTATTGGCGGCAGGACGCCCTATCCGAACTGTCAATGATCTTGCTGATGCACTTAATGCATACCTTTATACATAAGTCCGTCAACCCAGTCCTTCGCGTAACGCCCGCAGAGTTTCGGCCGAGGCGTGTACTTGATCGAGTCCCTTCCAAATCGTCTTGACGCCAGGTTCTCCATCACTGGTTCGGGCAAGGAAGCCTCCAATTTTGGCAATGAGGCGCACGACATCGTTCAGGGCTGGCGGCATAGCTGGCATTTTCAGTTTATTGAGCAAGTGCGCGCCGTGAATCTCGTCGGGGTCGAAGAACAAGGCTGCATCGAGATCGGGGCAATTGCGTCCTTTGCGCATCAAGTAGGCCACACGCCATGCCACTACCATGAACAGAGCCAGCGACTTCGATTTCCGAGCGGGCGCGGTACCAGTCGATCAGTTCCGTAGCCTGTTCCAGTGGTAAGGGCTCCACAAACCCCAGCCTATTCAGTTGGGTCGATCGCTGGTTAAATCGGGGGTATGCAAATCCTTCACATTCCACGGCAGCAGCGCCTCCACGTCCTCCACTGTTTTCGCCGAAGGCAGGTCGCGCAGCACACGCCGCAGCCACATGTAAGGCTCTACTCCGTTCGCCTTGGCCGTCTCCAGCACCGAGTAGATGACGGCGCTGGCGTTGGCACCAGCCACCGTGTCGCTGAACAGCCATGCCTTGCGGCCGACGACGAACGGGCGGATCGCATTTTCGGCGCGGTTGTTGTGTGTGCCTTGCTAAGGCACGATTGATCAGTCGGTGAAATTCCGACCCGGCCAACTCGCGCTCCGGCCGGAAGCACAAGGGGCGGTTCAGGAGGTAACGAATGGACTGAAGCACTTCTTGAAAAGGCCTCTTTTAGGGGGCCAGCGAGCCATGCGGGCCGCAACGTGAGTAAACACTGAGCAGGCCTCGAAATGTCGTCGTGGATGCCGACTCGCCATAATAACGAGGAAGGCCGTCGGCGGTACCGAAGCGAGCGTGAAACGCAGGTACCGCGTCCACCGGGGTAGTGGTGGCAGCACGCATGGTATGGGTTAATCGTGCAACAAGGGAAGTCCACGGTAGTGATTTTTTGGCAATTGATCAACGACGACCTCGTGAGGGGTGGAGTCGGCTGCCGTGGATGGCGGATGGGGGTGTAGTAGTGACGAAGCTGGGTAACGCCGGTGGAGCGAAGGCCCCCTGTTCCGGTGCAAACGTTCAAAGCAGGAAGAGCCCGGGGATTGGCGTACGCCTATCAACCCCGCTTGAATCGGTTCGGACCTTGCAGAGCGCGTTGCAGACGAAAGCCAAGAGCGAAGCAGCCTATCGGTTCTACAGCCTGTGGGACAAGGTGTGCCGTGATGACGTTTTGTACGAAGCCTACCGACGCTGCCGCGCCAATCGCGGCGCCGCCGGGGTGGACGGCGAGACCTTCGCGGACATCGAAAACTACGGGTTGGCGAGCTGGCTGCAAAGATTGAAGCAGGAGCTGCGCACCAAGTCGTATCGGTGTTTGCCCCTGCTGCGTGTATGGATTCCTAAAGCAAATGGCGGACAACGTCCGCTGGGTATCCCGACCGTCCGCGACCGTGTCGCGCAGATGGCCGTGCTGCTGGTGATCGGTCCCATCTTCGATGTCGACTTGTTCCCGTGGCAGTATGGTTTCGCGAGGGCAAGGACGCCAAGATGGCACTGCGGCGCATTCATTTCTGAATCACCGATCGGGGAGCGCGCGAAGTGGTGGATGCCGACCTTGCTGATTATTTCAATACGATACCTCATGGGCGTTTGCTGCGCTGCGTTGCGCGGCGGATTACCGATGGGGCCGTACTGGCGGTCATACGCCAGTGGCTTGACACCCCCGTTGTCGAACGGAACCACACCGGCGGGGAAACTCGCACGACGGTGGCAAGGGACACCAACCGCGGTACACCGCAAGGAGGCGTTATCTCCCCGCTGTTGGCGAACCTGTACTTCCGTCGTTTCATGCTGGCGTGGTACCACGGTGGACATGCGCGGCGGCTACAAGCTGAAGTAGTCAACTATGCGGACGACTTCGTACTCCTGTGCCGGCCTGGCATGGGGCAAGAAGCGATGGTGACGATGCGACACTTGATGTCCAAGCTGGGCCTGACGGTCAATGATCAAAAGACCCGGCTGGTCCGGTTGCCTGAAGAACGGTTTGATTTCCTCGGCTACACCGTCGGGCAGTTCTACGGTCGCGAGGGGCGACGTTACTGGGGTACTGCGCCATCGAAGAAAGCCATCAAACGCTTGAAAGACCACATACATGCCGAAACGACGAGCCGGTGGTTTGCGACAACGCCAGAGACTCGGATAGAAGAATTAAATCCGATGCTGCGCGGCTGGGCGAACTATTTCAGTCAGGGGCCGGTAGGGAAGATCTATCGCCACATCGACGACCATACGGCACGGCGTTTGCGAATCTGGCTGCGTAGGCGCAGCGGCAAGCGGGGAACGGGGTACCGCCAGTATCCCGACCAGTACCTCTACGAGAAGTTGGGTCTGATACGCCTGCTGTCAATTGCACGCGGCCGCTCGAATGCGAAGGTTTGACGCGCCGGAAGAGAGCCGGATGCGGGAAATCCGCACGTCCGGTTCGACGAGGGGGATGTGGTAACGGAGCCGCTGGCATAAGCCCGCTGCCACCGCGCCACATCTCTACTCTACCGATCGGCAGGTCGCCGCGTTCCGTGTAACGCGTCAGGCGCGGCCAGCAATCGCGCAGGTACGACAGCGCCGTGCCGAGCGCGCTTTTCGGCGC
>NZ_JAVCWL010000006.1:0-232358 GCF_030846505.1 Massilia pseudoviolaceinigra | reverse complement strand
CAGCCGCGTTCTTACCAGCCGCGTTCTACCACCCGCGTTTTTGCCACCCGTGCATCACCAGCCGATATCCTGCAGCAGCGGATACGTCAGGTCGCGCGGCGGGTTGACGTCGTGCAGCAGGTCGGTGTTGATGGACGGTTCCATCAGCTGGTTCGGCTTGGTATCGATCGAATAGTGCGATACCGACGAGCCCGGCGAAAATATTTCCGGACTGTACATGCGTATCCGCCGGACCAGGTCGGTGCCCGAGAGCCGGTCGGGATCGATGCCGAGGCTGGCGGTCACGCCCGAGGACGTGCGCGAGCGCCGGAGCATCACCGACTTGAGCTGGTTGCCCGTCGCCCGGTCGATGCGCACCGCCGGAATGCGCACTTCCGGGTCGGTGCCGCCCAGCGCACTGACAGGGTCGGCCGTGTTTTCCACCACCACCATGCCGCGCGCGCCGGCGTTCTGCAAAATCCGGGCCTTGGTCACGAACGTACAGGCGCCACGGTCGACCAGGGCAATGTTGCCCCGCACCGCCATCGCGTTGGCGGGGCTGAGCGGGGTGCAGGCCAGGCCGCTGCCGTTGGCCTGGTCGACCACGGGCATGAGCTCGCCCGTCACGGCGTTTTGCCCCAGTTGCGGGCCAAAGGACGCGTCGCCAACTTCGTGGCTGCCGCTGGCCGTGCCCGCCGCCATGCCGCTGACAAACAGCTGGGGCTGGGGCGCGAGAACGTTCGCGGTGACCTTGTAGACGCGTTCGCCGTTCCACGACAGGTTGGCGCCGCCAATGGCCGAGCGGCGCCGTTCGTCATTCTTCATGTTGACCCAGGCTTTGTTGTTGCGGATATCGACCAGGAAGTAATCCCAGATCGATGGTGTGCCGAGGAAGAACTCGCCGGTGCTTTCGTCGGTGAAGTTCTGGAACCCCAGGCCATGCGCCAGTTCGTGCAGCAAGACGGCCACCAGGTCGATCTGTGCGCCGGCTTTGCGATCGAGCCCGAGGTAGAAGCCGGAACCGGGCATGCAATCGGGGAACAGGCCGAGGCGCGAGTTGAAGCGCGCCTGGATATGCGCCTGGCCCGGCGTGGCCAGGTCGGTGCGGGCCAGCTTGCTTGCCAGCGCGCCCGGATACCAGGTGTCGGTCTTGGGAGCGTTGGGGAAATTGCTGAACACTTCCACCGCGCCCGCCGCGCCGAGCACTGCGCCGTCGGCGTTGCACGGCAACGGTTCGAACGAGGCGGCCACCCGGACCGGCACCGGGCTGGTGAGCGTGCGGCCCCAGATGTCAGCCGCTTGCTGGAATGCGATGAGGCGCTGCGCCCCGAGCGTGCGCCCGCTGTTGCCCCCGACCGGCTGCACCGGCGTGGGATCGTTGAAGCCGACATTGGGCCCGTTGGTGTTGACGATCGTGATGGTCGTCGCCGCATGGGCGCCACCGATGGTGCAGCAGTAAACAGCGAGGGCGGCGGCCGCGCGCCGCAGGAGGGGGCGCTTATTGCTCATTGCCGTGCTCCCCGACTGGTGTGGCATGGTCGTGGGCGGCGTGCTGCGCGGCCGCTTCGCCTTCCACGCAGCGCTGGGCCAGCTTGCCGTCGGGCGTGCGCGAGACGACGGAATACACCATGCCGCGATCGCCCACGGGCGCGCTGCGGGTGCCGTCGGCACGCACCTGGACCTGCGGTTGCGGACGCGCCATCTGCGGTTGCCGCAAGTCGCCTTGCATCGCGCGCAGCTCGGCCGCGGTGGCCGGACGAAGTTGTCCGGTTTGCTTGTCGCGCACCACGGCCATGCCGTCCGCTTGTGCTGCGGCCGAGGCTGCCATCGAGAAGGCAGCCAGCGCGCAGCAGGTGATCAGGGTTCTACTCAACATGTTGAAAATCTCCCGGGTTTGTTCATGGTTAACTGCCTTCGGCGCAGCAATGCCAGACTGCCCAAGCCGACCAGCAGCATCAGGTAGGTACCAGGTTCAGGCACCGTAGTGACTACGACAGCGTCAATGCCAATATAGTTCGCCGCTGAGGCGTCGCCAGCGTAACGAAAGGCGAAACGGCCCTGGCCTTCATGGTCGAGGCTGGAAATGACTTGCTGCCAGACCGTGGGAAAGGCCGATATGCCGCCGAGCACCCCGAGTACGGTGTTGAAGCTGCCGGTATCGGTGCCGCTGCCCGGGGAAAAGCGTACTTCGAGCGTGTCGCCGAAGCCGGACGCGCTGGCCGAGCGCGTGAAAAACGATAGCTCGCTGGGGCCGATCAGGGTCACCACCGGCGTGATCAGCCAGTTGTCGATGCTGCCCATGCCGTTTTGTGCGCTCAGGAAATTGGCCGCGATGTAGGACGAGGCCGGCCCGGAGGGGGCTGGGAACACGCCGGCGTTGCCTTGCGACCAGGACTGGCCCGGCGGGATGCTCTTGTTGATGAGGGCCCAGTTGTTCAGGGTGCTGATGTCGTTGAAATTTTCGTTGAGGACCACGATGGGTTCGATGGCGTGCGACGCAGCGGGCAGCGCGGCGGCCATGGCGATGGCCGCCATGGCAAGCAGTTTATGAGCTAGTTTCATCGTCGTTCTTTCAGCAGTTGCCAGTAGGGATGGCACTTCCACTCGCGCTGGCAGGCAGCGAGGCCACGGTTGATCCCATGATAGGAGTGGAAGAAGCGCCAGCATTGATGTGCGCTTAATGTGCGAAGCGCGTTTTCGGGCAATCGGAGGGAACTTAAATGAAGAAGCGCGGCGATGCTGATGCAGGCGGCGTGGAGGAAGGAAAAACTGAAGGGAAAGCAAGCGTCCCCGCCGCTGCGGGGACGCCGTGAAAAACAATCAGTTGCCGGCTGCGCGCGCGGCAATCTTTCGCAGACGCAGTTTCCCTACGATTCCGATGGGGAAAAAGTAGATCGACAGCACGAACAGCACGCCCAGCCACAGCATCCAGCGGTCCGGGTGCAGCGCCTCGGCCAGAAAGGGTACGCCTTCCAGCGCGGCCGAGCCCTCGGCCATCAGCGACTTGAGATAATTCTGCGCGATGATGAACAAGGTCGCGCCGACCACCGCGCCGTACATGGTGCCCATGCCGCCGATCACCACGATCAGCAGGATGTCGGTCATCACCTCGAAGCCGAGCATGGTCTTGGGCCCCACGTAGCGCAGCCACAGCGCCATCAGCGCGCCGGCCAGGGCCGCCACCAGCGCCGCCAGCACGTTGGCCCAGATCCGGTACAGCACCGTGCGGTAGCCCAGCGCCTCGGCGCGGAACTCGTTTTCGCGGATGGCTTGCAGCACGCGTCCGAAGGGCGAGTTGACCAGCCGCAGCAGGAACAGGAACAGCAGCAGGCAGCCGGTGAACACGATGTAGTAGGTGATCAGCTTGCCATCGATGGCGCGCCCGAACAGCTCGGACTCGAACAGGCGAAAGCCCGGCGTGAGCAATTCCGGCACGCTGAAGGTCTTGCCGTCTTCGCCGCCGGTCAGGTCGGACAGTTGCGAGGCGAGCACGGCAAACGACGAGGCGACGGCGAGCGTGATCATGGCGTAGAAAATGGCGCGTACGCGCAACGCGAACAGGCCCACCACCAGGGCCAGCACCAGGGTGAGCAGCAAGGCCAGCAGCAGGCCGATGAAGGCCGCGCCCCAGGTCGGCTCGCCGCTCGACAGGCCCAGTCCGACCCCGTAGGCCCCGATGCCGAAAAACATGGTGTGGGCGAACGACACAATGCCGGTGTAACCGAGCAGCAAGTCGTAGGAAGCCACCAGCACGATATAGATGCAGATGGTGGCGGCGGTGTTGAGCGGGCGCGCGCCGCTGGTCAGGAAAGGCGCCAGCGCCAGTCCCAGCAGGATCAGCAGCAGGGTGGCGGACAAGGCCCGGCTGCGCGGCAGGTCGCCGGATAACAATTGATTGAGCATCGTCGTTCCTTAACGCCGCAGGTTGGAAAACAGGCCGGCCGGACGCCACAGCAAAATGGCGATCATCAGCACGATGTGCGACACCAGCGCGAACTTGGGCGCCAGGAAGCCGGCATAGTTGGCTACCAGGGCCATCAGCAGCGCGCCGATGAAGCAGCCGCCCACCGAGCCCAGCCCGCCGATGATGATGACGATAAAGATCATCACCATGATCTCGCCGCCCATGGCCGCGCTCAGGGTTTCCTTGTACAGCCCCCACAGTACGCCGCCCAGTCCCGCCAGCGCCGAACCGGCGGCGAACACGGCCACGAACAGGCGCCGGATGCGGTAGCCCATGGCTTCGACCATTTCGCGGTTTTCGACGCCGGCGCGGATCAGCAGGCCGATCTTGGTGCGGTTGAGCACCAGGAACATGGCCGCGAACACCAGCAGGCCGATCACGACCGCCACCAGCCGGTATTTTTCGACCGCCGCGTCGCCCAGCATCACCGCCCCGCGCAGGCTGGCCGGCAGCGGCAGGGGAATTTGCTCGGCGCCCCAGATCACGTTGATCAACTGCTCGGCCACGATCATGCCGCCCATGGTGATCAGGATTTGCTTGAGATGCTGGCCGTACACGGGCGCGATGATGATGCGCTCGAAGGCCCAGCCGAGCAGCGCGGTGGAGAGCATGGCCACCGCGATCGCCAGGCCCAGCACGCCCAGGTTGATCAGCAGCGAATCGACCTCGAGCCAGCCGCGCATGGGAATGAGGACCATGGTGGCGGCGTAGGCGCCGACCGAGACGAAGGCGCCGTGGCCGAAGTTGAGCACGTCCATCAGCCCGAACACGAGCGTCAGTCCGCTGGCCATGATGAAGATCATCATGCCCATCGCCAGGCCGGCGATGGTCAGGGTGACCCAGGTGGGAAAGCTGCCCACCAGCGGCAGCATGAGCAGGATCAGCGCGGGCACCAGCAGCAGCGGCGCGATGTCGCGTCTGGCCGCCGGGAGCGGGGTATCGCCTGATGCGGCCGGGGCGGCGGGCAGCGCGGTGGCGCCGCTCACCGGAGGTGATTTGGTGGTCACGTGGTTGGTCTCCGTGTTCATGATGGGTGCAGGGTCATTGATGGGAGCTCAGCGCCAGCCCGAGCAGGCGCTGCTGCAGGTCCTGGTCCTCGACCAGTTCGCGCATGCCGCCGGCATGGACCACGCCCCCGTCATCCATCACCGAGACCGTGTCGCCCAGGTGCTTGACGAAGCTGAAGTTTTGCTCGACCAGCAGGATGGTGGTGTCGGTCTGCTTGAGTTCGCGGAAGGCGGCGATCAGGCTCTGGATGATGGCCGGGGCCAGGCCCTTGGTCGGCTCGTCGATCAGCAGCAGTTTGCGCGGCTCGACGATGGCGCGCGCGATGGCCACCATCTGTTTCTGTCCGCCCGACAGGTTGCCGGCCGGATAGTGCCAGAATTTTTTGAGCGCTGGAAAGAAGCCGAAGATCCACTCGACCCGCTGCTCGTCGAGCGGCCCGTTGCGCGCCGCCAGGTACAGGTTTTCACGCACCGTCAGGTCGGAAAACACGGCCATCGATTCGGGCACGTAGGCGATGCCCAGTTGCGCGATGTCGGGCGTGGGCAGCGCGGCGATGTCGTGCCCGTCGAAGCGCACCGTGCCGGCGCTGGCTTTCCACAAGCCCATGATGGTGCGCAGGGTGGTGGTCTTGCCGGCGCCGTTGCGTCCCAGCAGCACCGACAGGCCGCCGCGCGGCACCGTCAGGTCGACCCCCTGCAGGATGTGGTACTCGCCGATGTGGGTGTGCACGCCGCTCAGTTGCAGGATGGGTTCAGGCATGGGGTTAAGCATGTTCGGGCGTTCCCAGATAGGCTTCCTGGACGATGGCCGACGCCATCACCTCGGCCGGATTGCCGTCGGCGACCAGGGCGCCGTTGTGCAGGACGATGATGCGGTCGGCCAGCGAGCGCACCACGTCCATCTTGTGTTCGACCAGCAAAATGGTCTTGTTGCGCTCGGCCTTGACCTGGTGGATCAGGTCGAGCACGACCGGTACTTCGTCCACGCTCATGCCGGCGGTCGGTTCGTCGAACATCATGACCGCCGGTTCCAGGGCCAGGAGAATGGCCACTTCGAGCTTGCGCTTGTCGCCGTGCGACAGGGCGGCCACGCGCGTGTCGCGCCGGCTGGCCATGGAGACGCGCTCCAGGTAATGGTCGGCGCGCACGATGAGGTCAAGGTGGCTGGACCAGCGCGTCAGCATCGAGCGCATATTCATGCCGAAACCAGCCCGGCTTTGCACGGCCAGGCGCACGTTCTCGCTCACCGTCAGGTGCGGGAACAGGTTGGTCAGCTGGAAGGCGCGCCCGATCCCGAGCGCCGTGCGTTTGGCCGCGCCATGGCGGGTGATGTCCGCGCCATCGAGCAACACCGTGCCGGAGGTCGCCGGCAGCTGGCCTGACATCAGGTTGAAGTAGGTGGTCTTGCCGGCGCCGTTGGGGCCGACGATCACGGTCAGGGTGCCGGGATAGAAATCGGCGGTGACCTGGTTGACCGCCACGTGCCCGCCGAAGCGAATGCTCAGTTCGCGCGTCGACAGCGACGGCATGGCCGCCGGCGTCATCGCTTGTTCCTCACCGGTAGCGGCAGCTCGCTGGCCGGGATTTCGCGCACCAGTTCGAGCAGGTCCCACTCGTTTTTCTGGTCCTTCTTGATCTTGAAGTGGTACATCGACTGCAGTGCCTGGTGATCTTCCTTGCGAAAGCTCATCTTGCCCTTGGGCGTGTCGAATTCCATGCCTTCCATGGCCGTGATCAGCTTTTCGGTATCGCCCGAATTGGCCTTGGTCAATGCCGTGACCACCGCGCTGGCCGCCGCGAAACCGCCGGCGGTGAACATGTCGGGCGGCGCCTTGAAGCGCTTGCTGTGCTCGGCCACCAGCCAGTCGTTCATCTTATTTTTCGGAAAGCCGTGGTAGTAGAAGATGGTGCCCTGGGTGCCGGCGAAATTCTTCCAGGTTTTCATCACCGGCAGGATATTGCCACCCGGGGACAAGATGATGCCGTAGCGCTCGGGCTTCATGTCGGCCAGCTTGTTCATGGGGTTCGGCCCGGCCCAGACGATTTGCAGCAGGCGCGGCTCGGGCTTGTTCTTGAGGGCGTCGAAGATGCGCTGGGCCGGTGCGGTGAAGTCGGTCGTGTTCTGGGCCGCGTATTCCTCGTGGATCACCTGGGCCTTGCTGCCGGTGGCGGCCAGCGCTTCCTTGCCGGCCTTGACCGCATCCTTGCCGAAGGCGTAGTCCTGCGCCAGGAAGGCCACGCTGCCGGCCTTGAGGGTGCTGGCGGCGGCCAGCGCGTCCTGCATCGAGCTGCGCGCGGTGCGGAAGATGTAGCGGTTCCATTTGTCGCCGGTGATGGCGTCGGCCACGGCCGGCTCGATGATCAGGATCTTCTTGTATTCCAGCGCCACCGGCAGCATGGCGATGGCCGAACCGGACGAGGTGGTGCCAACCGCGATATCGGCCTTGTCGTCGCCGTAGGCTTCGGCCAGCAGGGTGCGTCCCAGGTCGGGCTTGCTCTGGTCATCCTTGACGATCACCTTCAGTTTGCGCCCGTTGATTTCCATCTTGCCGCCGGTGAGATACTCCAGGCCCATCATGAAGCCGGTTTCGGTCTCCTTGGCATAGGTTTCCAGGATGCCGGTCTTGCCGGCGATGAGGGCGATTTTCAGGTCGGCCGCGGCCATGGCCGGTGCCGCCAGGGTGGTCGCCAGCGTGGCCAGGACGGCTGCTGCCAGGGTGTTCAGTTTGTACATCGTGTCTCCTCGTTGGGAATGCTGCTTATATTTATACGGACGGTTACAGGGTCAGTCTACCTGTCCCAGGAAGCGTTCGATCGCTTGCCGGGCTGGCGCTTCGGTCAGCATCGGCGCGTGGCCGACGCCGGGTACTTCGGCGTACTGCATGGTTGGCGCGGCACGCTGCATGTAGCTGGCCTGCTCCTGCTCGACCAGATCGGACAGGCTGCCGCGCACCAGCAGGGTGGGACGGTTGCGCGCCAGGCGCCGGAATGCCAGGCGCGACATCCACGACGACGGCCTGAGCTTGCCGGTCTGCAGGGGCAGGGCGATATTCGGGTCGTAGTGCAGCACCAGCTGGCCGGCATCGTTTTCGCTGAACGCGCGCCGCGCCCATTTGTTCCATTCGGCCATGTCGTTCGATGGAAACGCCGGCTCGTTGATGTCGCGCATGTACTCGGCCGCCTGTTCCCACGACATCATGGTGGCGCCCTTGCCGGCGTAGGTGGCGATGCGCGACAAGCCCTTTTGCGAGATCACCGGGCCGACATCGTTCAGGACGGCGGCGGCAATCAGTTTCAGGCGGCGCAGGGCCAGGGTCATGGTGATGATGCCGCCCATCGAGGTGCCGACGAATACGGCGCGCTCGATGCCCAGGTCGTGCGCCAGCTTGATGACGTCGCCGGCGTAGACCGCCGGGTTGTAGTGGGCCGGGTCGGGGTCGCGCGCCGACTGGCCGCGCCCGCGCACGTCGAGCGCCAGCACGCGCCGCCCCAGGCTGGCGATCCAGGGCGCCAGCTCGTCGAAGTCGCCCGAGTTGCGCGTGAGCCCGTGGATGCAGATGACGGGCAGGCGCGCCGGCCCGCTGTGGCCCGGATAATCGCGCGCGTACAGGGTCAGGCCGTCGTCGCTGGTGTAGCTGACGTCGTTGAATTGCCTGGCCCCGTCCGCCGCGCCACCCGGGTGGAAGTGGCGGGCCGCCTGCGCGCCATCGTGTTCCTGTACTTGTACCGACATGCTCAGAACCGGTACTCGAGCGTTGCCGACACGGTGCGCGGGGCGCCGTAAAAGGCCGTCAGCACGCCCTCTTTGCCGAGGTTCGGGAAGACGTAGCCACCGGTGCGATAGCGTTTGTCGCCCAGGTTCTTGCCGTGCAGGCCGGCGCGGATCTTGCTGTCGGCACTGGTCCACGTCAGGCTCAGGTCGTACAGGGTATAGGCCGGCTGGTCGAGCACCGAGGCGTATTCGAACTGGCTGGTCTCGTCCTTGTAGGAGGCGCTGCCGCTGACGCTGAAGGTGCCACTGCGGCCCATCATCGGCAGCGCCATATCGTAGGTGGCGCGCAGGTTGGCCGAGTTCTTCGGCGTGTTCTGGAAGTAGCGTTCGTTGGCCACATTGACCAGGGCCGGCACGCCGCCCACCAGTTGCGATGTCAGGTACTGGGTGAATTCGGCGTTGATGTGACTGTACATGCCGGTGACGCTGAGGGCGTTGGTCAGCTTCGCGCTCGCTTCGAGTTCGATGCCGCGGATCTTGGCCTTGCCGGCATTGGTGGTCACGCCGGCGAAGCTGTCGGGGCGGCCGTCGCCGTTGGTGTCGACCTCCACCGAGCCGGGAATCTGCACATCCTTGTATTTGCTGTCGAACAGGGCGATGTTGGTCAGGATGCGGTTGTTGTTGTACGACGATTTCAGGCCCAGTTCGAGCGAGTCGATGGTTTCTGGCAGGAAGCCGGCGCGCGCGGTGGCGTTGCTGATCTTGGTGCCCACCACGTTCATGCGCGGGTCGAAGCCGCCGCCCTTGAAGCCGCGCGCCCAGCTGGCATAGATGTTCTGGTTGGCGCTGGCCTTGTACGCCATGCCGACCTTGGGCGTAAACTTCTTGTCTTCGCGTTCCAGTTCGCCGTGGGTGAAGTCGGTATCGGTGCGGAACATCACGGCGTTGGGGTTGCCCATCGCGGGCGAGCCGTTCAGGCCCAGGTAGATCTGGCGCAGCACGCTCGCTTCCCGCTTGTCGACCGTGTAGCGTCCGCCCAGCGAAAAGCTGAGGGCATCGTTGACTTTGTAGTTGGCGTCGGCGAACACGGCCCAGGCCTTGGTGTCGATGTCGCCCAGGGTATAGGTCGAACTGGGGACGGCGCCGGCCAGCACGGTATCGAAGATGTTGTAGGCGTTGGCATCGATGTAGTACACGCCGGCTACGCCCTGCACCTTGTCGCCCGTGTAGGTCAGCTGGAATTCCTGGCTGAACTGCTTGTTCTTGTACAGCGCCGGCACTTCGAAGTCGACCATCGATAGCGAATCGAAGTCGATCGGCGCGTACGATTTGTCGCGGCGCGAGGCGGTGACCGACTTGACGCTCAGTTGCGGGCTGACTGTGTATTCGAGCAGCGCCGACCAGCCGTGGGCCTTCACTTCCTGCTCGTGCCCGAGCGCGCGGGTCAGGTTGGCGCGGGTATCGTACACGTTCGACAGGATTTGCGCGCCGCTGGTGCGCCCGACCGTCACGCGGTGGCCGTTGCGCGGGCTGGAGTCGTCGTCGGTGGCGTCGCCGGCGAGGCGGATGAACAGTTCCGGCGTGGGCGTGAATTCGGCCGACAGGCGCGCCGCGGTCATGTCCTTGTCGTAGTTGTGGGCGCCGGTGACGAGGTTGCGCCCATAGCCGTCGCGCTTGAAGCGGGCGATCGAGCCGCCCACCCGCACCGTGTCGGAGACCGGGGTGCTGGCGGTCAGTACCGCTTCGCGCTGGCTGTAGTTGCCCAGGGTGAGGCGGGCGCGGATGTCGGTCTTGGAGCCGAGCTTGCGGGTGACATACTTGACGGCGCCGCCGATGGTGTTGCGCCCGTACAGGGTGCCTTGCGGGCCGCGCAGCACCTCGATGCGTTCGACGTCGTAAATGTCGGTCACAGCGGCCTGCGGGCGGGCCAGGTAAATATCGTCGAGGTAGATGCCGACGCCGGCTTCGAAGCCAGCCAGCGGGTCTTGCTGGCCGACGCCGCGAATGAACGCGGTCAGGGTCGAGTTGGTGGCGCGCGAAGCCTTGAGCGTGGTGTTCGGAATCGACAGGGCGAGGGCGGTGATGTCGGGCGTGCCCTGCTTGGAGAGCTGGTCGCCGCCGAACGCGGTGACCGATACCGGGACGTCCTGCAGGTTCTCGGGACGGCGGCGCGCGCTCACCGTCACCACGCCGGCGTCCTGGATGGGGCCGGCGGCGGGAGCGCCCGACTCGGGCTGTGCCTGCGCGGTGCCCATCGCCCCTCCCGACAGGGCCAGCACGGCGGCGGCAATACGATGTAAAGGGAAATGACGAATGGTCAGGCGCATGGTGTTGTCTCCTTGAGTTTTTTTGGACAATGCGGTAAGCCAGAAATGATCGCCATGCAGTGTGCCCCCATTTAAATTTGCGCGAAAGATAACGAAACGCCCACCCACTGTGCAAATTTGCACAGTGGTTTATTGTTCAACTTCTTCTTTGCACACGGGCTAGTTCCTCTGGGACTTTGCGTTTTATCAACACACAGATACGAAAAGTTTGCGTGCGCGATGTGCAGTAGTGCACAATATCCGCGATGAATACCGGATATTGATTCCATGAATACCTTGCCTGAATGGACAGACCTGCGTTTCTTTCTGGAGCTGGCGCGCGCCGGCACCTTGTCGGGCGCGTCGCGCCGGCTGGAGGTGGAGCACACCACGGTGGCGCGCCGCATCGACCGCCTCGAAATCCAGCTCGGCACCACCTTGTTCGACCGCAGCCGCGAAGGCTATGAGCTCACCGAGATGGGCCAGGCGCTGCTGCCGCATGCCGAAGCGATGGAAAGCGCGGCGCTGGCCGCCACCGAACAGCTGGGCGGCACCGAAGTGGCGGCGCACGGCGTGGTGCGGCTGGGCGTGCCGGAAGTGTTCGGCGTGCGCGTGGTGGCGCCCCTTCTGGTCGGGCTGCTGCAGACCCACCCCGACCTGAGCATCGACCTGCTGGTGCTGCCGCGCTTTGCCAATTTGGCCAACCGCGAGGCCGACCTGGGCGTCATGCTCGATCCGCCCAGCACCGGGCGCTACATGATCACGCGGCTGGCGTCGTTCCGTTTCTATTTGTACGCATCGCCCGACTACCTGGCGCGCCATCCGCCGATCCGCGAGCATGCCGACCTGGCGCGCCACGATTTTGTCGATTATGTGCAGGACCGGCTGGCCAGCCGCGAGCTCAGTTATCTCAATGAACTGGGGTTCACGCCGAGGCGCCGCTTGTGCTGCACCGGGATGACCGCGCAGGTGGAGGCGGCGTCGCTGGGGATGGGGCTGATCATGGCGCCGCCGTATGCGGTACCGGACGATGGACGGCTGGTGCCGGTGCTCGACCAGTTTTTTGCGGAGCGCTCGTTCTGGCTGGCCGCGCCGACCGATTTGTACCGCCTGCAGCGGGTGCGGGCGGTGTGGAATCTGCTCAGGGAGTATTCGGACCGGCAGCCGTCGCTGTTCGTGCACGGGCGCGAGGAGCGGCGCTAAAATTGCCGTTCCCGCGCCAGGATGGCCCTGGGCGGGAACGACGGTGTTGCTGGCTGACGCTACCAGCGAGCGCAGTTGGTCTTAGTCCTCCGGCTTGTCGTCAATGATCAGCGGAGGAATCAGAATGATTTCCTCCTGGCCGGCCGGCGTGGCCAGCTTCGGGAACGCGATGTCGGTACCGTCGTCGAGCACCATCAGCGTGGTGGGCACGCGGTAGGTCCATGCCGCGCCTTCGGGCGTTCCTTCCATCGGCGTGGTGCGGTTGACCAGCTGGACTTCGCGGTTCAGGTCGGCGAGCACCCGGTCGGCCGGCACCACCGCGATGTCGGACACGATGCCGGTCTGCAGGTACAGCGCGGCGGCATCTTCGTACCCGCTGCGCACCGGCAGGATCACCGATGCGAAGCCGGCGTTGAGGAAGGCCGTGAACACGCTGTCGCCCTGCTGCTCGAACCGGGAAGCGGCCCATTGCTGCGACCCCTCGCTCCAGAAATACGGGAAGAAGCTGTAGGTCAGCTGATCCCACTCGAAGGCGTACTCGAAGAAGCGCACTTCGCGTGCCGCCTGCTCCAGCCGTTCCGGCGCGATGGCCGGTATTGCGCCCTGGATGATGGGCGAGGCCGGCGCAGCCTGGCCGCTGCCGCTGCGCACGATTTCCAGCACCGCGCGTTTGAGCTCGGTGCGTTCGATGGTGCGCATCTGTTCTTCGCCGAGCGCAGCGTAAGGACCTTCTTCGTCGACGCGCGCCGCGGCCAGCCGGGCGTGGTGCTGTTCCAGGTCGCTTTCGTACTGGTCCATGATGATCTGGTGGCACGTCAGCTGCCACTTCTCGACCGCCACCTTGGTGCGGGTCCAGACCAGGTAGAAATTGACCGTGAACTGGTCCAGCTGGCCCCAGCCGCTGGCGTTGTAGCTGACCGCGCCGCTGTTGGTGCCGATGGTCTGGGCCGCGATTGGCGTGTTGCCGGCCGGGCTGCTCGAAAACAGCCGGGTGCCGATGCTGGCGGTGATGCCGGACTGGTTCTCGACTCCGTACCAGGCCATCGACACGCCGGCCGCCGTCGCCGCGTAGCCTTGTTCCAGCGCCATGGGCGAGTTGAACACGCCGCTGACGGTGGGTGTTGCGCCGCCACCCGTGGGGTAGGTCAGGCTGGCGTATTCGGTGATGGCGGCCGTCGGTGGCGGCGGCAGGGTCACGCCGAAGCGGTCGGCGATCGCCAGCCAGCTGGCGTCGGTGATCTCGGCCGGGCGCAGGGTGGGCTTGATCGGGGCCGGACCGGCATGTCCGCCGAAGCCGGGCTGCTGGGCCAGCAGGTGGCGGAACATGGCCGCCGGCGCCGGCACCATGACCTCGTACATGGCGCGCGCGCCGTAGGTGAACACCTGTGCCTGGTAGACCTTGTCGACCCAGCGGTACTGGGCCCGCACCGTGGCCGCCGGGGCGCAGTGACGCACCATATCGCTTTCGTATACTTCGGCGCTGCGGGTAAGGAAACGCTGGCGCCCGACCCGTTCGCGCACCAGCGCCACGGCGCGGTCGACCAGGTCGCGCGACTGGCGCACATCGTTGCCGCGCGCCTGGTCGCCGCCGCGCGAGGTGTTCATGAAGGTCGATGCCTGGGCGTTGACGGCGCCATAGTTGGAAGTCAGGTTGATGCTGGCGTTGCGGTCCTGCTGGTTGCGCGCGCTCTGGAAGGCCGACTGGCCCAGCTCGAAGCGGTTGAAGCCCGACTCGTCCTGCGAGAATTCGGCGTCGCCGTCGTTGAAATTGCCCTCGCTTGCGTCGGCGCGGCTCAGGCGCGAGTGGAAGTGCTCGTGCTCTTCGCCTTGCAGGACGTTGTGGATATTGGCCAGCTCACCCTTTTCGTAGCCAACCAGTACCTGGCGCACCACGCGCAGGTCGGCCACGCCAACAGGGCGGATGCCGAACCTCATGCTTGGCGCCGGGGCCGGTTTCGAGACCGGCGCGATGGGCAGCAGCTGGCCCAGTTCCGGACTGGCGGCCAGCACGGCTACCGCTTCAGGACCGGTGGCGGGCGTGCTGGCCGCAATGGCCACGCCGCTCGAAATGCGGCGCCGCACGTCGTCGAGCAGCTCGTAGGCGCTCAGCGTGGCGGTGGGCACCTGGGCGTCGGCCAGCTCCTGGATCAGGTTCGCATTGTCGGCGCGGAACTGCGCGTCGATGTCGGCGGCGGGCTGGATGCGGAATACTTTTTGCAGCTCCGATGGGCTGCCCGTGCCTGGCATGCCGGGCGGGTGCGTGCCGCCGCCGGCGATCTGGTCGAGCGCCGCAATCAAGCGTTTTTCGAGCAGGACCAGGGTATCGATCTGCTTGAGCAGGTCGCGCAGGATGGCATCTTCTTCCCCGGCGGCGTTGTCGCCGGCGGCGGTTTGCTGCGCATTTTGCTGTTCGCGGCGCAGGCGCATCTGGTCCTCGAACGCGGCCGGCAATTTGAGCGCGGGCGTGAGCGCGGCCTGCACCGATTCGCTCGAGAGGGCGTTCTGATCGCCGGCCACCAGTTTTTGCAGCAGGGTGACCTGGCCCAGCAACTGCTGGGCGCGCTGCAACTGGGCATTGCTGGCTTTGCCGGAGGCGATGCCTTGCAGGTAGAACTGCCACAGGGCGTTCTGCAAGGCCGTGACGTCGGCTGGCGCGCTCTGGGCGATGGGGAACAGGGTCTCGGCGGCCAGGGTCAGCTGGCCCTCGCGCGCGGCGTTCAGGTCGGCCTCGATGGCTTGCGGCGTGCGCTTGACCAGCGCGGACCAGCGTGCGGTCAGGGCCTCGAGTTGTGCTGTGAAATCCTGCTCGGCGGCGGAGGCGATCCACGCCGCGACGTTCGATTCGTCCGGCAGTTCAAGGAGTCCCGCTGGCGCTGGTGTCGGGTTGGGTGCCCGGGCGGTGGCGAAGCGAAACAGTTCCTCTGCATTGGCGGTAGCTTGCGTCATGATATCTCCCGGTGATGAGGTTGGAAGGTCATCATGGACCGGGATGGTGCGCCGGGGTTCAGCCTGCGTCAGTGATAAAACCGACCTGCCTCAATGAGGCGCCTGTTTGGAATGTCGCGGCGCAAGTGTTGCGGATTATCTGGTTCCGGCTGGAACAAGGTCCGACCGGCACATTGAAGGTCGCCGCCGTTTTCCAGGGCCAGTTAATCGTGGCAGCAGACGCACAGCTTGTTGCCGTCCAGATCGCGGAAGTAGGCGCCGTAGTAGGTGGCGTGATACTCGGGCCGCAGGCCGGGCGCGCCTTCGCAGGTGGCGCCATGGGCGAGGGCGGTGGCGTGGGCGCGCCCGACCGCGTCGCGCGAGGGCGCCAGCAGGGCGGTCATCTGGCCGTTGCCGGCGGCGTGCTCGCCGGCGAAGGGCTGGCCGATCAGGAACAGCGGGCGCGGGCTGTCCGGCTTCATCCAGCCGGCCCATGGTTTGGCCGGATCGCTGAACTTGAGCGCCAGGCCCAGTTCGGGCATCAGGGCCGCATAGAAGCCGAAGGCGGGCGCGAACTCGGTGACGCCGATGAAGACATGCGAAATCATGCGGGTTCCTTGAAAGGGTTGCGGTCGTTCAGTTCATCGATATACTCGTCGATGCCGCCGCTTTCGCGCTCCAGGAAGCGCTCGATGGCGTCCGAAAACGCCGGGTGGGCCAGCCAGTGCGCCGACCAGGTGCGGGTCGGCAGGAAGCCGCGCGCCATTTTGTGTTCGCCCTGGGCGCCGCCCTCGAACACGGCGATCTTGTGCTCGATGCAAAATTCGAGCGGCTGGTAGTAGGCTGTCTCGAAGTGCAGGCAAGGTATGTGTTCGAGTTCGCCCCAGTAGCGCCCGAACAGGGTGTCGGCGCTGTGGATCACGAGCGAGGCGGCGATCGGTTCACCTTCGCGCTCGGCGATCACCAGCAGGATATTGTCCGGCATGGTGCGCCCGATGCGCTGGAAGAAATCCAGGTTCAGGTAGGGCGAGGAACGGTGCGCCGCGTAGGTGCGCTGGTAGCAGCGGTTGAACAGGCGCCAGTCGGCATCAAGCGCGTCGGCCCCGCGCACGCGGCGCAGCATCACGCCGGCCTGGCGCACCTTGCGCCGCTCGGCGCGGATGTTCTTGCGCTTCTTTTGCTCCAGCGTGGCGAGGAACTCGTCGAAATCGCGGTAGCCGGCGTTCAGCCAGTGGAACTGCACGCCGCTGCGCAGCATGAAGCCGGCTTCCTCCAGCTGCTTTACCTGGTCTTCGGGCGGATACAGGATGTGGGTCGAGGAGACGTCGGATGCCTTTTGCGTCGACACCAGCGCGGCGAGCAGCGCGGCGCGGGCGGCGGCGTCGCGCGCCAGCAGGCGCGGCCCGGTCACCGGCGTGAAGGGAATCGCCGAGAGCAGCTTGGGGTAGTAATCGACGCCGTTGCGCTGGTAGGCCTCGGCCCAGGCCCAGTCGAACACGTACTCGCCGTAGGAGTGCATCTTGACGTACAGCGGCATGGCGGCGGCCAGTTCGGCGCCGTCGTACAGGACCAGGAATTGCGGCTGCCAGCCGGTGTCAAGGCAAGCGCTGCCCGACTCGTGCAGGGCGTCGAGAAAAGCGAAGGAGAGGAAGGGATTGGTCTCGGCCTGGGAGGACGCCAGGGCGTCCCAGGCGGGTTGGCCGATCTCGCTCAGGGAGGATACGATTTGCGTGCGATAATTCATTCTTGTCGAATCGGCTATTCCATTATTTTGGCGGGCGACGCTGGCTGTGATGCAGGCCGGTCCATTGCATTCTACGCACATTAGCGTAAGCAGGCGCAAGGCGTTCGGACGCCGCGCCGCGCGCCCTGCCACCCTACGAAAGACACTGCATGCAGAACGACTTCTTTAACCTCTATTCGCACGGTTTCGCCCGGGTCGCGGTGGCCACGCCACGCTGCAAGATCGCCGATCCCGTCTTCAACGCGGCCCAGACCATCGCGCTGGCCGAAGCGGCGGCGCAGCAGGGCGCGGCGCTGGTAGCCTTTCCCGAGCTGGGGCTGTCGGCCTACAGCTGCGACGACCTGTTTCACCAGGCCGCGCTGCTGGACGCGTGCGAGGCGGGCTTGCGCACGGTGATGGACGCGACCGCGCAGCTGCCGCTGGCACTGGTGGTCGGCCTGCCGCTGCGGGTCGGCCATCAGCTGTTCAACTGCGGGGTGGTGCTCGCGGGCGGGAAGATCCTCGGCGTGGTCCCGAAAAGCTACCTGCCGAACTACGGCGAATTTTACGAAGCGCGCCAGTTCAGCGCCGCCGACAGTGCGCCATGCAGCCAGATCGACCTGCTCGGGCAGAGCGTGCCGTTCGGCGCCGGCTTGCTGTTCGAGGCCGAGGGCGTGGCGCTGCTGCGCTTTCATGTGGAGATCTGCGAGGATGTGTGGGTGCCGATTCCGCCGTCGTCGTTTGCGGCGCTGGCCGGGGCCACGGTGCTGGTCAACCTGTCGGCATCGAACGTTTTGGTGGGCAAGAGCGGCTACCGGCACCAGCTGGTGTCGCAGCAGTCGGCGCGCTGCCTGGCGGCGTATCTGTACACCTCGGCCGGGCGCGGCGAATCGTCGACCGACATGGCGTGGGATGGCCAGACCCTGATCTACGAAAAAGGCGACCTGCTGGCCGAGGCCGAGCGCTTCCAGGACGACTCGCACATCATCTACGGCGACGTGGACCTGGAGCGCCTCTCGCGCGAGCGCATGCACACGACCACGTTCGCGCAGCAGGTGCGGCACCATGCGCAGCAGGTGGCGGCGTTCCGCGTGGTGCGCTTTGCCTTGCCGGGCGCGCCGGGCGGCGGCAAGACGCTGGCGCTGGCGCGCGCCATCGAGCGCTTTCCGTACGTGCCGTCGGACCCGCAGCGGCGCGACGAGCGCTGCACCGAGGTCTATCACATCCAGGTGCAGGCGCTGGTGCAGCGGCTCTCGCAAAGCGGCATGCAGAAGGTGATCATTGGCGTCTCGGGCGGGCTCGATTCGACCCACGCGCTGCTGGTGTGCGCCAAGGCGATGGACCGCCTGAAGCTGGCGCGCACGAATATCCTGGCGTACACCATGCCGGGCTTTGCGACCAGCGAGCGCACCTTGCGCCAGGCGCGCGCGCTGATGGAAGCGGTGGGCTGCGAGGCGCACGAAATCGACATTCGTCCGAGCTGCATCCAGATGCTCAAGGACCTGGGCCATCCGTACGCGGAAGGGCAGGAAACCTACGACATCACGTTCGAGAACGTGCAGGCGGGCGAGCGCACCAGCCATCTGTTCCGGCTGGCGAACTTCCACAACGGGATCGTGATCGGCACGGGCGACCTGAGCGAGCTGGCGCTGGGCTGGTGCACGTACGGCGTGGGTGACCATATGTCGCACTACAACGTCAACGCCAGCGTGCCCAAGACCCTGATCAGCCACCTGGTGCGCTGGGTGGCGGAGTCGGGGGTGATCGGCACGAGCGGTTCGGACGTGCTGCTGCAGGTGCTGGCGACCGAAATCAGCCCTGAGCTGGTGCCGGGCAAGGCCGGGGAAGACAAGCCGGCGCAGAGCACCGAAAGCTCGATCGGGCCGTACGAGCTGCAGGATTTTAATCTGTATTACATTCTGCGCTATGGCTTTGCACCGTCGAAGGTGGCGTTCCTGGCGTGGTCGGCGTGGAACGACCGCGAGCAGGGCGCGTGGCCGGACGCGGTCCATGCCAGCCGCAACCAGTATATGCTGGCCGATATCAAGAAACACCTGGCCACGTTCGTGTACCGCTTCTTCAAGATCAGCCAGTTCAAGCGCTCGTGCGTGCCGAACGGGCCGAAGGTCGGCAATGGCGGCTCGCTCTCGCCGCGCGGCGACTGGCGCGCGCCGAGCGACGCCGAGGCGGTCGTGTGGCAGGCCGATCTGGCCAGGATTCCGGATGAAGCCGGGAAATAGCCCGGCCTGTGGTGCGGCCGCTCGTTTAGAATAGCGGCAACAGCAATTCCATCGCGTGACGAGCAACTATTTAGGAGTAGCCATGAAACAAATTACCTGTGTCATCAAACCGTTCAAGCTGGACGAAGTGCGCGAAGCGCTGGCCGACGTCAATGTGACGGGGCTGACGGTCACCGAGGTCAAGGGTTTCGGCCGCCAGAAGGGACATACCGAGCTGTACCGCGGTGCCGAGTACGTGGTCGATTTCCTGCCGAAGGTCAAGATTGAAGTGGTGGTGGACGACAGCATGGCGGACCAGGTGGTGGACGCCATCATCAAGGCCGCCCGCACCGGCAAGATCGGCGACGGTAAGATTTTCGTGCAGGATGTGGAGCAAGTGATCCGTATCCGCACCGGCGAAACGGGTCCGGAAGCAGTTTAAGTCCGCCCAGCAATTAATTTCCTAACCGGGGTCAGCAACTGTCTTGATAGACTTCATGCAGTTGCTGACCCCAGTTGAGAAACTTTATGAGCGCCCCATGCGCATGTCGAATTTCCACGTGAGCAGGCGCAGGCCGCTGATGACCGTGGCGCTCGACCATAGCGCCAGGTCGGGGTCGGCGCCGAATTTCTTCATCAGCAGAAACATCCAGCTGCCGATGAACGCGCAGATCGCGTAAGGTTTCCCATCGCGGAAGACCATCGGCACTTCGTTGCAGACGATGTCGCGCAGTACCCCGCCAAAAATTCCCGTGATCACCCCCATCATCGAGGCGATGAAAATCGGCATGTGCGCTTCCAGCGCCGATGCCACGCCGGCAATCGAGAACAATCCCAATCCCACCGCGTCGGCCACCACGATCAGGCGTTCCGACACGATCTGGCGCAGGGTGCGGATCAGCGGCGCGGCCATCAGGGCCAGCACGAAGATGAGAATGGCGTATTCCTGGTGCGTCACCCAGAACAGCGGACGCCGGTCGAGCAGGATGTCGCGCAGGGTGCCGCCGCCGAACGCGGTAATGAAGGCCACCGTGAAGACGCCGACCAGATCCATGCGCTTGCGGCGCGCTTCGATGAAGCCGGAAAAGGCGCCAACCAGGATCGCCATGATTTCGATGAGCGTAATGAGGGTCATGCGGTGCACTGTACTGTGGCGAATATTGCTAGCCTAACATGCGCTTGGCATGATGGACAGTGTAAGGAGTGCACCCGGGGAAATACCGGGCGCGTGAGTCAGGTGCCGATGGCCGATTTGAGCAGGACGATCAGGGCGCCATGGCTGCGCCCGTCCACATTGGCGGCGCAGAAGGCAATCACTTCATCCTTCTGTTCGAGCCAGCTGTGCACCATCGAGCGCAGCACCGGCTCGCCGCCGGCCGATCCGAGGCCCTTGCCGTGGATCACGCACACGCAGCGCAGCTTGCGCTTGCCGGCATTGTGCAGGAATTCGCCGATGGCATCGCGCGCGCCATCGCGGCGCAAGCCGTGCAGGTCGAGCTCGTCCTGGACCGGCCAATGACCCTTGCGCAGCTTGCGCACCACGTCCGTGCCGATCCCGGCGCGCGAAAAACTCAGGCTGGGGTCGTCCTCGAGCAGGTGATCGACCTCGAACTGGTCCGAGAGCGACTCGCGCAGCACCGCCGCGTCGTCCTCGGCCTGGTTGCGAAATACCTTGGCCGGCTTGATCTTGACGTTGATGCCGGGCGGGGCGTTGGGCACGAAGCGGTTCGATTCCGGCATCTTGCGCACGCCGCCGATGGCGCTCTTGAACAGGTTGGCCTCTTGCGCGGCCACCCGTTCACGTTCTTCGCGCTCGGCTTTTTCGCGGGCGCGCGCTTCGTCCTGGCCCTTGAGCTGTTCGCGCAGGGATTTCAGATCGGAAAAGTCTTTCATCGGCATCGCTTTACTGTTAGTCGTTCAGGCTTTCCAGGTAGCGCTGGGCATCGAGCGCCGCCATGCAACCGGTGCCGGAGCTGGTGATGGCCTGGCGATAGATGTGATCCTGCACGTCGCCGGCGGCAAATACGCCCGGGATGTTGGTCGCGGTGGCCATGCCTTCGAGGCCGGTGCGGGTCTTGATGTAGCCGTTGTGCATGTCGAGCTGGCCTTCGAAGATGCTGGTGTTCGGCTTGTGGCCGATCGCCACGAACAGGCCGTGCACGGAAATCGGCGTGATGGCGCCGTCGACGGTCGACTTGATGTTCACGCCAGTCACGCCGCTGTCGTTGCCGACCACTTCTTCCAGGGTGTGGTTGTACTTGATGACAATTTTGCCTTCAGCCGCCTTGGCATTCAGGCGGTCGATCAGGATCGGTTCGGCGCGGAATTTGTCGCGGCGGTGGATGATCGTGACCTTGTTGGCGATGTTCGACAGGTACAGCGCTTCTTCGACCGCGGTGTTGCCGCCGCCGACGACCGCGACTTCCTGGTTGCGGTAGAAGAAACCGTCGCAGGTGGCGCAGGCCGATACGCCGCGCCCCATGAACGCCGTTTCGGACGGCAGGCCCAGGTACATGGCCGAGGCGCCGGTGGCGATGATCAGGGCGTCGCAGGTGTACTCATGGCTGTCGCCGATCAAACGCATCGGTTTTTCATTGAGCTTTGTCGTGTGAATGTGGTCAAACACGATGTCGGTGTTAAAACGCTTGGCGTGTTCCAGCAGGCGCTGCATGAGGTCCGGGCCTTGCACGCCCATCGGGTCGCCCGGCCAGTTTTCGACGTCGGTCGTGGTCATCAGCTGGCCGCCTTGCTCCACGCCGGTGACGAGCATCGGCTGCAGGTTGGCGCGCGCAGCGTAAACGGCCGCGCTGTAGCCGGCTGGGCCGGAGCCGAGAATCAGAACTTTGGCGTGTTTGGTAGTGGTCATGGGGCAGCTTTGATCGAAATGTGTATGAAGAGAAACTGGGGTCGATTGGGGGCAGATCAAGAGCGCGGAAATTCAATTGCGCACCCTCGATTATAGTCCATGATGCGCCCTAGCATGAATCATGGGGCCGATGCACGCCGGATGGCTTAGAATGAGCGCATCGCCAACATCGGTAAACACACGGCAGCACAGCAAGTAACAAGAATGACAAAGACAAGCCAACCTTCCAACGCCAGTTACACCCGAAAGCCCGTCATGCGGCAACCTCTGCCGAACCGCGTGGTGCGCCTGCTGTCCGAGGCGCGCTGGATCGCGCTTGGCGTGATGTTCCTGTATTTCGTGATGATCTTGCTCAGCTATAACAAGGGCGATCCGGGCTGGTCGCACGAGGTGCAGGTATCGCAGGTGAGCAACCTGGGCGGGCGCGCGGGCGCTTACCTGGCCGACCTGCTGCTGTTTATCTTCGGCTTTTCGGCCTGGTGGTGGTGCGTCTGTTTCCTGCGCATGCTGTGGAAGGGTTATCGCTCGCTCAATCAAAAATTTGTGCTGGAAACGGAAGAAGATCCCGAGCACCAGCAGGAAGCGGCCATCCGCTGGCTCGGCTTTGCGGTGCTGTTCGTCGGCAGCCTGGGCCTGGAATATTTGCGCATGTGGTCGCTCTCGGTGCAGTTGCCGCGCGCGCCGGGCGGGGTGCTGGGCCAGCTGATCGGCCATGCGGCCCATTCGGCGTTCGGGTTCACCGGCGCCACCTTGCTGCTGTTGCTGCTGTTCGGACTCGGTTTCAGCCTGTTCTTTCATGTGTCGTGGCTGGGCGTGGCCGAGCGCATCGGCGGCGCCATCGAAAACGCCATCGACTGGTTCCGCCTGCGCTACCAGGACCGCGAGGACCGCAAGCAGGGCGAAGTGGCGGCCGTCAAGCGCGATGAAGTGGTGGTGCACGAGCGCGCCAAGCATGTGGAAAAGCATGTGGCGTCGCCGCCGGTCAAGATCGAGCCGCAGGTGATGGAGGTGGTCAAATCCGAGCGCGTGCAGAAGGAAAAGCAGGCGCCGCTGTTCCGCGACCTGCCGGGCGACTCGTCGCTGCCGCCGCTGTCCCTGCTGGACGACGCGCCCGAGGTGCAGGAGACCGTGTCGGTGGAAACGCTGGAATTCACCAGCCGCCTGATCGAAAAGAAATTGTCGGACTTCGGGGTCGATGCCAAGGTGGTGGCGGCGTATCCGGGCCCGGTGGTGACGCGCTACGAAATCGAACCGGCCACGGGCGTCAAGGGCAGCCAGATTGTCGGCCTGGCGCGCGACCTGGCGCGTTCGCTGTCGCTGACCTCGATCCGGGTGGTGGAAACTATTCCCGGCAAGAATTTCATGGCGCTGGAGTTGCCTAATCCTAAACGCCAGATCGTGCGCCTGACCGAAATCGTCGGTTCCAAGATCTACAACGACAGCGCGTCGCAGCTGACCGTGGCCCTGGGCAAGGATATCGCCGGCAAGGCCGTCATCGCCGACCTGGCCAAGATGCCTCACTTGCTGGTGGCCGGTACCACCGGTTCGGGTAAATCGGTGGGCATCAACGCGACCATCCTGTCGCTGCTGTACAAATCCGACCCGGCCGATGTGCGCATGATCCTGATCGATCCGAAGATGCTGGAAATGTCGGTGTACGAAGGCATTCCGCACTTGCTCGCGCCCGTCGTGACCGACATGCGCCAGGCCGGCCACGCGCTGAACTGGGCGGTCAACGAGATGGAGCGCCGCTACAAGCTGATGAGTAAGCTCGGCGTGCGTAACCTGGCCGGCTACAACGCGAAAATCGCGGAGGCGGCCAAGCGCGAAGAGCATATTCCGAATCCGTTCAGCATCACGCCCGATTCGCCGGAACCGCTGGAAAAACTGCCAACCATCGTCATCATCATCGACGAGCTGGCCGACCTGATGATGGTCGTCGGCAAAAAGGTCGAGGAATTGATCGCCCGTATCGCGCAAAAGGCGCGCGCGGCCGGCTTGCACCTGATCCTGGCGACGCAGCGGCCGTCGGTCGACGTCATCACCGGTCTGATCAAGGCGAATATTCCGACCCGGATTGCGTTCCAGGTATCGTCCAAGATCGACTCGCGCACCATTCTCGACCAGATGGGCGCGGAAGCGCTGCTGGGCATGGGCGACATGCTGTACATGCCGCCCGGTACCGGTTTGCCGGTACGGGTGCACGGCGCGTTTGTTTCCGATGAGGAAGTGCACCGGGTGGTGGCCCACCTCAAGCTGTCGGGCGAGCCGAACTATATTGAAGGCATCCTCGAAGGCGGCACGCTCGAAGGCGAGGGCGGCGGCGCGGAAGGTGGCGCGGCGGGCGAGGCTGGCGGCGAAGCCGATCCGATGTACGACCAGGCTGTGCAGGTGGTGCTCAAGAACCGGCGCGCCTCGATCTCGCTGGTGCAGCGTCACTTGCGCATCGGGTACAACCGCGCGGCGCGCTTGCTGGAACAGATGGAAAACAGCGGAGTTGTGTCGCCGATGCAATCGAACGGCAACCGCGACATCCTGGTGCCGGCTGCCAGCGCAGAATAAACCGTCGCGTGTGCACCGGGTTCCCTGCTCATCCGTTACAGGATGGACCGGTTCCCGGGCATCACATTGCCCACGCGGCCCACATAAAGGATATACATGCGATTTTTACTGACTAAAACGACCGCCGTGCTGGCACTGAGCCTGGCCTGCGTCGGCATGGCCCACGCCACCGCCCTCGATCAATTCAAAACCTTCGTCTCCGGCACCAAGGCCGCGCGCGGCGAGTTCACCCAGCGCCAGGTCAAGAAGGCCGATGCGGGCAAGGTGGCGGCGCCATCGTCGGGCACCTTCGTGTTCGCCCGTCCCGGCAAGTTCATCTGGACCTACGTGAAGCCGTACGAGCAACTGCTGCAGGCCGACGGCGAGCAGCTGTATATCTACGACAAGGACCTGAACCAGGTCACGACCAGGAAGCTGGGCGACGCGCTCGGTTCCTCGCCGGCGGCCATCCTGTTCGGCAGCAACGACCTGGAAAAGAATTTCACCCTGAGCGAAGCGGGCACGCGCGACGGCCTGGAGTGGCTTAACGCCGTGCCCAAGGGCAAGGATTCGCAGTTCGAACAGATCAGCATCGGCTTGCGCAATGGCACGCCGGAAGCGATGGAGCTGCGCGATGCCTTCGGCCAGACGTCGGTGCTCGCTTTCAAGAAGTTCGAGAAAAACCCGCCATTGACGGCGACCCAGTTTAAATTCGTCATTCCGAAAGGCGCCGACGTCGTCAATAACTGATCCCTCTTCCTCGTGGAGCACACTTGAATCGTCAAACAATCGGTACTGTACTGGCTGTAACGTTTTTTACTGGCACCACGATGGCTCTAGCCTTGGCTCCTGCCCTGGCGCAGACCAGGGCACCGTCCGCCACGGCCGAACGGCTGCCCTCGGCCTGCACCCGGCCCGACTGGCCTCCCGAGGCCAGACGCTACGATCTGGAGGGCACGACCGTGCTCGACTACCGGATCAGGGAGTGGCGCATCGCCGATGTGAAGGTGCGCAAGAGCAGCGGCTGGCCGATCCTCGATGCCGCCGCGGCGCGCGGTTTGCAGGCGTGTAAGCTGAAAGCCGATCCCGACCGGCCGCGCGACAGCGCCGTGCGGTCGGTCGACTACGTGTGGGCAACGGCCGGCGGACCGTCGGCACGCCCGCAACTGCATTCCGGCAGCTGTGTGGCATCCCCGCTGTTCAGTGGCTTCGTGCCGCTCGACAGGACGCCGACCGCGCGCGACGGCGTGCTGGTGCGCTTCCTCACCAATGGCCGCGGCGAGCCGTTCAACATCCGGCTCGAAGGGCGCGTTACCGATACCGCGTTGGCCGAGCACCTCAGGCACTACGTACAAACCTGCCGTTTCGTCGCCGCCAACGCTCCGGGAGCGAAGACCGATGCCGTGTATGGACGCGTGCTGCTGGCCACTCCCCCCGGCGCCGAATAAATCGGACATGCATATCTGGCAATATTGATTTCCCAGGTATATGATCGTGCGTCGGTCCCGCCGGGGCCGCGTCATCGGGAGGGCTTTATGAAACATTGGATCAGCCGTTGGTTGCTGGGGGTTGCATTTCTTCACACCGTGTTTGCTTTCGTTGTCATGGGGCCGGTCATGCTGTCGATGCTGGACAAGGGCTTGTTTAATTCAGCCAAGAGCATGACCGAGGGCGCGACCACCTGGTTCTTCCTGTTTGGCATTCTGCTGGCCTTGTTCGCCATCCCGGTGCATGCGCTCGAGAAAGCCGGCGTAGCACTGCCCAAGTCGATCGGCTGGGGCTTGATCGGGATGGCCGTGCTGGGTGTGGTGCTGATGCCGGACTCGGGCTTCTGGCTGGTGTTTCCGCCAGCGATAGCCATCTTGTTGCGCAAGAGCGGCGTGCAGGCGAACGCAGGCTCCGTGCATGGCGTCGGCGCTGCTTGAGAAGTTGCATACAGCGTCGCGCGGTAATTTCGCGTTGAGCGGGAACTGTTGCGCACTGCGCGGGTCTTATCTTGAACGCCGATTCGCGCCATGCGCTAGACTACGCCCTTCCTATCAATGAAGACTTCGCATGGACGATTTGTTCAAGACCGAACCTGCCGCGCCCCTCGCCGAAGCGCTGCGTCCGGCAACGATTGACGAGGTCATCGGCCAGAGCCATTTGCTGGGCGAGGGCAAGCCCCTGCGCCTGGTATTCAAGTCGGGCAAACCGCATTCGATGATCCTGTGGGGCCCGCCCGGCGTCGGCAAGACGACCCTGGCGCGCCTGACGGCGAACGCCTTCGGCTGCGAGTTCATCGCCTTGTCGGCCGTCCTGTCGGGCGTGAAAGATATCCGCGCCGCCATCGAACAGGCCGAGCATCACCTGGCGACGGGCAAGCACACGATCCTGTTCATCGACGAGATTCACCGCTTTAACAAATCGCAGCAGGATGCCTTGCTGCCGTTCGTCGAGTCGGGCCTGGTGACCCTGATCGGCGCGACCACCGAAAACCCCTCGTTCGAGGTCAATTCGGCGCTGCTGTCGCGCTCGCAGGTGTATGTGCTCAAGGCGCTGACCGACGCCGAGCTGCTGCAGCTGCTCAAGCGCGCCCAGGAGAAGGTGCTGGGCCACCTGACGTTCGACGAGGTCGCCGTCGCCACGCTGATCGGTTATGCCGATGGCGATGCGCGCCGCTTCCTCAACCTGCTCGAACAGACCAAGACCTCGGCCGAAACGTCGGGCCTCACGCACATCACCGGCGAATTCGTCGACAATGCGCTGACCCTCAATTCGCGCCGCTTCGACAAGGGTGGCGACAATTTTTACGATCAGATTTCGGCGCTGCATAAATCGGTGCGCGGCTCGCATCCGGACGCGGCACTGTACTGGCTGTGCCGCATGCTCGACGGCGGCGCCGATCCGCAATACCTGCTGCGCCGCATCGTGCGCATGGCGTGGGAAGATATCGGCATTGCCGACCCGCGCGCGATCCAGATCGCCAACGATGCCGCCGCCACCTACGAACGGCTCGGCTCGCCCGAGGGCGAACTGGCGCTGGGGCAGGCGGTCATCTACCTGGCCATCGCGGCCAAGAGCAATGCCGGCTACAACGCCTACAACCGCGCCGTGGCCTTCGTCAAGAAGGACAAGTCGCGCGAAGTGCCGGTGCACCTGCGTAATGCCCCGACCAAGCTGATGAAGGAACTCGGCTACGGCCACGAGTACCGCTACGCGCATGACGAACCGAACGCCTATGCGGCGGGCGAGACCTATCTGCCGGACGGCATGGTCGAGCCGCGCTGGTACGAGCCGGTGCCGCGCGGGATCGAAGCCAAGATCGCCGAGAAGCTGGCCTGGCTGCGCGGGCTCGACGAGGACGCCGGCAACTGAACAGCGCGCGCGGAGCTCGTGCTGGCGGCCCAGCCAGGGCGGGCTTCCGCGGCCATCGGCGGTGGGTAAAACCGCCGCTGTGGTGGGTTCGCCTGCAACGGCAGGCGCGCCTGCATGCGGATAACAGGCCGTCGCGATCTGGTGCGTCCTGTCCCGGCTTTCCGGCGCTTCATCGCAAGCCGGTGGAAGGGCAGGGGGCGAGTGGGTAAAGTAACACCATACCAACTCGCCTCACCCACTGGAGAAGATCATGAAAGTCCGCAAAAACCTCGAAGCCGTCTTCCTTGCCGCCACCGTCATGGTCACCTTTGCCGCCTACGCCACCGCCGACGTACCGGTGCGTGCAAGCGTCGCGCCAGCCCGCGCCGCCGCCGTCGACAGCAATGTGACCGTCGTCGTGGTCAGCGCCAAACGCCTCACCGCCGCCGAAAAAGCCGCACAACAGTAAGTCCGGGACTGGCCGCCCCGCACCGCAGCGTGCCTGTTAGTTACTCCATAGCACGCCTCTGGCAGAGAAAGCAGGGTTTGTTGCTGTCAATTTTGCATGTTTGCAATATGATCAGGCACTGATCATAGAGGAGTCATTAATGCAAACAGTCATAAGCTTTTCACAACGCGCCCTGATGTGGGCCGTGGGCAGCGTTCTAGCCCTGGGCATCGCCGGCTGCAGTGCCGAGCCCAAGGAGCGTGCGGCGTTCATCGCGTTCCTGCAAACGCGCATTGTCGATAAACCCGGGGTCCATGTACCCAGCCTGACCCGCCAAGAGGAAAAGTCGTTCGGCGATTACAGCAAGCATTATGCCGTGATTACCGACTACAACAAATCGATGGATGCGAAGGTCCAGCAACCCCTGCGCGATATGATGGTCAAGAACATGCCGCACACCATGCCCGATCTGATCGCGCGCCGGGCCGACGTGGTCGCCTTGCGCAAGACCAGTGCCCAACTGCGTGCGGTGATTGACGCCGAACAGGCGGCGGCGGCCACCAGGCGCACCGCGCTCACGCAGCCAGACGAATTGAAACCGGTCTACGACAAGGCGTATGCCCGTACGGTTAGCGATCCGGGAAACAACTTCAAGGAATTCCTCGTGGTGATGGAGGACATGCTGACCAGTGCCGAAAAAATGGCCGATTTTCTCGATGCGCACAAGGACCAGATCAAGTTCTCCGGGATCATGGCCCAGATCGACGATCAGAAAGTCCTCGATGATGCCAATGTGCTCATGAAAGAGCTTAGCGCCAAGAACGCCGAGGTAGCGCGGGCACAGCGCAAGCTGGCCAGCATGATCTCCGGACGGTAATGCCGATTGCCCGCCGTACGGCGGGCGCATGCGGGCCCGACAAGGTGCCATTGTGCAGGGAATCGGTTAAACTGCGCATTGAACAACAGGATCAGTGCGCGTTGTGCAGGCTTGGCTTGCCGCTTGGCTGCCTCATCAAGTGCATCGCCTTGGTTAGCGCGTTGTGACACCGGCTTCGTATCGAAGCTTTTATTTTGCTTGATTCGTGCGCGGCGGCATCCGCCCGCACGGTTCCCAGGGAAAAGCGATTCGGCAACGGATCCTTCCTGTCCTTCCACATAGCGGCACTACCGACAATGATAGACATTCAACTTCTCCGTAAAGATATCGACAACATCGCGGCCCGCCTCGCGACGCGCAAGTTCCAGCTCGACGTGGCCGCCTTTAACGCCCTCGAAGCCGAACGCAAGGCGATTCAAACGCGTACCGAAGACCTGCAAAGCAAGCGCAACTCGCTGTCGAAGCAGATCGGCATGCTCAAGGGCAAGGGCGAAGATACGTCGGCCGTGATGGCGGACGTCGCCGGCCTGGGTGACGAGCTTAAGGCCAACGAAACGTCGCTGGCCGACGTGCAGGCGAAACTGGCCGCGTTCATGGAAGCGGTGCCGAACCTGCCGCACGCGTCGGTGCCGGTTGGGACGGATGAAAGCGGCAATGTCGAAGTGCGCAAGGTGGGCACGCCGCCGGCGTTCGACTTCGAGGTGCGCGACCACGTGGATGTGGGCAGTGCGCTGGGACTCGATCTGGTGACGGCCGTGAAACTGACTGGCTCGCGCTTTTCGGTGATGAAGGGCGGTATTGCGCGCCTGCACCGCGCCCTGGCCCAGTACATGCTCAACACCCACACGGGCGAGCACGGCTACACCGAATGCTATACCCCGTACATGGTCAACGCCGATTCGCTGCGCGGCACCGGCCAGTTGCCCAAGTTCGAAGCCGATCTGTTTTCGGTGAAAAAGGGCGGCGCGGAAGGCGAGGGCGAAACGTTCTACCTGATCCCGACGTCGGAAGTATCGCTGACGAACACCGTGCGCGACGAGATCGTTGCCGTTGAAACCTTGCCGATCAAGATGACGGCCCACACGCCATGCTTCCGCTCGGAAGCGGGCAGTGCCGGTCGCGACACGCGCGGCATGATTCGCCAGCACCAGTTCGACAAGGTGGAGTTGGTGCAGGTGGTGCATCCGGACACCTCGTACGACGTGCTGGAAGAGATGGTCGGCCACGCCGAAGCCATCCTGAAGGGGCTTGGCCTGCCCTACCGCGTGATGGCGCTGTGCACCGGCGACATGGGTTTTAGCGCGACCAAGACGTACGACCTGGAAGTGTGGCTGCCGGCGCAGAACACGTACCGCGAGATTTCGTCGCTGTCGAACTGCGAGGCATTCCAGGCGCGCCGCATGCAGGCGCGCTTCCGCAACGCGGCCGGCAAGCCGGAACTGCTGCACACGCTCAACGGTTCGGGCCTGGCGGTGGGGCGCACCTTGGTGGCGGTGCTGGAGAACTATCAGCAGGCCGACGGCAGCGTTGCCATTCCGGAAGTGCTGCGTCCGTACATGGGCGGACTGACCCATTTGACACCCTGAAAATAGTCTTTGCCTTTTTTTTTCGGGGTGCTATAATCTTGCCTTCTCGCAGGAATGTGAGAAAGGAGAGGTGGCAGAGTGGTCGAATGTACTTGACTCGAAATCAAGCGATGGGGCGACCCATCCGTGGGTTCGAATCCCACCCTCTCCGCCATGAATAAAGAAAAAAATCCCCGTTATTTGGGGATTTTTTTTGAAGCAAGACCAGGAAAGGTGGCAGAGTGGTCGAATGCGCTGGACTCGAAATCCAGTGTACATCTATGGTGTACCGTGAGTTCGAATCTCACCCTTTCCGCCATAAAATCAATCACTTAGATTGTTGAGAAAGCCTCCCGAAACGGAGGCTTTTTTCATTGGTGTGCGGGATTTTCCGCCAATCGCTTCCGCCAGCGGCCAGGTACGGCTGCGAATCCCTGCACGCACACGTAAGGCAACGCCGTCCGCAAGGAGCACGCGATCGCGAGACAGGAAAAATTTCCTTGAAGCGATTAACCCCGTTTTCCTGACGCGTCCGTTTCACTCTGTACCGATGTGGAAATGTCCATCCGGACCTTTGACGCATTCAACGAAACGGACTTCACCATGAAACCAACCCGCGCGCAGCACCAGCCAATTGAATTGCACCGTATCGACATTCCCTTGCCCTGCACCGCCTCATGGGACGACATGACGGGCGACCACCGGGTACGTCACTGCAAGGGCTGCAACAAGAACGTCTTCAATCTCTCCGCCATGCCTGCCGCGGAAGGGGCCGCGCTCATTGCAGACAACCTCGATGGTGACCTGTGTGTGCGGATGAACAGACGCCAGGACGGCAGCGTCGTGTCGAGCGACTGCGACGACAGCGCGCGCCCTGCGGCGCGCCAGCCATGGCGCGGATTGCCAGGCATTGCTGGCGCCGCGCTGCTGGCCCTGTCCGCAGCCGCCTGTTCCACGCGCGAAACCCCACCCGAAGTGGCAGTGACTGCCGGCGCAACGGTCAACCCTGAACCACCCGTGACCGTTCTGATGGGTGCTCCACCCCCGAGCGCTCCTGCCCCTGCGGTCATTGTTCCAACGATATCGCCCGCCAACGGCATGAGGCAGTGTGAAAAAGATGCTGTGGCACAGGAATTTGTCGGAAGGCCGGCAGCGGGAAGTTCAATATCGTCTGCACTGGTGGATAGTAAAGGCATCTGTACGCGTTAATCGCGCAGGCGGCCAATACCGCCCTTCTTGAAGCTCCACGTCGGGAAAAACACACCACCGGACGCCAATGGCCAGGCAAGCGGTCAATCGGCTGTTGCCGATCTGTCCAGTCGGATTTCTCAATCATCAGAAACGGATCTCACCATGCAGCAATCCAAGTCCCGCAAGCAGATGATCGCACTGCAGCGCATCGACATCGCTTCCCCCTGTACGGCGTCATGGGAGGAGATGAAAGGCGACGACCGCGTCCGCCACTGCAACGACTGTAACAAGAGCGTCTTCAATCTGTCGGCCATGCCGCAAGCCGATGCGGCTGCGCTGCTGGCGGATAACCATAATGGCGAGCTGTGCGTCAGGTTCTACCGGCGCCAGGACGGCACGGTCATGACCAGCGATTGTGGCGACAGCCAGCGCGCCGCCGTCCGCCAGGCATGGCGCAAACTGCCGCACATGGCTGGTGCGGCCGTGCTGGCATTGTCCGCCGCCGGCTGTGCCGCGAGCGACGCTGCGCCAGCCTCAAACGCGGATGCCCCGGTACCGAAAGTGACTCCGGCACCGATGGTGGTGACGATGGGTGCACCGCCGCCACGTAGGCAGGCCGTTCCAGATGCCACGAAGCCGAGGGTAGCAGCCGGCCAGACCGGGCAGCCACAGGCGAAAGCCAAGTCGGCGGCATGGATGGGCAACGTCGCGCCGCCGCGGGAGCCGGTCAAGCACCGGGCCGAGGGCGCGGACCCGTCGCCCCCTCCGGCAAGCGCCAACTGATCAATACTGGATAGATTGCTGCTGTCGCGCGATCAGTGAGCGCAGCAGGTCGAACGAGAGAATCGAACTGGGGTGAATCTTGTGAAATACCTTGCCATCGGCATCCATGATGCTCGATTTTTCTGTCCACAAATTGGTTTTAATGTCGGCGATGCGGTCGATGCCGATGCTTTTCTGCCCGATCTGCAACTGGTGTGCGGTCAAGGTCATGTCAAAGGTGGGGAAGTTCATGTTGCGCGACGCGACCATGCTTTTCGATTGGGCTACGCTGTCCTCCAGATAGCGGAAGACCACGGGCTTTCCGGCCTGCAGCTGCTGGTGCAATACCTCGCCCCGGTGCGCCACCTGAAGACTGCGCAAGCGTTCGCTCAATTCGCCAAATTTGTGGATGCGGCTGCCGATAAACGTCCACGGCGCAGTCGCCGAGGCGCGATAGCCGATGCCGCCATAAAAGAAGGTGTACAGGTCTTCCAGATCGCGATACAGGGTCACGTTTTCGCCATCCGGCCCGCTCGCACGGATGCCATTGTCGAACAGCTGGAAAACCGGCTGCGATGCGGCCAGCCGCCAGATAAGAAATGCAATCGCCGCGCCCAGCGCCAGCGCGCCAAATCCCACTGTGTACAGCAGCGACACATTCCCGCTGAAGCGGAAATTCGGCCCAATGCGGGTGGTGAGCCACAGCACAAAGACCCCGACCCCGGCGAACAGCGCCGCCATGAACCAGCCAACGAACAGGAATGAGCGGCTTTTGCCATAGGTGGCGATCAGCGGGCCCAGCGCTTGCGAGCCTCGTGCTTGTTCAAGGTGTGTCATCGTTCGCTTTCGTCATCGATTGTGAATGTGCCTTGCTTCAGGCCCAACAGTGCAACGTTGCAAATACAATCAGCCGATTCTAGCAACCCTGTACCGCGCGAGTGCGATCAGCGCCTGACGCCCGGGACAGACAAATTTTTCTCACTTATTTGACCCCGTGTGCGCGAACAGGCCGTTTCAACAGGTAGCCGATGCGGACATGTCCGGTCGGGCCCCTGATCAATTGAAGAGAAACGGATTTCACCATGAAACCATCGCGCACGCACGACCAGCCGATTACCCTGCACCGTATCGAGATCGCATCGCCGTGTATGGCGTCGTGGGACAAGATGAAGGGCGATGATCGCGTACGTCACTGCAACGACTGCAACAAGAGCGTATTCAACCTGTCCGCCATGCCCGCAACGGAAGCGGCAGCGCTGATGGCAGAAAACCATACGGGTGACCTGTGCGTGCGCTTTTACAGGCGCCAGGATGGGACCGTCATGACCGGCGATTGCAGCGACAGCCCGCGGGCCGCAGTGCGCCAGGCGTGGCGTAGATTACCCGGCATTGCCGGCGCGGCGGTGCTCGCCCTGGCCGCTGTCGGCTGTACCGCAGGCGATGCACAGCCCGTTTCAGACGACAACGCCGACGCTCGACCGCCCAGAATGTTTATCATGGGCGAGCCGCCGGGTCCCGCCTATCCGGAATCGAATCCGCCACCGGCATCATCTGACCATGCGGTCGAGTAAAGCGAACATGCCCTTGAACGCGTCTGCGACAGCCCGGCGAGAGCGTGCGCAATCGGCTCATTGTGATCCTGGCTGCGGGGATTGGAGTTGTTGAAGACAGATGATGATGTCATACAGCACATCGAATGACAGAACAGCATTCATTGGCATGGTATGAAAAACGGTTCCATCCTTGTTCATGATCGTTTTTTTCCCCGTCCAGAAACTGATGTCGATATTGCCGATGCGGTCGACGTCAATGCACTTGTTCCCGATTTTCAGCTGCTGCTTGTTCAGCGTTAGCTCGGACGTCGGGGTATTCAACATTTTTTTCGTCCGCCAATTCATATTCTGGAAATAGCGGAACCGCACCGTTTCGCCGAGCAGCGCCTGTTGAAGCAAGGTCACAGAGCGTTCGACCCTGTGCCGCCAATACAGCTTGTTTAAAACGGCGAACTGGTCAGGGAAGTAGCCGAGAAAAATCCACGGTGCTCGCGGCGATATGCGAAAGGCCACGGCGCGATTGCTGTAGGACAACATATCCTCGATATCGCAGTACAGGACGGTCTGTTCCCCATAGCGATTGCATGTACGGATGCCATGCTCGAACAGATAAGTTGCCGGCTGTTCCGCCATCAGACGCCGGATGAGAAGTCCCGAGGCAAGGCTCAGGGCCAAGACGACAACCCCGATCGCGTACCCCACGTACTGAGCGCCGTCGGGTGCGGTAGCGGGCATGTTCTGCGCGCTGCGCCGGATAATGAATAAGCCGAAGGCGAACAAGAGCGCGACCCCGCACCAGATCACGGATGCGTTTGGAACGCCTTTCTCGTAGCTGGCGGTCAGTGCCCCCAGCGCATCGGCATCCGGCGCCGGGGCAGCTTGTGTCTGGCTGGATTGTTCTTGTTGTTGTGTCATCGTTCGCTGTCGTGGTCCATCGCTGATGGCCCGTGTAGCGACCTGATGCTGCATATTGAAAATGAAAACACCGATTTTACCAAACCGGGAGATTGACCGGCCGGTCGTTTTGCGCCGCTCTATTGCAATTACCCGCTCGCGTCCCATCTATTCCCGATGCCGCAAAGCGGTGACAACGAGAGGCACACATGAAATCAGAACAAGCAATCCTGGCCGGCGGATGTTTTTGGGGCATGCAAGACTTGATCCGCAAAATGCCCGGCGTGACGTCTACCCGCGTCGGTTACTCGGGCGGCGACGTGCCTAATGCCACCTACCGCAACCACGGAACGCACGCGGAAGCCATCGAGATCGTGTTTGACCCTGACGTGCTCAGTTACCGCCAGTTGCTGGAATTCTTTTTCCAGATCCACGACCCGTCCACGGTTAACCGTCAGGGCAACGATACCGGCATGAGTTACCGCTCGGCCATTTTCTACACCAGCGAGGCGCAGAAGGCGACCGCGCTCGATACCATCGCCGACGTGAACGCCTCCGGCATGTGGCCCGGAAAGGTCGTCACCGAACTGGCGCCGGCAGGGCCGTTCTGGGAAGCCGAATCGGAGCATCAGGACTATCTGGTGCGCAATCCGTCCGGCTACACCTGCCACTTCATCCGCAAGGACTGGCGCCTGCCGCGCCGCGGCCAGAGCGTGGCCTGAGCCCGGGTGACGCGCGGCGCCTGACGCCGGGCGCGCCGCCGCTGCCGACGCACCCGCATCGCCGCCGCCGCGCCAACGCTTACTCTGGCGCGACGGCTTTTTTCTGACGCCGCAGGAAACGCCGCAGCACCATGCCGCTTGCGGCGGCGATCAGCAGTAACGGCCACAGTCCGGCCAGCGCCAGGAAAAATGTCAACATGCCTTCCCAGCCGCCGCGCAATTGGTCGCGCAGCTGGGTGGCAAAGCCGGGACGGTACTGGCGGTACACGCTGTCCACATCCACGCGCTCGCTCTGGAGCACGCGCGATGGCTGGAGCAGCGTCAGGTCGATGGTGCTGAAAGCGACCCGGTCCTCGAATTCCTTTTTCGCGAGCAGGGCGGCATCGCGCGTGGCCTTGACGTCGCTGCGCATGGCAATCGCATCCGTTTTTTGCACGAGCTTGCCCCCATCGCGCACGGCGTCGCCCAGTTCGTTCTGCGTTTCCTGGTCGCGCATGGCCTGCAGTTGCTGGCGCAGCACGTCGAATTGCGCGTCGTGGGCGGCGTACTTGCGCTCATCCAGAAACACCACATGGCCGGCGATCGCGCGCAGAAATTCCTGCGTCTTGGCGCTGGGCACGCGCACGATCAAATGCGCTTGTACGGTGTATTCGCTCAGTTCGATCAACTTGCCGTCGCCGCCAGGATGGCGCTGCGTATTGGTGCTTTCGGTACTGATATCATTCTTGACGACGAAACCGCCATGACCGGCCACGGTGTCTTCGATCCCCAGCGCGGCCACATACACATCCTTGACGCGAAAGTGCGCGCTCGCGGTGCGGATGAACTTGCGCTCGTTGTCGGTGTAGGTGGACGCTCCCCCGGCCATTTGCTGGCCGGCGCTCGCCGTGGCGAGGGCCTTGGCAGGGGAAGCTGGCGCAACCTCATACGCCGCCTGCGCGCTTACGCTTGGCGCAGCCTCATTCGCCGCCCGCGCGCGGGCGCTTGGCGCTGGCGGTGGGGGCGCGGCAGCCGGCACTGCGACGCTGTCGGCCACCGGGGCGACGGCAGGGCTTTCCAGCGATCCCATCTCTTCTTTTTTCGAGCATGCCGCCAGCAAGGCGAGCAGGGTGAGGCAGCCGGCGGCGCGTTTCACGGGTTTCAGGTACATCATGGCAATCCTTGCGTTGTCGATCGAAGAAAGCAGCCATCCGGTGCATTGGCGGCTGCATTTAAACGGGCAGTTGCACCACCCTCGTTCTTTAAACGATGCGACGAGGAAAACGGGGTTAAATACGGCGTCAACAGCGCAGGCGGGGAAGGGAAGGGAAGGGGGCCGGCGGCACGGGCGCGAGGCCGCGCGCCGTCAGCGAACGACGCGCTCAGGCTACCAGACGCACGCCCGGCAGTTTTTCCAGGGCGAGCTGTTGCAGCGGCTTGTCGTGCTGGTCGCAGCGCGCGCGCAGGACAGCCAATTCAACAAGTTCCGGCCGGATGGCAGGGGCGTTGAGCAAGTTCTTGTACCAGAATGCGTCGAGAGAATCGCTGCTGTGCGCGCACATGCGGTCGTCGATTTCCATCTGCAGGCTGGTCAGGCATTGATACGGATCGACCGCCACGCCAAAATGGCGCTTCATCATATTGCGCACCTGTACGGTCGACGGGCTGTCGACTTTTTTGTCGAAAATATAGGAACCGATCACCAGCGCGACCATAAGAAACATCAACAGCCCGGAGAGCGCCTTGACTCCGGTGTGGCGGGTCTGAAAGGCCATTAAAAAGAACAGAAACACCACCGGCAGCCACACGCGCAGGTATCCGCACAGAACCGAACGGACATTCATGCTGTTGAGCTCGAACGAAGCGCCGGTTTTGCCGTCGACATAATGGCTGCTAATCGGAAACAGGGGCAGATACCACAGGTGTCCAAAGACGGTTTTTACCGACGTGTCACCCACCTTGTGTACTGCGCCATACGTGCGCTTACCCCATATGATCAACATGCTCTCTCCTGAATTAGTCCGCGTCCGGTTCGGGCGGAGCACGAGTATGACCTGTCTTTACGTATTACTCAATGAGCAATTATAGATGTTACAATGCAATATCATTTTCCAGCTTTTATTCGGCAATAATACAACATTGCCATAAGGTATTTACAATATCGGTCGCGTGTTTCTTTATGTTAACGTTGCTATCATGCCCAAATGGTGCCGAATGGATGAAAAGCGCATGAGTCGTGCAATACACCGCTTGAACCGGCGGCAAAGAAAGAAAAAGCGTGTCGGTGAGTTTCAGGCATTCTGCTTCGTCGTCGAGGCCCGCTTTCCCAGCGCGCCGGACTGGCCCGCGCTGTACGCAATGCTGGACGCGTTCATCGACGTTGCGATTGAGAGGCAGGGCCTGGTGTTCGGCGGTGGCGGCACCGACGTCTTTCACGGTATTGTGTCTTCCGGCGCGCGGTACGCACCGATAGGCGAGCACCATCGCGCGTCGGTCGGTGCCTGGTTGAAGAATCAAGCCTTACTCGAAGACGTTGTCGTCGGGCCGCTGATTGATGCCTGGACTGATTTCGGCTAAACGTTGGCAACGATATCATGTGCAGCGATATCGCTTCATATGCGTTGACGTTGCAACGACATTTTACAAGGATGCCGATGGGCTGTTTCAGAAAATGGCCGCAAGGCCTTGCAAACTCGGCTGGCGACGCGGCCTTGGACGGCTACGACGTGCGCACCTTGCTCAGCATTGCCCGGGTGGCGCTGGTCGCATCGGCACTGCTCGCGGTGCAGGCCCGGGCAGCCGAACCGGTGCGCCCATTCAATGCGGCCGAGGAATGCAGCGAGTTTTCCCAGGCCGGCATACGCGAGTGCCTGGCCAAAAAGGCCGTCGACAGCGCGGCATCGCTGAAGAAGGCCGAGGCCAGGGCGGCTGACGCGATTTCCAGGTGGGACGAAGACGCCAACTACATCAAGACCGCCAAGGCAAGGCTGCGCGATGCCGGCGCCGCCTTTGCCGGTTACCGCCAGGCGCAGTGTGCCTTTGCCACCTCGCTCGCCGGCGGCGGTGCCGGCAATTCGCGTGAGATCAGCCGGCTTGCCTGTGTGGCCGACATGAATGCACAGCGCGCGATGGAACTGGTGCGCGAGACGGAAACATTGGTGCCGAAATAGTCCAGCTGGGCCCGCCATCAGCCACCTTCGCGCCGGGCCCACATCATGGCGTCGATCCCGCCTTTGCTCGCGCCGTACGCCGATGAACCGGGCACCACGTTCCTGGCCAGCCACGAGGAGGTATTGACGATCGCGCCGCCGTTGCCGAAGGCCAGCCAAGGCCGCCATCGCGGGGGCCGGGCTGGCGTGTGCAGTCGAATCGGCAGTGACGGCCGACCTGGCTGCAGGGCGGCGGGTTCGCGTGCTGGACCACTGGTGCCAGCCGTTTCCCGGATACTTCCTGTATTACCCGAGCCGCCGCCGGTTATCGCCGGCCTTGCGCGCGCTCATCGACTACGTCAGGGTCTGATTGCATGGCGGGCAGGGAAGCAGGACAGGCAAGCGATGAGCGGTACTGGGGCAGCGTCGGTGTTGACCAGGCTGCTCTGGCTGCCCGCCAGCACCGTGTGCGCGACGCCTTCGGCGAGGTACAGATTGCCGAGGTCGCATGGCGGTATGTCCGGACTGCATTCAATTCACTCCACAAACGTCTGTTCCACCCGCTCCGACATCAGCATGTAGGGCACCCAGATCACTGCCATGAATAGTGCACGCACCAGGTCGGTACGGGTGCTCGCGTCGAACAGGGGCTCAGCGGGCATGAACAGGTGAATGATCATACCCTCGCACAGCAGGAACAGGATGCCGGCCACATGCAGCACGATGAATAGCATCGGGAAGCCGCGTTTTTTGGAGAAGAACAGGTAAACCAGCAGGAAGGATGCTACGAGCATGCCGCAGTTGAGCACCACTTCCGTGAAAATAAGCGGTTTCCATGCCGCATGGTAGGCCCCCGCGCCGGGCGTGGTCATGGCGGTCCAGTGGTCGCTGCCGAACAAATTCACATACAGTTCCGGGAGTTCATACAGCATGCGCAGCGGCGTGAACAGCACGCTCACTACGACAATCAGCAGCCAGCCATTCAAGCCCTCCAGGGCTTTCTTCAGTTCGCTCACTTTCCGCTTCTTTCATTTTTCAGACAGGGGGTATCTTATGTGATCCCCCGATAATGCCAAAGATATATTCCGCCGCTTCGTCGAGCGCGGCTTGCACGGTCCTATCGATCCAGGCCCCTTTGCCTGCGGCAGACCGGCTCGGGCGGAAATGTGCCCGCCCGCGCGCGACGGTGGCGCTGTCCGGGCACAGGCGGCGCGCTGACGCTGGCCAAACGACCGGCGCATCTTGTCCCGTACGCTCAGGCCAGGTCCAGGCAACGCCACCGCGCGTTCCTGCCTGCCATCTTTAATGAGTACGAGGAGAACGAAATGGCAAAGCACGCAATGTGGGTACCTGGCTACGTCGCCCAAGTTGAATTTCCCGGCAACACACGGCTGCGTCTGGTCAATGGCGTTGCCTGGACCGACGTGACCGGTTTGCGCCGCGGTAACGGCACCATTTTCCGCGGCGTCGCCGGGCAAAATAACTGGTTTCACTTCGCCATTCCCACCCCGGTCATCGTCGCGGACAAGCGGGCGCGACTGGACCGCGTTTTCGTTTTCTACAACGCCGCTGCCGGCGCGCGTCGAAGCGGCTCATCTCTATGACGGCCCGACCAATGTGAAGCAGTACAACGGCCTGGCCTACACCGGCAACCACAGTGGCGCCATCGATGCGCAGAACGTGTGGGCTGCCGCAGGCGCCGAGGTGGCCTGGGGCGTTGGCATCTCGATTCAGGTGCGCTTCACCAACGATGCCGACATCCACTTCACCACCGCCGGCGCCGACTTCACTATCTGACGCGTCGCACGTAGCGGGGCGCCTCAATAATAGTATTTGGTCGCCTTGGTCCATTTACTGGCCGGATACAGCTTGTGCGTTAGCTCATACGCCTCGCGCGAGTACCGTGCCCGCAATTGTTTTTCCTCGGGCACGGCGGTGCCGCCCGGGCATTCCATGCGCGTCGACGCGACCAGGAAGTGCAGCGCTTTCGGCGCCTCTTCGTCCACCGGCTTGATGCGGGCCCATTCGAGCAGGACGGGCGCCAGGAACTCGGTGCGCAGGGGCAGGCGCAGCAGTGTTTCCTGCTCCCTGGCCGCTTGCGCCGTGCGCTGCGCACCGAGGAAGCGCGGCGCCGGCACCGGCATGTGCGCCGCCAGCGGCGGCTGCTCGTGCGTACCGCAACCCCAGAAGCGCGCCTTGTCATCCTGGTTGACCACCGACGGCTGCAGCTCCGGCGTATTCACCAGAATCAGGGCGCCGGCGAGTTTGCGTCCGGCGCCGCTCGCCGCCTTGCGGTAGCGCTGGTACAAATGCGCGGTGCTCTTGCGCGTGCTGGCCACCGCGTCGAGCAGGCCGAGCGCGGTGTCCTCGTCGTTGAAGATGATCGCGCGCGTGAAGATGGTTTCCTGCAGCATGGGTTTCCACCCCGGCGGCAGCAGCGGATGCTTGAGCAGCACCTTCAGCTCGGACATGGGCAGATGGCGCCATACCGCAGTGCCGAAGTCGGCATCGGTACCACTGGCGTGGTCCTCTGGCGCATCGATGGCCTCGCCCCGCTCGACCGGGTCCGGACGGCGCGGCGCCGCCTTCAGGAATTCATCCACCGTGCCGGCTGACGCCATCTTGAGCGCAAGAAAGCGGTTGGTGGTGGCCACCGACATCTGCTTGCCATAGGCCGACAGCAGGCGGTCGAGGTCCTGGTCGGCGCGTTCGCCGTGCTGTTCGGCCAGCGCAAGGCGCGCCAGGTGGTATTGCACGGTCTGGTACAAGGGATGCGTGGGCGGTACGGCGGCGGCCGCCTTGCGCTCGGCCGCGCTCAGCTCGTTGGCGCCGGCCATGGTCAGCAGGGGCGCCATCCAGAGCGGATCGGGCTGCTTGATCCAGCTCTTGCGTACGGCATCAAGGGCGCCGGCGCGCTGCTCCAGCAACTGCTTGACTTGGTTCTGCGACAAGTCGCGCACCACGGGACCGGACTGCATGCTGGCAATCCACAGCGTCATCGGTTCCCTGGCGGTCACGATGCTGTTCGGCGCCGTATCTAACAATTTATCCATCAATAACAGATAGTCGCTCACCATGTGCGGGGTATCCGGTCCGAAGGGTTCCTTGTCGAGCGCACGCGCTAGGGCCGCCAAACGCTCGGCCGGGTTCAGGCGCGCCGCGACCAGGGACCCCATCTGCCTGGCCGGGACCGACGCCGGGGCCAGCGCATCGAGTTCCTGCCGGGCCTGCGCCAGCGCCGCGATGCGGGCGGGCGCCGCCGGCTCCTGTTCGCGCAGGGGAAACTCCAGCACGGCCTTGCGGATCAGCGTGCGCGCGGCCAGGTAGGGCGCCAGTGCCTGCCATGGCGACTTGGGCTGGCGCGCAATTTCCTGGAACTGGGTGCGTGCCAGGTCGAAGTTGCGCGCATAGAAGTTGGCTGCGGCGCTCTGGTAGGCGTGGTCGTCCTTGAGCCAGTCGGGGGCGTTGGCCGGCAGCGCCCGCGGCAGCTTGACCACGCGTTTCGGCGAGTTGGCGGCGGGCCCGTGGTGCCGCTCCTCGCAATTGGAGAACACCGCGTCCTGGCCCTGCAGCCACAGCTTGAACCATGCATCGGGCTTGCCGCCCGCACCCAGGCGCGCGCGTGCGGCCATGGTGACGCCAGCCTGGCGGAATGCGTCGGAATGGCAATTCAGGTAGGTTTCGTTGTCCTCGGTCTCGGCGTGCGGGTCCATCGGCAGGACGGCCGGCAGCCCCGCCTGCGCAGCGTACGGCGCGCGCGCGGCTACCCAAGTCTCCGAATTGTTTTTCTCCGGGTCCACGCCGGCCCACTCGCTGGAATTGCTCACGTGCCAGGTTTTCAGGTCCAGCGCCGCCACCTGCTGGCTGGTCAGCGCTCGCCCGCGCGCGGCCTGGTACGCCAGGTAGTGATACACGCGCCAGTAACTGCCCGGCACCACGCCCAGATTGCCGGAGGCGAACAGCTCGGCGTTAGCGGGCTGGAACTCGGAGGCGAAGCGGTTGGTCTGGTAGCTGTCGCCGCCGCTGGCCGAGGCGGGCAGGGCCGCCGTCCACAGCAGGGCGCAAGCGAGGAGGGAACAGGTGCGGGATAGGCGCATGGCTTATGGTCTCGATGGAATGGATGAACGGGGAGCGCTGCGCACCGCCTGCCAGCGGGCGGCGCTCCAGGCTTGCGGTGAAAAATAGTAGTGGCGGCCCTCACGCACCGCCATCATCGGTTCGTCGGTGGAAAAGCCGATGGCCGCGCCGCAACGCGCGCGGGTAAAGCCGCGCTGCTGCAGCAGGCGGGCGCGCAGGGCGTGCTGGTCGCCGCCCATGCGAAAGGCCATCGGCACCACTTCGTCGGCGGCAATCTCGTGCAGCCAGTAATCGTCCAGGCACCACGAGGCCAGCGCCGTGACCGACAGCGCGATGGCGGGGTCGAGGCGGGCGCGGATGGCGCCGATGGTGCGTGCCAGGAAGGGCCGCTGCGAGCGGCGCACCTCGAAGTCGAGCTGCACCACGTTGCGGTTGGCGCGTCCGGCCAGGCGCAGCAGTTCGTCGGCGACGCGCCGGCTCTGGGCCTCACTGAGCACCGGCGGCTGGCGCCACGACATATCCACGTGCAGCACCGGCACCCGCGGCACGCCGGCGGCCAGCAGCAGCGGCGTGGCGCGCCGGTACACCAGCGCTTCGTCGCCCTGCAGCAGCACGGACGAAGCGACGTAGGCCACGCCGATGCCGGCAGGCAGCCAGCGCAGGTCTTCCGGCCGCTCCCACGCCCAGATCATGGCGGCGGGCAGGGCGGCCAGTGCCGGATGGACGGGCGGCCGGCTGCTGGCGCTGCTGTCCATCCTGAGCGTGAGCAGCGCGAGAAAACTCAACAGAAGCGCTAGTGGGCGTCGCATGGTCGATGGTGGCAGCATGATGTGGGCGGTATTTTACTCTGCGTTACTTCGAGTTGCCTTGCCCTGCTAAAACTGCCCGGCGGTGCCATGCGTGCGTCATCGAACGGAGCGCGCCGGTGCCAGGTGTCAAGCTGCGGGATTCGTGCGCACCACCGCGCCACACTGGAGAAAACCATGTCAGACAATCCGCTCGAACCGAATCCGCAGGACTACGACCGCATCAACGTCAACGTGGAGGCGGAGCTGGCCTACTGGACCGACCAGTTCGGCATCACCCGTGCGCGCCTGGCCGAAGCGATCGAACAGGTCGGCCCGCGCGTGGTCGATTTGCAGAAGTTCCTGGGCATCCCGGTCGTCGGCACCGACTGAGCGGCCCACTCCGGCGGCGCGACACCCTCCATTTCTCAAGCGCGGCGTGCCGCCAGCAAACCGGCACCAGCGCCGGCCAGCAGCACCGCGCAGCTGCGGTTGAAGATGCGCTGCCCGCGCGGCTGGGCAAACCAGCGGCGCAGATGCACGCCCATGTAAGCATAGGCGGCGATCGCGAGCAGTTCGAGCAGCAGGAACAACGTGCCCAGCACGGCGAACTGCGGCGCGGAGGCTTCGGTGGGGTTGACGAACTGCGGCAGGAAGGCCGTGAAGATCAGGATCGCCTTGGGATTGCCGGCGGCGACCAGGAATTCCTGGCGCGCGAGGCCGAATAATCCGGCTGCGGGCGACTGCGTGGCTTCCTGCGCTGTCGCTGGCGCGCGCCACAGTTGGACGGCCAGGTAAAACAGATAGGCCGCGCCCACGATTTTGATCGCGTAGAACAGCAGTTCGGACGTGTGCAGGATCACCGCCAGGCCGGCCGATGCGAGCAGCAGCATCCCTGCGAATGCCACCAGCCTGCCCAGTCCCGCGGCGCACGACTGGCGAAAGCCGTAGCGCGTCGCATTGCTCAGCGAGAGCAGGTTGTTGGGGCCGGGCGCCATATTGAGCGCAAAGCAGGCGGGAACAAACAGCGTCAGGGTGGCGGCGTCCATGAGATCTTCCTTGAGGATTCAATACCGAAAAGGTATCACACAAACGGTATTGGACCAGCGTGGCCCGCGGCCTCACAGTCGCTCCATCAACCACCACAAGGAGAACACGATGGACAAGGACCGCTACGCACGCGGCTGGGCCAAGCTGAAGGAAATCGATGGCGAGCAGGGCGAACGAGTGATTGCCAGCCTGGCCGGCATCGCGCCCGATTTCGGCCGGCTGCTGATTGAATTCGGCTTTGGCGATATCTATTCGCGCCCGGGCCTGGATTTGCGCTCGCGCGAGATTGCCACCGTCGCGGCCCTGTGCGCGCTCGGCACGGCGGCGCCGCAGCTGCGGGTCCATATTCACGGCGCGCTCAATGTCGGCTGCACGCGCGAGGAAATCGTGGAAGTGATGATGCAGATGGCCTTGTATGCCGGCTTTCCCGCCGCGCTCAATGGCCTGTTCGCGGCAAAGGACGTCTTCGCCGAACGCGCAGCCTGACGGCCATCGCACCACTACATCTGCTTGAACTGCTCGGCGTAATTGCGGCTGACGGTGAGCTGCTCGCGCCGTTCCTTGAGCTTTACCACGAGGCGGCCACGGAAATCGGTATGGGTGCCGGCCACCGACTTGGCGGCGACGATCACGCTGCGGTGAATCTGCCAGAAGCGTGACTCGTCGAGCTGCTCGCGCAGCTTGCTCAGCGGCGTGCGAATCAGGCATTCGCCTTCCTGCAAAAACACGCTGGTGTATTTGTCGTTGCTCTGGAAGTAAATCACTTCGTCGATCGCGATCAGGCGTGTTTCGTCACCATGGGCGGCGCGTATCCATTGCAGTGGCGCGGCCACCGGCACGGCAGGAACCGGCGCGGCAAGCTGCTGCAGCAGCGCGCGCAGGGCATCAGGCGCCACTGCCGGCGCAGGCGCGCACAGCGCCAGTTTGAGCTTGGCGACGGTCTTGGCCAGCCGCTCCGGCGTGGTTGGCTTGAGCAGATAGTCGAGCGCCGCATGTTCAAAAGCGTCGACCGCGTACTCGTGATGGGCCGTGACGAACACGATGCGCGGCGCCTTGCCGTCCGCCGTCAGCCGTCCGGCCAGCGTGAGGCCGTTCAAGCCCGGCATCTGGATGTCGAGGAAGACCACGTCCGGCGCCAGCTCGTCGATCAGGCGCAGCGCTTCGATGCCGTTGCCGGCCTTGCCGACGATGCGCAGCTGCGGCCACGCCGTGGCCAGCTGCGTTTGCAGGTAGTCGAGCAGGTGCGGTTCGTCGTCCGCTAGCAGGGCGCGTGGATGGTCGATGACGGCGTGTCTTTCAATGGCAGTAAAAGGCGCACGGTGATCCCGCACGGTTCATTTTCGAGCAATTGTACCTGAGCCCCCGGGCCGTAGATACTGCGCAGGCGCGCACGCAGATTGGACAGGCCGACCCCGCCGCCCGGCTTGGGCGGGGCATTGCCCAGCCCCGCGCCGGTGTCGCTCACTTCGATGCAAAGCTGCCCGTCGCGGCAGCTCGCGCGGATCACGATGTCGCCGCCCTCGACCTTCGGTTCGAGTCCGTGCGCGACCGCGTTTTCGACGATCGGCTGCAGCAGCATGGGCGCCATGCCGATCTCGCGGCAGCCATCGGCCTCGATGCGGTACGACAGGCGCGTGCCCATGCGTACCGCCAGCACGTCGAGGTAGGCGGCCACCAGGTCAAGTTCCGCTCCCAGGGTAGCCTCCTCGGCGCGGCTGGCGGCAAGGCTGGCGCGCAGGTAGTCGATGAAGCGTTCGAGCATGTGGCGCGCCTGGGCGGGACTGGTGTCGATCAGGCCGACCACGTTGGCCAGCGTGTTGTACAAAAAATGCGGCTCGATCTGGGCTTGCAGTGCGCGCAGGCGCGCTTCGGCCAGCAACTGGGCGGCGCTGGCGATCTGCTCGCCCTGGCGCGCGGCCAGCGTTTCGGTGGCGACGCGGCGCTCGCCGCTGACCAGCACAATGACCATGATCAGGGCCGTGAACAGGGCAAACGGCAGCAGCGGCGCCAGGTCCGCGCCGCCGGTCAGGTAGTGCACCGGATTGACGCCTTTGAGCAGGCCGGTGCCGATGACGATGCCCGCGACCACGCACAGCCCCACCGTGCTGAGGAAGTACAGGACGCGTGGCAGCCCGACGAGGCGCGACGGCCAGCCGCGCAGCAGCCAGTCGGCGCCGCTGAGCACCGCATGGATAAGGTAGCCCACCACGTTCGAAATCACCAGCGTCGGCCCGAAAAAATCGAGAAAGCCGCGGCCTTCACCGCTGAACAGCATGTTCGCCGCCGTCAGGAAGATGGCGATCAAACTGTTCCAGATACCGGTATAGAGCACGTCGCGCCACGGTGAGCATGGCCAGCGCCGGAACAGGGGAATCACATCGAGCGGGTGCGACGAGGTGTGCGGAGGACGTTGAATCATCGTCATCAGGCAGTCAGAAAATTACCGTGGAAGCAGTGCGGTGCGCGGTAGGGAAGGCGTGCCAGCGCCACCGGACCGGCCTTGACGCGGGCGGCGTCGAACACGCTCAATACGGTGTGCCCGCGCTTGGTGTCCTGCGCCACGCCGACCAGGTAACCGTCGGTTTCCGAACGGGCACCGGCGCGCGGGACCAGCACGTGTTCTTCCACCTGCCAGCCGGCGTCGAAGCGGTAGCTGTCGGCCTTGCCCGTGTCGGTGTCGACCAGATTGACGGTGTCGAGGACGATCTCCGTATTGTGGGCCGAACTACTCAATAGAGCAAGCCGGCGGTGGCGGCTTGATACCACCTGCGGCATCACGCGCGGGAATTCGCTGGCGCCGAACAGGCGCGCCGTGGTGGCCTTGCCGCTCGCGTAATCGAGCGTGACCTGGGCCGCGAAGCCGCGGTCGGACGAATTTTTCTGGCGCTCGCCGCGCATGACGCGACCGACGTCGGCCAGCGCATCGCCCTCGTGCAGCACCACGTCGAAGCGGGTGGTGGCGCCGTCGTCGAAGGCATTCCCGAAATGGAAAACCATATGCGGCGGCAGTTCGAAGATCTGGCGGATCTCCATGGTGGCCTTGGAGACGACCACCACCCGCAGTGGACGCGCATTGGCGCCACCGCCGGCCCAGTGGTGCTGCTCGGCGAAGCTCTGGTCGTCGGCCCTGACCACGTCGTACGGCGGAATCAGGAAAATCAGGTGGTTCGCGCTGACCACGAAGTCGTGCACCATGGCCAGTTGCGGCACGGTCACCATGGCGGTCTTGAGCACCTGGCCATCGGCGCCGATGCGGTACAGGGCCAGGCGGTTGCCGCCGGGGAGGGCGCCGAAATTCCACATGCCGCCATCCGGATCGATCTTGGGGTGGGCCGAAAACGGCATCGACTTCATGTCCTCGTTCCAGGTCTTGATGCCGACCGTGGCCAGGGTCTGCGCATCGACCTCCGTGGCCGAGCCGCCTTCCCACAGGGCGTACACACGCCCGTTGAAGGGCAGCAGGTTGGTATTGGCCGCATTCATGGTGTCGTTGGTCTTGACGCCGCGCCGGTCGACATGCGTGCCGAAGGACGGATAGAGGAACTTGCCGGCGGCGCTTTCTTCGGTGAAGCGCTCGGTGTCGATAAATTTGCCGATGTGGCTCACTTTTCCGCCGGCGATCTGCCAGCGCTGCGCGAAGCCGTCGCCGTCGAACCAGTGGTGGTGGCGTTCGCCGCCCAGTTCAAAGCGCCCGGGGCCATTGCGGAAGAACACGCCGTTCAGGTCCGACGGGATGCGCCCGACGATGCGCGCGGTGCCGGACTGCTGGCCGACCGTGTTGGCGTACACCGCCAGCGTGGGGTCGCGCTTGAGCGCCGCCTGGAAGCGCTGGAAAGTGGCGGCATCGGCCATGGCGCTGCCGGGAACGAGGCCGAGGGCGGCCAGGCTGGCGGCGGAGGCGAGGAAGGTGCGGCGTTGCATGGCGGTCTCCGGCTTAGTGTTTCAGGCTGACGGCGGCGCTCAGGCCAGCCGCAGGGAGGGTGAACATGGCGTCGCCGAATTTGGGCGGGCCCATTTTCCCGAGGGCGTTATTACTGAATGCGAAGTCCTCGGTCGGGATGCCCATCATGTTGGCATCCATTTTGCCATTGGCGTTGGCATCGTGGTAGATGGCGTAGGCGTAGTGGCCCGCTGGCAGGTCCTTGATGGTGACCGTGGTGCTGCCTTTGACGGCTTTTCCGCCGGCGCCGCCGACGGGTTTTTTGAGGAAGCTGCCGGCCGAGTCATACAGGGCTACCATGACCGTGCCGTCGTCGCTGCGCACGTCGTCGATGCGGATGGTGAGGTCGGCGGCGCTGGCCAGGGACGCGGTCAGCAGGGCGGCGGTGCAGAAGGCGGTAGCGAGCAGGTGGCGCATGGGGTTCTCCGGTGGGTTTGTGATTGCGATGAAGTGACTTTATCGAAAACAAACCGGGGAGAAGCGGGCATGCGACGAGATGCGGAAAAACGGCGCGAAATGCAGCGGGGCGGCGCGAAATGCAGGCGCCGGCCGGGATGAGGCCCCGGCGCAGCTTGGAGATGCGATCAGCGCAGCATATCGAGCGTGTATTCGGCGGACCGCAAGGCGTCGCGCGCGCCTTGCAGCGAGCGGTCGATGTCGCGCAATTCATTGCGCAGATGGCGCCTGCGCTCGTCGCATTCCCTGCGAATGCGCTTGCGCTCGTCGTCCTTGCTGGTGGCCGCCAGTTGCTTCGATTCGTCATTGTCGGCATCGCGCAACTTGCGCTGCAAACGATCGCTGCGGCTATCGAGCCCACCGATCTCGCTGCGCAAGGTATAGACGGCGAATCCGGCCTGATGGCGGCGGCGGAACTCGAAGTCGAGCGGCGCCGGACAGACACCCGCGTACGCGGTGCCGTTCAGGCCAAGCGGAGCGGCGTTCTCGAGCCGGCAGAAGCTGCGCAAGCCGCGTTCCCTGCCGGCGATGTAGCCGGCCGAATCGACGCTGGTGCCGGCTTTCGCGCAAGCCTTGGCGCGCTCCTCAAGCACGTACATGGGCTTTCCCGCCGTGCCGTCGCGCAGGCCGATATCGTTCCAGTTTGCGGCCTTGCACTCGTCCGGCGTCATCGTCTCGCAGCCAGAAATCAGCGCCCCCACCAACAGTGCGGCGAATGCTCCAATCAAGCTCTTTGTCATCATTGCCCTCGCAATTTGTCTGGTGAATCCGATGCTACCATGGGAGCGCCGCTTGTCAGCGCCGGCGCACGCTGCGCACCGTCAGGCCGCCGTCGGCATCGCGTTCGCCCAGCACCCAGGCCAGCGGGCGGCGCTGCTGGCCGTCGGCCGGCCGGGCGTCGCGCGCGACCAGGCGCAGCGCATAGGTGCCCGCCGCCAGCGCCGGTATTCGCCAGCTCGATTGCACGCGCGTGGTGACGCCGCCGCCCGCGAGGCTGCCCAGGACCACCGGCACGGTGCCCGACCAGCGCGCCACGCCGCTGGTGTCGACGATTTCCAGCCTGACGTTCCACGGCTCGTAGGTGGGTGCGTTGCCGTTGTTGCGGAAGCTGGCCGCCAGGGTCAACTGACCATCGCCGGTCAGGCTCACCCAGGTGCTGTCGACGCTGTAGCGGTAGCCCGCCTCGCGGCCCAGCATCAGCATGTCGTGCCGTTCCGGGTCGGTGAGCGAGAGCCAGCGCTGGTCGTCCGGCTTGGACAGGGCAAAATTCGCATTGCCCACCGAGGAGATGTGAAATTCGCTGGCCTGGGCGCGCGCCGTCGCCGGTCCGTTGGTCGGGTGGCCGCTTTCAAACGGGCAGAATTCGGCGATGAAGGGCGCTTTGCGCCATTGGTCGGCGAACTGGCGCCACTCGTCCGCGTGATCGGTCCACTGCTTGAAGTAGCCCGCCTGGGCCAGGCAGTCGGCACGCAGGCCCACCGGTTTGCTGGTGATGGTCTGTTCGAGCAGGGCGTAGCGCAGCGCGTCGCGGTTCGCGTACGGGATGAACATGACGAATTGCTGGCTGGGGAAGGCCTCGAAATGCATTTTCGCGAGCGCGCGCCGGGTCTGCGTGGTGGCTTCCTCGATGCCGGCCGGGCGGTTGGTGTAGACGCTCTTGCGGATCGCCCATTCGCCGTACTGGCCGTACAGGCCGACGTCGATCCAGGCGATGCTGGCGGCGTTGCCGGAGGCGGCAATCGCTTGCGCCAGCGCCTGCAGCAGCGCGCGCGAACGCGCCAGGACGAAGGGATCGTTCCAGTCGGGCACCCAGGTCTTGCCGGACGCGGCGCCGGCGTCGGCCCAGAAGCCGCAGCCGTGCAGGCAGGATGCATTGCCGGCCAGGTAGGCGGGGGCATACAGCTGGCCGTCGTCGTAGCCGGCCATCATGCGCAGCCGGAACGCGTACTTGCGGCCCTGGTCGCGCGCCGTCTTCAGGTCGGCCAGGATGGCGCCGAACGTGTACTGGCCTTGCACGCCTTCGAGGTCGCGCCAGTGGTAGCGGCGGAAAGCGTCGCGGGCGGGCGCCGCCTGCGGCACCAGTTCCTGGTTCTGCCAGCGGTGGTAGCCGCGCATGGGGTTGACGGTGTCGTCGCTTTCTACCGGGATGGTGTTGTAAGTACGCGACGCCGAGACGATATCCCAGCCGCCCGCATGGGCCGTACCGGTCGCGCCGGCGGCGGCGAAGAGGGCGCAGGCGAGGCGCCGGCGCGCCGGCGTGGGCAGGCCGAGGGGTGGCAGATGCGGCATGGCGATCTCCTTTGTCCGTGCATGTCAATGATCTTGAACACCAGGCCTGACTATAAACCCAAGCGGCGGGCGCCGGCAATCGTCGCGGCGCGCCTTAATGCAGCTTGACCGCCGGCGAGAGCTTCTCGCGAATCCAGTCCGCCACCGTCTGCGCCGACATCCTCACCACCCCGTGCAGCGCCATCTGGTGCTTGCGGTACATCAGCGAATACAACAACCTGGCCAGCACGCCGCCCACCGGGTATTTGCGCCCGCCGGCCGTGCGCGTGAGCACACCGACCGCCGCCAGCGGCCCGAGCGACACCAGCGAGCCGTAATCGCGGTAGGCGAATGGCGCCTTGAGCGGCGATGCCTGCCCCAGCACCTGCGCCAGGTACATGGCCTGCTGGTGCGCGGCCTGCGCGCGTGGCGGAACCTTGCCCATGATCGGGCACACAAAATTGGCGCAGTCGCCGATCGCATACACGTCCGGATCTTCCAGCGCCTGCAGCGAAGGCGCCACCGCGATCTGGCGCAGGGGGTTGGTGGTCAATCCCAGCGTGGCGCACAGCGGCGGCGCTTCCACCCCCGCCGCCCACAGGGTGATCGCGGACGGGTAGGTGCAGCCTTCCGTATCGAGCACCGCGCCGGCATCGACGCGCGCCACGGCGGTATCGGTCAGCACCTTGATGCCGAGTGCGCGCAAATGGCGGGCGGCGCGCTTGGACAGGCGCGGATGCAGGTGCGGCAGCAGCAGCGAGCCGCGCTCCAGGATGCGGATGCGCACATGGCGCACCGGATCGAGCGCGTGCACATTGTATTTGGCCAGCGTGCGCGCGCTGTGGCTCAATTCGGCCGCCAGCTCCACCCCGGTGGCGCCGCCGCCGACGATCACGATGTCGATGCCGGGATTGAGCTGGCCGCCGGCGGCCTGGCGCGCGCTGGCCTGGATGCAGCCGTCCACGAAGCGCTGGCGGAACGTTTCGGCCTGCGCCACGTCGTCCAGGGTCAGCACGTGCTGCTCGGCGCCGGGCACGCCGAAAAAGTTGGTGACCGACCCGAGTGCCAGTACCAGCTTGTCGTAACCGATCGAGCGGGCGGGGAGCACTTCGGCGCCGTCGTCGGCGATCCACGGCGCCAGCGACACGCGCCGCGTTTCACGGTCCACGCCCAGCACTTCGCCGCGCGCGAACTCGAAGCCGTGTTCGGACGCCTGCGCCGCGTAGTCGATCGCCATCACTTGGGGATCGTGCTTGCCCGAAGCGACCGTGTGCAGCAGCGGCTTCCAGAAATGGGTGGGCCAGCGGTCGACCAGTACGACGCGTGCGCGGCCTGCCTTGCCGGCGCTGTTGCCGAGCCGGGTGGCCAGTTCCAGCCCTCCGGCGCCGCCGCCGACGATGACGATGGTTTCCATGGTGTCTCCTCCTGTAGGTGTCGCGATGTGAAAGTGCGTTGACCGGATGTCAATATAGAGGCGCACGCTACAAAAGAAAAATCAGACATTTGCGGATATCCATAAGCCTCAACTTATACGTATGCATGTGCCGGGGGCATGACCGGTATCAAGGACAAGGACCGAAAGTACCTCCTGGCGCTACGTTTGAGGGCGCCGTTCGGTACACCCGAGGATTGCATGGTGCAGCTTTGGAAAGGTTGCGACACTCCGGTCCGTTGTTTCAAGTTATCAAGCAAACACCGCCAACCTCTACGCCAAGGACACAGTCATGTTACGTTTTCGCCACGCCGCCATCATCTTGCTGAGCACGCTTGCTCCAACCCTTCACGCCGCCGAGATGGGCGTCGCCCCCGCCAAGCCGGGCGAATCGACCATGACGCTGGGCCTGGGCGTGGCAGCCATTCCCGAATACTCCGGCAGCGACAAGAACCGGGCAGTGCCGGTACTGGTGGCCGACTATCAGCACAGCAGCGGGTTTTTCGCCAGCACGGTGAGCGGCATTGGCTACAAGACCAAGTTCGGGCCGGTGTCCCTGAGCGGCGCGCTCGGCGTCGCGCCGAGCCGCAGCGACCGCGATCACGGCATCTCGCAGGGATCCGACGCGCTCAGGGGCATGGGCGAAATCAAGACGTCGGCGCTGGGCGTGTTCGGTGTCGGCTATGAGTTCGACGGCGGCATCGGCATCGGCATGCGCGCCATGATGGCGCTCACGCACCGCGAGCGTGGCAACAGCTATGAATTCGGCGCGCAGGCACCCCTGATCAAGAGCGAAGCGAACCAGCTGGGCCTGTTCGTGACGGCCACCTACAGCGACAAAAAGAACATGCAGGCATTTTACGGTGTTACCGCGTCCCAGAGCCTGAGCTCCGGCTACAAGCGTTACGACACCAAGGCCGGTTTCTCGCGCGTGAATGCGGGCATCAACTGGAACCGCAAGCTGGGCAAGGCATGGTCAGTCAACACCATGGCCGGCGCGGTCAGCATCGTGGGCGACGCCGCCGACAGCCCGATCGTCAAGCGCAAGACGGCGCCATTGCTGGCCGTGACAGTCAATTGCGCATTCTGAACCGGGCCGCGCCAACTGGTCTATCATGGCGTGGCAGAAACGGGTTTGTCGCGTAATTCACACATCGATAGGGAATAGCTTATGTATCACGCCAGCTTCCGCCAGCTCCAGTCGCTGGTTCTCGTGGCCCGTCACGAGAGCGTGTCGAAAGCGGCGGAGGCCATGCACGTGACGCAGCCGGCGGTGTCGCTCCAACTGCGCACGCTGGAAAGCATCACCGGCGTGGCGCTGGTGCGCAAGGACGGGCGCGGCATCCAGCTGACCGCGGCCGGCGAGGTGATGGTCGATTTCGCCGAACGCATCCTGCGCCTGTGGGAGCACGCCGGCGACGAACTGTCGGCGCTGCAGGGCGTCACCAGCGGCACGCTGCGCATCGGCGCGGTCACCACGGCCGAGCATTTGCTGCCGCCGCTGCTGGTGCCGTTCACCTTGGAGCGGCCCGACGTGCGCCTGAAACTCCAGGTCGGCAACCGGGTTGAAATCGTCAACATGCTGGCGCGCCAGGAGATCGACGTGGCCATCATGGGCACGCCGCCGCGCGAACTGCGCACCAACGCGGCCCGCTTCGCGCGCCATCCGATGGGTTTCGTGGCCGCCGCCGACCATCCATTGATGAAGAAGCGCAAGCTGACGCTGGCCGATGTGGTGGGCGCCAACCTGCTGGTGCGCGAGCGCGGCTCGGGCACGCGCACGGCGGTGGAGCGGCTGTTCAAGGAGGGTGGGCACGCGCTTAACTTCGGCTCCGAAGTGTCGTCCAACGAGGCGATCAAGCGCATGGTGTCGGCGGGCCTGGGCGTGGGCTTCCTGTCGGTGCACGCCTGCGCGCTCGAATTCAAATCCGGCTTGCTGCGCATGCTGCCGCTCAAGGGCAATCCGGTCGACGCCGACTGGCAGGTGATGCACCTGGCCGGCCAGCCGATCCCCAAGGTGGCCGCCGCGTTCCAGGATTTTGTGATTGAACACGGCCAGGAGCTGGTGCGCAGCGAGCTGGAAGGGTTTTACCAGCGCAGCGCGAGTTAGCCCGGCCGCATCCTCGCTACTGTACGATGGCATCCCGTCTGTCCGCGTTCAAGTAAGAGAAAGGTAGTCTCCACATGGCAAAAGCAGGACCATCTCAAGCGGTACTCGACCAGCTGGTTCCCATCATGGTCGAGACGGGCTATAAGTACCGAAAGAAGAATCATTCATTCCTGCGTCATACCGGACCGGCGTCCCAGGAATTCATTGTCCTCTTCGATGGCCGTGGCGGGTTTGTTTCGGTTACCGGTGCAGATTGGGTGAGGTTCGACAAACTCGATGCCTTGAGTAAGAAATTGACCGGTACAGGCATCCACCATGTGGCGGGAGGCGGGTTTGCCCAGACAGGGGTAGTACCGCGGCAATACGATATCTACGATAGCGCCTATGCAAGCTTGACGCCAAAGCAAAAGGGCGCCGTCGATCCGGCGCTGGTTCATCCCCAGGAACGGGTCGATGCAGCCGTGCGGTTCATCGTCGACACCCACGAGCGCTACGTGGTACCGTTATTTGATCGTGTGAACAGCTATCGTGCACTGGCCGATTTTCTTCTTGAAGGTCTTCGCGGGGGAGACGTCCTGTTTCCACAAGTGCCGCATGCCATTCCCATGGCGCTGCTTCTCGCCGCAGTATTGGGCGACGACCCCTCCGAAATCCTGGCGCATGCCGACAGGTGTGCGCCGATCTACACTGGCTCGGATATTCGCGCCTTGGTAGCGGCCATGCAAAACGCCATCAGGCAGGCACGGCCGGAAGACTTATTGTTACAGTAAGTGAGATCGCGGGCGCAACGCCGCATTCTTCTGCTGGTTGGCGACTACATGATCTAAAGGCCAGCCACCGAATTGCTCAGCAATTCCCTTTTTCCACCCCTGTACGGCTTTTCCTTGGCGGCACTGCCCGCCTCGAAAAGCCGGGCAGCGCCTTGCCTGCGGTTGACAGCGGCCGTGTCGGCACACCGGTGCCACGGCTGGTTGAACTGGCCTCGTGCGCCGGCTTATCCTCGCCGCTCCGCGTACCCCGTAAAACGCATCAGATTGATTGAGCTGTCCCAACGGAGGCTTAAAAGATCGCGACATGATGGGAACTAACTCCGAGTGCCACGTCCTGATGCGAGAACCATGGATCGAATCAGAAACGCTATGCGAGCGGTACGACGAGGAGAGCCTGGTTCAATCGCCACGGTAAGCCTGTCAGCACCTGCAGGGGGAGGATTGATCTCAATTGAAACCACCTTTTGCGAGAAAGTCAGCCAACCCGCGCTTTGAAAGCGTGGTTCGTGTACCTGGGAGAAATGGGAGTAATCATGTCTAAGCAAATCACGCTGAAAGCCGTTGTGTTGACGGCTACGATGTTCGCGTTAGCCGGGTCAATGCACTCTGCGTGGGCACAAAACGCCAAGACTTGCCGTTCGTCCGAGGGACGTTGCCAGACCGGTACGGTCAATGCCGGTGCGGACAAAAAGATCGCTTACCGGTGCACGATCAATATTGCATACGCTCCCGATCTTGGCCATTGCAGGATCGTCGATTCCGAAACCGGCAGGTTTGTCTTGAGCGATAACTTCAGAGGCGATACCAATGACCATGAAGTGAAAACCCGCACGACAGGTGCACATTATTGCGTAGTAGACGCACTCGGACCGGACAGGGGAACTGTGTATTGCAAAATTCAATAGGCTGGCGAAATTCGTCAGCGATCGGCCTGGAACGTCAGGCATCCTCGAACCGGCACGGCAGCCGCGCAAGTCATCGGCAGTTCCTATCATGGCGGCGCCGCGATCCGCACGACGAAGCGGCAACCTCGCCCGCCCGGGCCAGGCGTCAGCGTGACCGTGCCGTTCATCCGCAAGGCGGCCTGCTTGACGATTGCCAGGCCGAGGCCCGAGCCGGTCTTGTCCTGCGACCGGGCGCGGTAAAAGCGCTCGAAGATATGCGCCCGGTCCGGCTCCGCGATACCCGGCCCGTCATCGGCGACGGCGAGCGTCAGATAGCCGTTGTGCCGATCCAGCTCGACGCCGATATTGGCGCCGGCATGCGCGTAGCGCAGCGCGTTGTCCAACAGGTTGCTCAGGATCGATTGAAACGCATGCACCTCGAGCGTGAACGGCAAGCGCTCGGGCGCCTCCAGCGCCAGTTCGATGCCGTTCTCCATCGCTGTCGGCGCCGCCCGCGCCAGTTCGTGGCGCACCAGATGGGCCACGTCGACGGTGCCGCTGTCGCCGATGCGCGTGCTGTCCACCCGCGCCAGCGCTAACAACTGCGCAATCAGGTGCGATCCGCGCGCAATCGCCTGATCGAGATGGCGCTGCGCCTCGCGCCGCCCCTCCAGTTCAGGCTCGATGGCCAGTACGTGGGCCTGGGCGGAAATGACCGCCATTGGCGTGCGCAGTTCATGTGCGGCGTCCTGGACGAAGCCATGTTCGCGGGCGATTTTCTCGCGCAGTTGCGCAAGCAGGCGGTCCAGCGCACCCGCCAGCGGCGTGAGCTCGGCATAGATCGGATCGACGCCGGTGGGCGACATGTCGTCGGTGCCGCGCGCGGCGATCCGCTTGCTCATTTGCCGCAACGGGCGCATGCCGCGCGAGACGGCAATCCAGACCGGCAGCAGAATGCAGGGAAAGGCGATCAGCAGATAATAGACCAGGTCGCGCGTGATCGACATCAGCAAAAAGCTGTCGTCCACCCTCGACCCGGCCACCGTGACCGTCCAGCGCCCGGCCGTGCCCTTGAAAACCCGGAACGACCTGCCATTGACACGTGCCGTCGTCAGCGCGCCGACGTCGCCGTCCGGCAGGGCGGGGCCGGCCGCGGGGGATGAATACAAGCGCGTTCCATCCTGATCGTTCAGCTGGATCAGCATGAGTGCCGGAATGTCGTAGGTGCGGTAGAGCCGCTCGATCTGTTCCGATGTGGCTGCGGCGACGGCGCGTGCTTCTCCCGCATTGTCGAGCCGCGCCAGCGATGCGCCCAGTCCCTGTCCCACCTCCTGGATGCTCTTGTCCGTGACGGCCGGATCTACCGCCTCGATGAATATCACCGCCAACAACAAGATCCAGGCGATGAAAAACGCCATCATCAGCGCCAGGACCACGCGCCTTACCAGCGTGGGGCGGAGAAAATTCAGCATGGGACGAGCATGTAGCCAACCCCGCGCACGGTGCGAATCCGATGCCCGCCTATCTTGCTGCGCAAGTTAAAGATATGCACGTCGATGGCGCCAAAGTTGACCGGCTCGCCGAGCGGTTCGAGGCGCTCGGACAGGGCGCTTTTCGACACCACGACGCCCGGTTCGCGCGCCAGTTCCAGCATCAGCTGAAATTCGCGGCGCGATAAATCGACGGGATTCCCGGCCAGTCGCGCCAGGTAGGACTTCGGCTCCAGTTCCAGATCGCCGATGGTCCACACTTGCGTGGACTGCTGCGCATAGCGGCGCAGCACGGCGCGCATGCGGGAAGCCAGTTCCACCGTGGCGAAAGGCTTGACGATGAAATCGTCCGCACCGCCGTCGAGTCCCGCGATGCGCTCTTCCAGTGCGCCGCGTGCCGTCATGATAATGATGGGAATTGCCACGCCCTCGCTGCGCCAGCGGGCCAGCAGCGTTTGCCCGTCGCCGTCCGGCAGCGACAGGTCCAGCAGAATGCAGGCGTAATGGAGGCCCTCGAACGAGCGGGGCGCGTCGACGGCCTGGCGCAGCCACTCGCTGCTGAAACCTTCCAGACGGAGCGCTTTCTGCAGGGCTCGACCGAGGTCGAGATCGTCTTCAATGATCAGTATGTGCATCGCGCATTATAGATTGTGCCGTCTTAAGATTTGCAAAAGAATACTGTTGCGATAATCGCGTCTTACTTTGAACCGAAGAAGGAGTCGCATGAAATTGTTATCGTATCTACCTGGCGCAACGCAGTCCGTCACTGGCGCCGCTTTCATTGCCGTGCTGGCCGGATGTGGCGGCGGAAGCAGTGGCGACGTGGCGTCGAATGCCGGCAAATCGCTCACTTGCGCGGCGCAGCGGCCCGGCGCATCGGTGGCCGAAGTGCTTGCTTGCAGCAACGATCTGAATGGCAAACTCGACGCCGCCATGAAGCCTTTCATGGCCGCCAACGGCATCACCGCCGCCACGGTGGCGGTGGCCAAGGATGGCGTCATGCTCGCCGAGCGTGGCTATGGCCATCGCGACAGCGCCGGCCAGGTTGCGCTGCCGGCCGATGCCCTGTTCATCACCGCCAGCATCGTCAAGCCGGTCACCGCCGCAGCGATCCAGACACTGGCGCGCGAGCGCAAGCTCGCCCTCACCGACCATGTGTTTTGTACCGGGCTCAACGCTCCATGCTGGCTGGCGCGCGAGCTGCAGCCGGCCTTGCCCGATGCCCGGGCAGGCGCGATCACCATCGCGCAGCTGCTGGAACATCAAGGTGGCTGGGATGCCGACATCAGCGGCGACCCGATGCAATCCGAGTTCGATATCCAGCAATCGCTCGGCTTGTCGGCGCCGCCGCAACAGGACGATATCATTCGCTATGTCCTGCGCCAGCCACTCGATTTCGTCCCCGGTACCAAAACGGCTTATTCGAATTTTGGCTATCTGTTACTCGGACAGATCATCGAAAAGGCGTCCGGGGCGGGCTACGTAAGCTACGTTCAAGAAAACATCATGGGGCCGCTGGGCGTTCCAAAGGACGATTTCCAGGTGATGCGCTCGCTGATACGCGACCGACATCCGCGCGAACCGCAGTACATCACGACGTTCATGGCGCCCAGCGTCTTCGTGCCCGGCACCACTGTCCTGGCGCTCGACGGCGCCGTCCGGGCCGACAATTGGGCCCCGGCCGGCCAGATTATCGCCACGGCGAAGGCGATGACGCTGTTCGCGGCCCACTACCGCATGCCGGACGGCGTGCCGCTCAACGGCGCGACAAATAATTATGGATTCAGCGGCGCCGATCCCGGCGTTGCAACAGTGCTGCGCCAGCTCCCGTCTGGCATCAGTTACGCGGTGATGATGAATAAGCTGGACGAAAACAATTCATCCGGCGACGCATCGTATCAGCTCCAGGCTCTGCATCGGATCGAGGCGGCGCTCAAGGACGCGGGCCTGTAGCGCCGCGCGGATCAGCAGGCAGGTGGCGCCGATGAAGGTGCCCTTGCCCTGGCTGGCGCCATGCCTTGGCGCAGAGTGATAAGCTTTTTTGTACTACCGCGATGCAGTCCAGATCGGATTGCGCGCGAGATGGCACCCCGCATTCGATGCCGCACAGTTGGCCTCCTGACGCATCATCCTTCAATCGCTCCTGGAAAATAGACGAAAATGCCTGAGCAAACACTTCTCTCCGATGCGGAACGGGATCTTCCGTCCTTGTTGAGTGCGCTTGGTGAACTCATCCGCCAAGCACGCCAGCGTTCGCTACGCGCCGTCGACACGATTCAGGTGCAAACCTGTTGGGAGGTGGGCCGGCATATCGTCGAGTTCGAGCAGGGCGGGGCGGCGCGCGCGGTCTACGGCCAGCGCCTGTTGCCGGAATTGGCCAAAGCCCTCACGGCGGAGTTCGGCAAAGGATTTGACGAGCGCAATTTACGCAACATGCGCGGCTTTTACCTGGCATTTCCAATTCGGAACGCAGTGCGTACCGAATTGAGTTGGACCCACTACCGCACGCTGCTGCGGGTCGACAGCGACACGGCCAGGGCCTGGTACATGAACGAGGCGGCCGCGCAGCACTGGAGTTCGCGCGCGCTCGAACGGCAGATCGGCACGCTGTACTATGAGCGTCTTCTGGCCAGCCAGGACCGTGGCGCCGTCGAACGGGAAGCCGGCGTCCAACTGGCGGCACAGAACACGGGACCGCGCGAATTTGTGCGCGATCCGGTGCTGCTGGAGTTTCTCGGCCTGCCGGGCGCTGGCAAACTGGTGGAATGCGGGCTTGAGCAGGCATTGATGGACCACTTGCAGTCCTTCCTGCTCGAACTGGGCAAGGGTTTCGCCTTTGTCGCCCGGCAGGAGCGTATCAGCACCGGGAGCCGCGATTTCTATGTCGATCTGGTGTTTTACAATTACCTGCTCAAGTGCTTCGTCGTTTTCGACCTCAAGCGAGGCGAATTGAGCCATCAGGATATCGGCCAAATGGACATGTACGTGCGCATGTTCGATGAGCTCAGGCGCGGGCCGGACGATAATCCGACTGTCGGCATCATTCTATGCACCACAAGGACGCTTCCGTCGTGCGCTATTCCGTTCTGGACGGTAATGAGCAATTGTTTGCCGCCAAATACAAACTGGTCCTGCCCAGCGAGGAGGAACTACGGGCCGAACTCGAACGCGAGCGCGCCCAGCTGCAACAGGCACAACAAGCGCAACACTGAACGAACTGCGCCTGGCTGCCGCCCGCGCGGTTGGTCCGGCTGTGTTTGATAGCACGCAAGCGCTCGGCAAGACCAGGGCTGTAGTCTGGAACCTCGACTTGGGGGGACAGTATGGCTTCGCTTTGGCGCACCTTGGCATTATTTCTTGCGGTCTCGGGCATGACCGCTTTTCCAACCCGGCTGGTGGCGCAATCGACCATCGTCGACTCCGAGCGTCACCTGCTGCCGCCGCCGGACAGGGTACCGGGGCAACCAGAGGTGCGCATCGACATCTCGCGCCAGCTACCCCGGCACTGGGACTTCGAAGATGGCACCCTGCAAGGCTTCACCTTCGAAGCGGTCGGGGGCAGCACCGGCAGCGCCTTTCACAATCAGCCGACCTTCGGCGATAACGTCTCCAGCAGGCGGGCCCTGAACACGGCGTCGCTGCGCCTGCCGCCAGACCCGTGCGCCGGCCTGGTCCTGGACGAGGCGATCACCTGCGAATTCGGCGCGGGCGCGCAGTTATCCTACCTCAAGCGGCTCAACGCCGATTTCACGCGTTTGCGCAACAGTCTGGCGACGGTGGGCGGCAGCTACGCCGATGCGCCTTTCCCGATCGGGAAGAAAGGCCTGTACTGGCTCGGCACCGCCGAACACCGGCCCTCCGCCTACGCCAGCGCCAACACCATGCGCCATGCCATCCCCTCGCACCCTCCCTCGGCTGGCTGGGGCGCCCTGCAGGCCGAGCGCCGGGTGGGACGCATCGTGTCCCCCGAGATCGAACTGCAGCACGACTACTTCCACCTGTTGGTGGGCGGGGGCTGCACGTCCGATGTCGGCGTGTATCTCCAGTACCGGCGTCCGGTGCTGGGCAACGGGGCGCTCGGCCGCGACGACCTGCCCGGCCTGCGCGGCTTGCCGGGCACCGGCGGGGGCCGCCGCAGCGCACCGGCGCTGACCTATGTCTGGGAAACGCTGCTCGACCGTGGCGGGCAGCCGGTGGCCGCGCGTGGCCACTGCATCGAAAACATGGTGCGGGTGTCGTTCAACATCGGCAATTTGCGGGGAACCAGGGCGCGCATCATGATCGAAGACCGGGCCACCGGCCCCTGGGGCCACATCAACGTGGATGACATTTGGCTGAGCAATACCGCGCCGGCGCCAAGCTCGCGCGATACCGATCCGGTCTGGGGCGTGGCCGACCTGCATGCCCATCTAATGAACGAGAAAGCTTTCACCGCCTATGGCGCGAGCGGCCGCCTTCCGCAAGCGCGCGCGCTGTGGGGCAGCGCCTTCGGCCCCATCAGTTCACTGGGCAACTGCAACGATACCCATACCACCAGCGACCTGCATTTCAGCCCGCACCAGGACGAGCTCCTGGGCACCACCTACACGCTGTGCCGCGATGTTTGCCTGAACCTGCTCGAAGGCGCCGGCGTGCCCGACCTGCCGGGCGACCAGCTGTCGCAGGACGGTGTGTTCAAGGGCTATCACAACAATCACGACAGCGGCTACCCGGCCTTCAGAAACTGGCCGATGTGGTATTCGGCCATCCACCAGCAGATGCACTGGACCTGGGTGGAGCGCGCCTACCAGGGTGGCGTGCGGCTGATGGTGGCGGCGGTGGGCAATTCGGAGGTTGTTTCCTTTGCCATGGTCAAGGAAAAGCACCTGCCGTTCAGCTCCGACCAGGACGCGCTGGCGTTGCAAATTCCCGCCATTAAGGAATTCGCGCGCCTCAATGCCAGCTGGGCGCAGATCGCCTACACGCCGCAGGAGGCACGCCGCATCATCAACAGCGGAAAGCTGGCAATCGTCATCGGCGTCGAGCTCGACCACATCATGGACAGCAAGCACTGCGATCCCGGCGTCACCACGCTCGCCCACCACACGGCGCGCGAATACGCCCACCCCGGCCCATGGGCATCGCAAATGGGCGTGGACCTGGCGGCCGCGGGCAGCATTGCAACGGCTGCGCAGTTCATCGGTGCCTCGACCCGCGTCATGCATACCGACGCCCATCCCCAAACCTGCACGCCGTCCCAGATCGAGGCCCGCGTCGACGCGCTGTACCGCGAAGGCGTGCGGCATGTCATTCCGCTCCATTTCGCCGACAGCATGCTGGGCGGTTATGCGATCACTGGCGACCTGTTCGTCGCCAGCGCCATCTTCGGCGACCCGTCGGCCCGCCCGCCCACGCTGATGACGCAGGATGAGCTGACCGCACAGTACGGCGACAGCGTGCGCCCGTTCGTGCCCGTGCCGCGCGAAATCTACCCTGGCGAGAATCGCGACCGCGAGGAGCGCTGGCGGCGCGCGCTCCCGCTATCGTTCAAACTGTCCGACGTGACGGTGCCGATCTGGGCCAGGCTTTCCCCCGCCAGCATTCTCGACGGCAGTATCGTTCCGCCGGGAATCGGGCGCACGATTGTTCAACACCTGGCCGGACAATGCATCGACGATGAGGCCGCGCGCTGGTTCGCCGGCATCGTTTTCTTCGGCGCGAGCGAACTGTCGTGCGCATTGTCGACCCTGACCGCCGCTGCCATCGACGCTGCGCGCAACACCCTTCCGTACGAAGGCGCGACCGATACGCCGGCCATGGTGCCGCTCGCGCTCGATCAGGCGAAACGGGACCTGCCGTTTCACGTCAACGCGCGCGGCCTGAGCGGCGACGGCGAGCGCTTCGTGCGCTCGATGATGCGGCGCGCAATGCTGATCGATATCCAGCACGCATCCGAACGCACCAAGAATGGCATCCTGGCAGTGACCGGCCCCTATCCCGTCATGGCATCGCATGGCGGTGTACAAACCGGCCAGACCCGCCACACCGAGAACGTGCTGTCGCGCCAGCAGATGCGCGACGTCTACGCGCCGCCCGGCGGCTTCACGCCCGGGATCGTGGGGCTCGGCATGCAGTCGTCGAGCGCCTTGGTGGAGCAGATCACGGAGGTGGCCACGGGCGGCTTCCCGTCCCAGGCACAGCGGGACGTGGCGCTGCACACGCGCGGCGTGGCGCTCGGCAGCGATTTCAACGGCTTGGACTGGCACGCCGCACCGCGCTTCGGCCAGTTCGCGTTCTATCACGGCACCGGCACCGGCAACCCGGCGCGCGAGCGCAGCGAACGGCAGCGGTTCGGGCGCTATGGCGGCATCGGCAACCGGGTCAATTATGCCCCCTATCCCGCCGGGACCAATCCGTGGGCAAGCACCGTGCCGGAATGCGATCCGCCCTGCCGCGGCTGGAGCGCGCGCGCGGCCACGCACACGCCGCTCAACGCCCATCAGGTGACCCGCAACGGCGTGACGACGCGCAGCTTCGACATCAATTACGACGGCCTGGCGCACTACGGCATGATCCCCGACTTCCTGCAGGAGTTGACCGTGCTTGGTACCCGCGCCGAGGAAATGGGCACTTTGTTCCGTTCGGCCGAATCGCTGATCAGGATGTGGGAAGAATCGTGCTTTCTGGCGTATCAGGAGGGAACCACCCCGGCGAGCCTGGTGCGCGGATGTGGAGAGCGCCGCTTGTACGAATAGGCCGCCATTGGTGCATGGCCCACCTGGGCAGTTGCGCACGCATGCGCGGGGAGTACAGAAAGGAAGCGGCCGGCGCTGCGCTGGAAGGATTTTCCAGCGCAGCGCCGGCCTGGTCATCACCGGCTCAAGACGGCGATATCTTGACCGGCCGGATCATCGGGTGATCAGAAGCGCACGTTGAGCGACATATTGTATGCGCGGCCCAGCTGGCTGAAATGCGAGCCATCGTAGGTCACGATCGGGTAGCGTCCGTTGAAGGTGATCAGGTTGACCTGGGTTTCGCGCGGCGTCATGCCGGTCTTCGGATCCTTGGCCGTGCTGGTCAGGATGTCGTTACCCTTGGCGGTGTTGTTGACTGGCTTCAGTTCCCACTTCGGCAGGACGTCGAACATATTGTTGACGTTGAACGACAGGGTGGTGTTGTTCGTCAACTGGTAGTTGAGCGCGAAGTCGGTCACGGTGCGGGTCTTGAACTTGACCATCAGGTTGTCGTCCAGGCCCGCATTGCGGAACTGGGTCGGGCCGTACAGCGTGTTGTTGAGCGAGAAGTTCAACTTGCTGTAATCCAGATCGAGACCGAGCACCGTCTTGTGCTTCGGACGCGAGGTGAACATCAGCGCTTCCTGGGTCGCGTCGAGCACCGACTGGCGCGCGGCGGCAATCGCCGGCGGGTTGTTGATCTCGCCGTCACGCTCGTTTTTCAGCGTGTAGTTACCCGACAGGTTCACCGCCAGCTTGCCGTCCAGGGCAGGGATATTCCTGCGGCTGACAACGTAGTCGATGCCGGAAGTCTGGCTGTCGAGCGCATTGGCGAAGAAGCTGAGCGAGACCACGCCGCCGGCGGCGAGGATCTTGTCCAGTTCCTGCGTCGAATCGCCCGTCGGCTTGATTTCCTTGCCCAGGATGATGCGGTCTTTCAGCGAGATATGGTAGTAGTCGAGCGTGACGCTGGTGTTGGCATCGGGCGTCAGGCCCAGGCCCAGCGTCACGTTTTTCGACTTTTCCGCTTTCAGATGCGGCACGTTGAGCGCGCGCGCTTCGGACGACATATTGTTGGTCAGGCCCGATACCTGGATGCCCGAGCCGGGCACGAAGGCGTACTGCTTCTTCTGGGTGTAAATCTGGTGCAGCGACGGCGCCCGGAAGCCGCTCGAGAGCGAGCCGCGCAGCGTGATCATGTCGCTGACCTTGAAGCGGGTGCTCAGCTTGCCGACGGTGGCGTTGCCGAAGTCGCTGTACTTTTCGTAGCGGCCGGTCAGGTCGATCAGCCACTGCTTGGTGATGTCGAACATGCTGCCGCCGTAAACGCCGTAGTTCTTGCGGTCGGCCGACAGGGCGTTTTCCGGCATGTTGCCGGCATACGAATCGGCGCCGCCCGCGGTGTACGAAGCGAATTCGCCGGCGATGACGTCATACTTTTCCCTGCGCAGCTCGGTACCGGCATACACATTGAAGGAATCGCTGACCTGCTTGGAGACGTCGGCATTGACCACGGTGTGGCGAAAGCGCGTGCCGCCGGCGTCGAAGCTGGTCGGCGAACGCGGGCCGGGGGTCTTGCCCGCGGCGATGGCGTCGAGACGCGCGTTTTCGATGCCGCGGTTGACCGAGTTGTGCACTTCATAGGCTTGCTTGTTGCCGCCGATGGTCAGGCTGACGTCGCCGTTCCAGTCGCCCACGGAAAACTTGGCGCCCAGGGTCGCGTTGTAGTCGTCGAGCTTGCCGATGAAGTCGGGCACATAGCCGACATACGGCTGGTCGGCCGCATGCAGCAGGCCGAAGTCGGTCGGACGCCAGTACGGCGTGCGGTAGTTGGCGAAGCTGTTGACCTGCTTCTTGACGTAGGCCGCATTGCCGTAAATGCTGAACTCGTCGGTGATATCGAGACGGCTGTTGACCAGGAACTTGTTGGCCTTCGTTTCAGGCGAGCCGTTGATGTTGCCGGCGGTAGGGTACTTGGCCAGGAATGGCAGCACGTCCTTTTGCAGGTCGGCGCCGAAGTCGGCAGCGTCGCCGCGGCCGTCGACGATGCCCGAGCGTTCGGCCAGGCCGACTTTCGACACGTCGATGGTGTAGTTGACGAAGCCTTTGTCGGACAGGCGTATGCCATGGTTCAGGCTCAGGGCGCCCATCTTGCCATCGCCCTCGTGGGTCATGCCGGCGCGCGCGGTCAGCGAGCCGCCGTCGGGATTATCTTTCAGGATGATGTTGACCACGCCCGAAATCGCGTCGGAGCCGTATTGGGCCGACGCGCCGTCGCGCAGCACCTCGATGCGCTTGATCGCATCTTGCGGAATGGCGGAAATGTCGGAACCGCTTTCGCCGCGCCCTGGCGAGGTCTGGGTGTAAATCAGCGCGCTCGAATTCTTGCGCTTGCCGTTAATCAGGATCAGCGAGCGGCTCGGACCCATGTTGCGGATCTCGTAAGGATCGAGCAGGGAGGTGGCGTCATTGACCGGGGTCTGCACGGTGTTGAACGACGGCACGCGCATGCCCAGGGCCTTGTCCAGCGAGATCTGCCCAGTCTTGTTCAAGTCTTTGGTATTGATGATGTCCACCGGGACCGGGGCATCGACGACGGTGCGCTGCGAACCGCGGCTACCGGTTGAAACGATCACGACTTTCTGAATTTCTTCCGCAGGGGCTGCCGCGGGGGCGGCAGTGTCGGGAGCGGGTGGCTGAGGCGGAGGGCTTTGCGCGACGGCGGCGCCAGTGGATAACAACATGACTGCAATTGGAAAAGTCTTTTTCATTAAAATCTCTCTTGGCGGATGCAGTTAGATCAAGAAAAGCTCAAGCTGTCGCCTCACCCTGAATGGGAAAACGGGTGAAAACAGGCGACCTTTGCAGCCTTGTTGCGTGAGGTGGACTTGTTTCAGATGTGCCTGCCGTGGCGTGAGCTGCCTCGGGCGCAGCGAAAAACGCGGACACCTCCCCATGTTCAATGTTTGTTTTGTGGAATATTAATTAACAACGATTGCCGCATCTAATCTATAGACAGAATGTAAGAATGTCCATGAAATTGAAATCTGGGGCAGGTGGAGTGAACAGAATACAACGAGGGTAGGGAGGCCGGCCTGTCAGCCGGAGAATGCAAGTTTCGCGAAAGGTAAACGGAATAAAGTGTTTGTCCGATGCCGCCGGCGTCGATGGCCAACGGGATATCGCGCCGTGGATGGCGCAACATCACCGTCAGCTCAAGCGGCGAGAGGCTTGGCCTTGCGCTTGCTGGGGCGGTGCAGCTTGATCCAGATGACCAGCCCGGTCACGAAGAACATCAGCGGCACCACGCCGAAGATGCTGATGAAGGTGCGCCCCGCAATGCCGAATGCTTCGCCGGTGTGCAGCGGGAACATCCAGCTCAAAAACGTATCGCCGGCCGGGGCGCGCTGCGGGTCGACCGTGCGCAGCACGCTGGCGTCGCCGGCGTCGATGGATACGCGCGTGGCGCCGTCGCCGGCGCGCAGTTCGCTTGGTTGGCGCAGGCGGATTTCATAAGGCTGGCCGGGCTTGGCCGGCAGCGCCAGGCGCGATACGCGCGCGTGCGGAAACTGCGCCTGCGCCGCCGCCATCGCCGCCGATGGGGCAATCGGCACCGCATCCGGCGCGCTGCGGTTGACCGGCTTGGCGGCCGGGGTCACGGTGGCGAGCACGCCCACCACCGGCAGCACCCACTGCGGCAGATTGAAGTACACGCCCGACACCGCCAGCACCAGCAGCACCGGCGCGGCAAAAAAGCCGCCGGCGCGATGCAGCTGGAAGTTAAAGCGCGGCCAGTTGCCGCCATGGCGCACCGTCAGCGCGCCCTTGATGGCGGACGCCGTCATGCGCGGCCACCACAGCACGATGCCGGTGATCGAGAGCAGCAGCAGCGCCACCCCGGTCACCCCGATCACGGTCTTGCCGGTCTCGCCCGCCACCAGATAGCGGTGAATGTGGAACAGGGTCGACATCAGCTGCGGGCGCGAGAAAGCGAAGCCGCCCCAGGTGCGCTCGCCGGTGACGGCCAGGGTGGCCGGGTCCAGCATCACCTGGCGCGACACGGCCACGTTCCAGGCCGACGCCTGCTGCTTCGGATCGCGGTACCAGGCCACGAACACGTCGCCGGCACGCTCGGGGAACATCAACTGGCTCGGACGCCCGTACAGCGGATCGCGCTGCAGGCGCTCGGTGGCCGCCTGCACTGTGGCCGGCGCCACGCGCATGGCGGCGCCGCGCGCCATGCCGGGCGGCGGGGCGACCTGCAGCAGGGCGGGATTGAGCAGCACATCGAGTTCGTGCATCCACGCCAGCGCGCTGCCGGTCAGGCCGAGGACGACGAGGATGGTCCCGAAAATCAGTCCGGCCCACAGGTGGACAAAGCGGATGGCGGGTTTCATGGGAAGGAACAATCGAGGGCAGGGCACATCGTATTTAATGCTTCTTGAATAATTGAATGGGAATCGTTATCATTCACATTGTACTCCGAATGTCAACACATCTGTCCCACAATCAAGGATTTCCCCCGTATGACCCTACTCTCGCCCCTTTCCCGCGCGGTTGCGCTGGCCTGCCTGCTCATGGCGAACACCGACGCGCTGGCCCAGCAAGGCGCCGGCGCCGAGGCCGCGCCGTCCAGCACGGTGGTGGTCACGGCCACGCGCGGCGCCAAGGCCGTGGACAAGATCCCGGGAGCGATTTCGGTCATCGGCCAGCAGGAACTGGCATCGCAATACCTGATCGCCGACGATCCCTCGCAGGCGCTGGCGACCTACGTGCCGGGCTACGCGCCGAGCCGGCAGAAAATGACGTCGACCGGCGAATCGCTGCGCGGACGCCAGCCGCTGATCCTGCTCGACGGCATACCGCAATCGAACCCGCTGCGCGCCGGCTCGCGCGAGGGCTACTTTGCCGACAGCGCCATTATCGAGCGCATCGAAGTGATCAACGGCGCCTCCGCCATGCAGGGCATGGGCGCGACCGGCGGCATCATCAACTACATCACCAGGACCGCGCGCGCCGACGGCACCACGCACGGCCTGAACGTGCGCGCATCAAGCCAGCTGCGCTCCGATAACCTGGACTGGAAAACCGGCTACAGCGTCACCCACAAGGATGGCCGCTTCGACCTGCTCGGCTACGTCGGCCTGCAGCGGCGCGGCATGGGCTACGACGGCGATGGGCGCCGCCTCGGCATCGACAATGTCCAGGGCGACACCCTCGACAGCCGCGGCGACGACCTGTTCCTCAAGATCGGCCAGCGCTTCGGTGCCCAGCGCATTCAATTGAGCCTGAACCGCTTCAACCTGCGCGGCGAGGGCGACTACAAGAACGAGCCGGGCGTGGTCGCCGCCGGCGTGACGACGACATCGCTGCCGGGCCGGGCGCCGGGCGAGCCGCCGCGTAACAAGGTGCGCAGCGCCAGCCTCGATTACCGCCACGATGAACTGTTCGGCGGCGCCTTCAGCGCGCAGCTGTTCAGCCACGATTTCGAAGCGCTGTACGGCGCCACGCCGGTGGCGACCTTCCAGGATGTGCGCCTGGCACCAAGCGGCACCCTGTGGGACCAGTCGCAGATCGTGGCCGACAAGCGCGGCGCGCGCATGACCTGGGTGCGTCCCGACATGCTGGCCGATGGGCTGGAAATGACGGTCGGCCTCGATCTCCTGCACGACAATACCCTGCAGCGCCTGGCCGCCACCAACCGCACCTGGGTGCCGCAGCTGCAATTCAGATCGACGGCGCCGTTCGCGCAGCTCGAATATGAGATCGGCCCGGTGACGCTGCGCGGGGGCGTGCGCCATGAGCAGGCCAGGCTCACGGTCGACACCTACACCACCCTGGCGGCCTACGGCAGCCGGCTGGTGGAGGGCGGCGAAACCGAGTTCTCGAAGTCGATCAAGAATATCGGCGCGGTGTGGCGCTTCGCGCCGCGCTGGTCGGCCTTTGCCGCCAGTTCGGAAGGCTTCGGCCTGCCCGACGTGGGCCTGGTGCTGCGCGGCGTGAACACCAACGGCAAGTCGGTGGCGACCCTGATCGATCTCAAACCGATCATCACGCGCAACAACGAAGTGGGCGTCAACTGGCGCGGCGCCGATGGGCAGGTGGGCCTGTCGCGCTACGATTCGCGCTCGAAGCTGGGCAGCGTGCTGCGCGTGAATGCGGCCGGCATCGGCTCGGTCGAACGGGTGCCGACGGTGGTCAAGGGCTGGGAAGTGTCGGGCGACTGGCGGCCGGTGAAGACGGTGTCGGTGTTCGGCAGCTACGCCGTCACCGACGGCAAGACGGCGGCGAGCCAGGGGGCGCCACTCGATCTGGCGCTGTCGGCCCGCTCGCAGGGGCCGGACAAGGGTGTGCTCGGCGCAAACTGGCAGTTCGCGCCCAAGGCCCAGCTGCGCGTGCAGGCAAGCCACCTGCGCGACCGTGACATCAACATCGGGCGCAAGGTCGGCACCAGCAACCTGGAAGAGCACTTCAAGGGCTACACCCTGGCCGACATGGCGGTGACGTTCGAGAGCGGGTACGGGCGCATCGGCGTGAGCGTGGAGAATGTGCTCGACAAGCAGTATGTCGGCTACTACTCGCAGTCGGCGGCGGCGCTCGACGCGACCGGGACGTTTGCGGGGCGCGGACGCACCCTGGCGCTGAGCTGGAACCGCACCTGGTAACACCGCGCGTCGTCTGGCGCTGCCGGCACCAACGACGCGTTGTGCCGACTATTTTTTGAACTGGGCGACAGCCGCACGGCCCACGGCCGGATCGTCGGTGAAGAAGCCGTCGATGCCGGCATTCAGGTAGGCCGTGATTTCAGCCACGGCGTCACCGCGCTCGCTCGGCGAGGCCACGTTCCCGCGGCGCATGGTCGGCGGCAGGAACGGATTTTCCGGACGCAGGGTCCAGGTGTGCACTTTCAGGCCGGCGGCGTGGGCGTCGGCCACGAAGCTGGTCGGCGTGCCCAGTTCATTGCTGGTGGTGCGCGCAATGATCACTTCCTTGTAGGGCGAGACGGCGTCGGCATAGGTGGCGATCTCTTTCAGGCCGGCCGGCGTGGTCAGGTCCTTGTAGGTCTTTTTGCTGCCGGCGGCGACGAAGTCGTAGGGCGCATTGCGCGGCGCGCCATTGGCCGCCGGCGGGTTGGCCGGATTGTCGATCAGCTGCACGATGCGCATGTCGGTCAGCTTGCGCAGTTCCTTCAGGTTGGCCACTTCGAACGATTGCAGGTACACCGCGGCGTCCTTGCCGCGGTAGCCATTGGCCACCAGCAGGTCGACCAGGCGTTTTTCGAGCGGCAGCCCGATGTTCTTGAAGTAGGTCGGGTGCTTGGTCTCGGGGTAGAGGCCGATGGTCTTGTGGCGCGCCTGGCTTTCCTTCTTCACCAGGTCGACCACTTCCTGCAAGGTCGGCACCTCGAACTGGCCGTCGAACGCGCTGTTGGCCGGGCGGTTGGCGGGAATGCGCTCTTTGGCGCGCAGGGTTTTCAGTTCGGCCAGGGTGAAGTCTTCCGTGAACCAGCCGCTGACGGGAATGCCGTCGATGGTCTTGGTGGCCTTGCGGCTGGCGAACTGCGGCAGCGCCGCGACGTTCGTCGTGCCCGAGATCTCGTTTTCGTGGCGCGCCACCAGCACCCCATCCCTGGTTGCCACCAGGTCCGGTTCGACCATGTCGGCGCCATCCTCGATCGCCTTCTGGTACGACGCCAAGGTGTGCTCCGGACGCAGGGCCGAGGCGCCGCGGTGCGCGGTCACGGTCGGCTGCGGCGGCCAGCTGGCGCCGGGATTTTGCAGCTCGGGGGTGTCGTCGCCGCCGCAAGCGGTCATCAAGGCCGCAACGCTGGCGGCGCACATCAGGGACAGGGTGGTACGGGACACGTGGTACATCGCAATAGACTCCGGTGTGGTGGGAATAAGTATTGAAACTGCAAAAACGCAGAGCGTAGCAAGCTTGCATGACCGTACGATGACGGCGAGCGCAGCGGATTTCGGCTTTTCTTTGCGTTTGAGCAAATTCTTCATGGATATCTGCTGTGACAATCGGTGTTGCCTGCGCCGTTTCTGGTGTAGCGCCTTTTCACTGGAGATGCCTGATGACAATTCGTCCGATCCTGCTGGCTGTTGCGCTCGCTGTTCACCTGGCGGGCGCCGCCGCCCCGCCATTGATGAACGGTCCCGTGACGGCAGCGCCGAACGCCGCCGCGCTGGTTGGCCAACTGGCCGCGCAGCGGGCCCGGCACGGGCTGGACGCCGACCACCATTTCCTGCTCGCTTCCCAGCATCCAGGCTTGCAGGGTAGCACGGTGGTGCGCGCCCACCACACGTACAAAGGCGTACGCGTGTTCGGTTCGGAATCGGTGCTGGTGACCGATGGGGCCGGCAAGATCGTGCGCGAATCGGTTTCGGCGCGCCGCGTCCACCTCGGGCGCGGCAGCGCCAACCAGCTCGGTGAGGCCACGGCCGAGTTCGATGTGAAGCCGGCGCTGACGGCGCTTGATGCCATCGCCCTGGTGCTGCGCTCGGTGCGCGCCGGTGCCGTGGCCGAGACGCCGCCGGCGGCCGAACTGATCGTCTTTCCGCTGGTCCGGAGCGAGCGCCTGCCGGCCGCGCAGGGCAAGACCGACGACGCCCTCAACGCGCTCGACATGGCCGACGTGGTGGCCGGCTACGAGCTGGCCTGGCAGGTCGGCACGCGCCTGCGCGCCGGCCCGCTGCCGGTCTACCACGACACCATCGTCAGCGCGCGCAACGGACGCATCCTGGCGCAGTGGAGCATGCTGCAAAGCGCCGCCGGCACCGGCAAGAGCCAGTACAGCGGCGAGGTACCGCTGAGCACGAGCGAGGGCGGCGCCGGCTTTCGCATGGTCGATCCGCTGCGCGCCAAGGGTGGCAAGTTCGGCGGGCTGGCGGTGACCAATGCCAATCACGGCAGCAGCGCCGGGGAGGTGTTCACCAACAGCAGCAATACCTGGGGCGACGGCAAGCAGTACATCGCCGGCGGCAGCACCACCGACGCCAACGGCCAGACCGCGGCGGTCAACGCCATGTGGGGGCTGGCCAGCACCTACGACATGCTCAGGAACGCGCTGGGCTGGCATTCGCTGGACGGACAGGACACCGCCACCTACATCGCCGCCCATGTGAACACGGCCTACGACAATGCCTACTACAGCGATACCTGCAAATGCATGTTCATCGGCGATGGCTCGACCTTCAACAGCCTGGGCGCGCTCGACGTGGTGGGCCACGAAATGGGCCATGGCGTGACCGACGCCACCTCGCGCCTGGTGTACGCGGGCGAGTCGGGCGGGCTGAACGAATCGTCGTCCGATATCACCGGCGAAGTGGTGGAAGCCTACGCGCGCGCCGGCGCCGGCGGCACGCTGATTCCCGCCGCCGGCAACGACTGGATGATCGGCAAGGAGATCAGCAAGACCGGCACGCCCTTGCGCTATATGATTCGCCCGAGCAATGACGGCACCAGTCCGGATGCCTGGTCGTCCAGGCTCAGGCGCCTGGACGTGCATTACAGCAGCGGCCCGAACAACCGCATGTTCTATTTCCTGGCGCAGGGCTCGCACGCCGACCCCGCCAGCGAAGCCCACAGTAGCTACCTCACCGGCACGCCGCGGGCGATGAGCGGCATCGGCCTGGACAAGGCGTACCGCATCTGGTTCAACGCGGCCACCACGCGTTTTACGTCCAGTACCGACTACAAGGATGCGCGCGCCAAGGTACTGGCCGCGGCCGAGGAACTGTATGGCAGGAACAGCAAGGAGGCGGTGGCCGTGCAGCGCGCCTACGCGGCAGTGAATGTGGGGAGCGATATCAGCGAACAGTTGCCTTAATCCAAAATTCCAGCTTGAAGTGTGTATGCTCGGAACTATTTTGTAGGCAATATAATGTGCGTGAGGAAATCCGGATTAGAATCGACGCACGCGTCCAGGCAGCCGGACGCGTTTGTTCATTGTTCTGGAGTCCCTCATGCCCGTCACACCGCGTCTGTTGCAGCTTGGTCTGCTGTCCGTTTTCCTGATCCCGGCCGCTGCACAGGCCGCGCCTTTATATTCCGTCAAGAATCTGGGCAGCCTCGGCGGCGATAGCGGCGACGTGCGCGCCATTAATAACAGCGGCTCGGTGGTCGGTTACTCGCTCAACAGCAACAACATCAGCAGCGCCTACGTCTCGCGCGGCGGCGCCATGCACAGCCTGAGTCCCGACAAGTCGACGCGCAGCTTTGCCAGCGGCATCAACGACGCCGGCGTGGCGGCCGGCCAGGTGCTGACCGGCGGCGGCGAATCGCGCGCGGTCACATTTAGCGGCGGCAAGATCGACACCCTCGGCACCCTGGGCGGCAGCAACAGCTCCGCCAAGGGCATCAACAATGCCGGCCAGGTCGGCGGCAGCGCCGACCGCGCCGACGGCACCCAGGCGGCATTTCGCTACACGCCGGGCGGCCAGATGCGCGACCTCGGCACCCTGGGCGGCGACAACAGCCTCGGCACGGACATCAATAACAGCGGGGTGGTGGTGGGGCGCTCGGACCTGGCCAACGGGCAGTATCACGCCTTCCGCGCCGACGACAGCGGCATGCGCGACCTCGGCACCCTGGGCGGCAACTACAGCGAAGCGAACCGGATCAACGACCGCGGCGCGGTGGTGGGGTTTTCCTACCTGGCGGGCGACGCCAACTCGCATGCGTTCATGTACGACAATGGCGTGATGACCGATCTGAATACCCTGGGCGGCGCCAACAGCGTCAGTTACGGGATCAACAATGCGGGCCATGCGGTGGGCAGTTCCGACATCGCCGGCGGCATGGCCGTGCACGCCTTCCTGTACGCCGATGGCACGATGCTCGATTTGAATTCGCTGGTGGGGCCGGGCTTCGGCTGGACGCTCAACTACGCGGCCGATATCAACGACCTGGGGCAGATCACGGCGCACGGTTGCAATACGACCGGCCTGTGCCGTGGTTTCCTGCTCACGCCGGACGATGGCGTGGCCAAGGTTTCCGAACCGGGCACGCCGGCCATCCTGGCACTCGGAGCAGGCATGATGCTGCTCGGCATGCGGCGCGCACGGCGCGTGCGCGCCCAGAACTGATTACTCGCCCAGCAATGGGAACGGGTTGATGGGCGTGCCTTTCCACCATTTCTTTTCGGCGGTCAGTTCGACCACGGCAAAGTGCAGGTGGGGTGCGTTCGGGTCCGAATTGCCGGTCACGCCGACATAGCCGACCAGATCGCCCCGCTTGAGATCCATGCCTTCCTTCACGCCTTCGGCGTAACGGTCCAGGTGCGCGTAGTAATACGCGTATTTTTCGCTCGGATCGAACTGGTACACCGTCAGGCCGCCCGGCTTGCTGTTGAACAGCTTGACCAGTTTGCCGTCGCTGACCGCCAGCACCCTGGTACCCTTGGGCGCCATGATGTCGAGCGCTTCATGGTGGCGGTCGGCGCCGCGCGGCTGGTCGAAATTGTCGCGCAGGCTGGCCAGCTTGACGCCCTCGACCGGCACCATCAGCTTGCCGCTGGCCGGCACGGCGGCCGCGTTGGCGGCATTCGCGGCGGGCGCGGCGATCTCGCTGGCGGCCGGACGCAGCGGCAAATCGAGTTCGGTCAGGTCGGTGCTCACCACCGGGGCGCCGGGCAGGTCGGAGACCGGCAAGGACACGCCGCCCGGGGGCGTTGCCGCGGCTGCGGCCGGTGCCGGCGCCGGCACCGCAGGCGCCACCACGACCACCTCCGCTGGCTTGGGCACCGCGCGCAAGTAGACGAACAGGGAGCCTGCGCCGAGCAGCAAGCCTGCCAGGAAAGTAAGAAGCCATTTCATAAAATTATCCTTTTTCGTTGTGAAGGGTGTGCCGAGCAATTTTTCTCTTGCTTCATTCCTGCAGCAGCACTTCGGTGCCGTAGCCGACCGACTCGGTCAGCGTGGCCACATCCCAGTTGGTCAGGCGGATGCAACCGTGCGACTGGGTCTTGCCGATCGAGGCCGGCACCGGGGTGCCGTGGATGCCGTAATGGTCTTTCGACAGATCGACCCAGGCCACGCCCACCGGGTTGTTGGGGCCGGCCGGCAGCTTGGCTTTCTTGTCGCCGGGGCTGGCATCCCAGAACAGTTTCGGGTTGTAGTGGTAGACCGGCTGGCGCGCCACGCCGTTGACCTTCCAGGTGCCGATCGGCAGCGGATCGTGCGAGCTGCCGGTCGATGCCGGGAATTGGGCCAGGACCTTGCCCTCGGCGTCGAGCAGGGTCAGCGAGCGGTCCGAGCGGTCCACCACGATCTTGGCCGCTTTCGGCAGCGGCTCGGTGTCGAGCACGTTCGGCACGACGATGGTCTCGCCGGCGCGGCCGAGATCCTTGCCTGGATTAAGGCGCGCCAGCAGGGCCGGGCTGACATGGAATTTTTCACCCAGCGCTTCGGCCGCGCTGCCGTAGCCGAGCGCGGTCAGCTTGGCTTTCTCGGCCATGCTCTCGGGGATGGCTTGAAACGGACCGGCCACATCGGCGTCGCTCAGGGTGTAGCTGACCAGGGCGTCGGCGGTGTCGGCGTTCAGCGCGGCCCAGGTCGCTTCGTCAAGCGTGCCGGATGGTTCGAGGCCGGCCTTCTTCTGGAAGCCGGCCAGCGCCAGGCGCATGTTCGAACCCGAGGCGGCATCGATCTCGCCGCTCGAAAAGCGCGCGCGGTCGAGCAGGACCTGGGCGCGCAGCAGGGCCGGCGCCGCCAGTTTGCCCGCTTTCGCGCCCTTGGCCGGCTTGGCTGGCGTGGCTGCCGGGTCGGCCGTCTTGCCCGCCGCATTGACAGCCTCGATGGTCAGGGTGGACGGCGCGCTGGCGGCCATGGCGGTTGGAATGGTGGCCGCGCCTGCAAACATGGCGGCGATCAGGCAAAGCGAAGATGGTTTCAATTAAAGCCCCTAGGGAATCGGATAGCTTAGATTAGTTCCGGTCGGATATATAGTCTGTGCGGCACCGTACTAAGGGCTGGAAGGGCAGGCCGGCCGGGTAAAATGTGCGCATGGACAGTTATCTGATTACCGTGCAGCCAGCCGGCTGGCGCTTCAAGGCGGGCGAGGGGCGCGCGCTGCTGCTGGCAGCCGAGGACGCCGGCATCGTGCTGCCCAGTTCCTGCCGCAACGGCACCTGCCGCACCTGCCTGTGCCAGGCGGCGGCGGGCGAGGTGGCTTACCTGGTCGACTGGCCCGGCCTGAGCGCGGACGAACGATGCGCCGGCGCGACCTTGCCGTGCGTGGCGGTGGCGCGCTCCGACCTGGTTCTGTGGGCGCCGGCGGCGCGCCGCGTCACGCCATAAGCGCGCGGACCCGCGCCGGCCCCGCCAAGGCCGGGCGCGCGGGCTTGTCGTTGCCCAGCTTGAAAATGCTGACCACGCTGGCCAGCGTGGCCGCCTGTTCCTGCATCGAGCCCGCCGCCGCGGCCGCCTGTTCGACCAGCGCCGCGTTTTGCTGGGTCACTTCATCCATCTGGCTGATCGCGATGTTCACCTGCTCGATGCCAGCGGTCTGCTCCATGCTGGCCGAGGCGATGCCGGACATGATCCCGGTCACGCGCGTGATCGAGTGCACGATCTCGGCCATCGTCACGCCGGCCTGGTCGACCAGCTTGCCGCCCGCATCGACCTTGTCGACCGAATCGTTGATCAGGGTCTTGATTTCCCTGGCGGCCGCCGCCGAGCGCTGCGCCAGGTTGCGCACCTCGCTGGCCACCACCGCACAGCCGCGCCCCTGCTCGCCGGCGCGCGCCGCTTCCACGGCCGCGTTGAGCGCCAGGATGTTGGTCTGGAAAGCGATGCCATCGATGACGCCGATGATATCGACGATCTTGCGCGAGGAACCGTTGATCGATGCCATGGTGTGCACCACCGCGCCGCCGCGTCCGGCGACCTCGGAAGCGGCCACCGCCAGCACATTGGCCTGGCGCGCATTGTCGGCGTTTTGCTTGACGGTGCTGGTGAGCTCTTCCATCGCGGACGCGGTCTGTTCCAGCGAACTGGCCTGCTGCTCGGTGCGCGAGGACCGGTCCAGGTTGCCGGCCGCGATCCGGCCGGATGCGGTAGCGATGGTATCGGTGCCGCTGCGCACCAGGGCCACGATTCCGACCAGCGCGGCGCGCATGGTTTCCATCGCGTACAGCAGGCTGCGGCTGTCGCCGGAGCGGGTCTGGATCACGGTCGACAATTCGCCCGCGGCGATGGCGTCGGCCACCTGCACCGCGTAAGCCGGCTCGCCGCCCAGCTGGCGCGTCAGGCGGCGCGTGATGAGCCACCCCAGGCCCGCGCCGAGCGCCAGGCTGCCGATGGTCAGCGCCAGCATCAGGGTGCGGCTGCTTTGGTAGCGATCATGGGATGCGGTGGCCGCTTCGGAAGAGGTTTTCTCCTTGCGTTTGGCCAGCGCCGCGAGGTGGCCGTCGGCAAGATTGCCCATCGCTGACACGGTTCCGGTCGCAAACCGGGCGGCGGCGCTTTGTCCCTCGGGGGTGCGGTCCTGCGCCAGGGTCATCAACTGCGCCAGCAGCGCCTCGTATTGGGCGACGCTGCTGTCGACATCGGCCAGGATTTTCTTGCTGGTGACGGTTTTGAAGCGCGTCGCGACTGGTCCAGGTTGTCGTGCAGCTGACGCCGCGACTGCTCGACCTGCGCCATGGACAGGCGCACGGCCTCCGGCGTGTCGGCCAGGAGCACCCCGCGCGCGGCGCGCCCCATGCCGATCAGGTCGATGTTGGCTTGCTTGGTATACGAAAGGCCCAGCAATTCCCTGTCGTACGCCAGCTCGGCCTGTTCGTTCATGGTGGACATGTTGAAGATGCCGATGGCGGCCACCGCGCTTCCCAGCAGCGCTATGATCAGAAAGGAACCGAGCAGGCGCGTGCCTACCTTTATGTTGTTGAGCATGGATGTCTCCGTGAAAACGTATGGGGGGACAGACTGTCGCGTAGGGGCGCGGCACTCCGCCGCGATGGGGCAGGCTGCTATTGCAGTGAGGACAGCGGATTGGGCTTGCGTGAGTACACGCTACGCCAAGTTCGCCGTCTTGGTAACCGATATTCGTCAGCGTGCGCACTTTTTTGCGAGAACTTCACGAACGTTGCAATACGACAACATGATCCGGGCTGCGTGAAGATCTGTTGGCTCATGTTTCCCCCTCCGGCGCCGCGCCGGCCGCCAGCGCAACGGTCGGTGGCCGCATGGCTGCCGCGCGCGCGGCCGCCTGGGGGAGCGGTACGGCTGCGCGCGCGGCCTGCTCGTTGCCCAGCTTGAAGATGCCGACCACGTGCGCCAGGTGAGCCGCCTGCTCCTGCATCGATCCGGCCGCCGCGGCCGCCTGTTCGACCAGCACCGCGTTTTGCCGGGTCACTTCATGCATCTGGCTGATCGCCGTGTTCACCTGCTCGATGCCGGCGCTCCGCTCCATGCCGGCCGGCGCGATGCCGGACATGAGGCCGGTCACGCGCGTGATCGATTCCACGATGTCGGCCATGGTCACGCCGGCGTGGTCGACCAGCTTGCCGCAGGCATCGAGCTGGCCGACCGAATCGTCGATCAGGGTCTTGATTTCCCTGGCGGTCGCCGCCGAACGCTGCGCCAGGTTGCGCACCTCGCTGGCCACCGTCGCAAAGCCGCGCCCCTGTCCGCCGGCCTCCGCCGCTTCCACGGCCGCGTTGAGCGCCAGGATATTGGTCTGGAAAGCGATGCCGTCGATGACGCCGATGATATCGACGATCTTGCGCGAGGAATCGTTGATCGAGGCCATGGTGTGCGCCACTGAGCCGCCGCGCCCGCCCACCTCGGCCGCGCTGGCCGCCGGCACATCGGTTTCGCGCATATTGTCGGCGTTGCGCTTGACGCTGCCGGTGCGCTCTTCCATCGAGGACGCCGCCGGTTCCGGCGCGCTGGCCTGCTGCCCGGTGCGCGCGGACCGGCCCAGGCTGCCGGCCGCGCTCTGGCCGGATGCGGCGCCGACGGTGCCGGTGCCGCTGCGTACCTGGGCTGCGATCTTCTCCAGCGCGGCGCGCATGGTTTCCATCGCGTGCAGCAGGCTGTCGTTGTCGCCGGGGCGGGGCCGGATCACGCTCGGCAATTCACCCGCGGCCATCGCGCCGCCCACCTGCACCGGGCAGGCCGGCTCGGCCCCCAGCTGGCGCGTCAGGCCGCGCGTGATCCACAAACCCAGCCCCACGCCCGCGCCCAGGCTGCCGAGCGCCAGGGCCAGCGTCAGCGCCTGGCTGCCCCGGCCGTGCCGGCTCGATGCGGCGGCTATCCCGGCGGATTTTTTCTCGTTCGGGCTGGCCAGCGCGGAGAGCTGGTCGTCGACGCTGTTGGCCTTGGCCGCCAGCGGGCCGGGCGCAAGTCCGGCTGCTGCGGCCTTGCCCTCGGGCGTGAAAGCCAGCGCCTGTTTCAGCAAGTCCGGCAGCCTGGCCGGGTAGCCGGCCAGGCCACGGTCGACCTCGGCCCGCAGCTTTTTACCTATCTCAAGCGTGTAGCGCGGGCGCGCCTTGTCGAGATGGCCGCTCAAGCGGCGCACCTGCTCGGGCGTCGCGGCAAGGAGCGCGCCGGCCTGTCCGATATGGATCAGGTTGATGTTCGCTTCCTTGGCGTGGGAGCGCCCGGCCAGTGTCTGATCGTCGGTGCGCCCGGCCTGCCCGATCATGCCCGCTTTGTGGACGATGCCGGCAGCGACCACGATGGCGACGGTCAGGAAAGCGGCCAGCAGGCGTGTGCCTGGCTTCGGATTGTCGAGCATGCGGTTCTCCGTATAACGTCTGGACGTGGCCGGGCGATGCCGGCGCGCTGCTGGTTCTGCTGGTTGTGCTGACTGATGCTGGTGGTGCTGGTTGATGCTGGTCGTGCCGGGACAGCGCGGACCGGGCTGCCTTGAGTGACACGCTACGCGAAGCGTATGTAACTGTTAATCGTTTCTCGTCGGTGACTGCGGTTTTCGACACACTGCGGCGGCGCCGGGCAAGGCCCGCCGCCCCGACGCGCCTGTTTATTTGCTCAAGCCGAGTGCGGTTTCGATCAATGGCAGGATCAGTTTCCACGATGGCGAGCTGGCCGCGATTTCATCGTAGTGGCTGGCGCCGGGCAGGATCAGCACCTCGGCCCGGTCGCCGGCGGCGCGCGCCCGCGCCGCGTAGTCGTGGGCCGCGCGCGGCGGCGAGATGGTGTCGAGTTCGCCCGTGACGAGCACGGTGCGGCTGCCGTTGGGCATCAGCTCGGCGGCGTTGGTGTCGGCGAAGATGTCGGGCCGGCTGGCGCTCGGCGTGCCGGCCAGTTGCGCCAGGTCGCGCCCGCAGCTGGACTTGATCAGCGCCTGCTCGTGGCGCAGGTCGGCCAGGCCGCCCAGGCTGATCACCTCGCGCACCGGCAACGGGCTGGGCTGGAATAGCGGACTGCTGGCCGGAATCCGGCTGCGTCCCGCGATCCACTGCACCAGCTGGCCGCCGGCCGAATGGCCGACCGCGACGATGCGGCTGGTGTCGAGCTGGTGGGCGGGCGCTTCGGCGGCCAGCTTGTCGAGCGCCGCGTTCATGTCCAGGTAGGTGCCGGGATAGCCGCCGCCTTCCTCGTCGACGCGGCGGTATTCCACGTTCCATACGGCGATGCCGCGCGCGGCCAGGGCCCCGGCCACATTGTGCATCTGGCTGATGCCGCCGTACTGCACCGTCCAGCAGCCGCCGTGGACCAGCACCACCACCGGAAACGGCCCGGGGCCGGCCGGACGGAATAGTTCGGCGAATTGCGAGGGTGCGCTGCCGTAGGCGATTTTGGCGGTCGGTGGCGGGCCGCTCAAGGCCAGGTAGTCAGCCAGGGTCATCGGCGCGGCAAGGGCGCCGCCGGAGGCGAGCACGGCGGGGACCAGAAGGGCGGGGACCAGGGACGGCAGGGCAGTCTTCATCGTGGGCAGGCGGGAGCGGAGGGAACTGTCACTATACCGGGTCCGGCACGCGCCGGGGAGGGGGCGGCGCACGATTGGCGCGCCGGCGCCATGCTGGCGGCCTTCATGCTAGGCTGCGAACAACAATGAGGATGATATGGAAATCACAACGGACGAATACAAGGGTTTTACCATCGTGGTCACCCCGGTCAAGGATTGCGGCGACCAGTGGGATTTCGAATACCGCATCACCAAGACCGGGCAGGGCGGGCAGGATACCGATCCCGCGCCGGCGCTCACGCGCAGCCAGACGGCCGGCGGCCACGCCACCCCGGAGGTGGCTTGCCTTGCCGGTGTGGAGGTAGCACGAATCGAAGTCGACAACCTGCTGGCCATGGCGCGCGAGCGCGAGCCCGAGCGCTGATCCGGCGCGCCCCGTGCCGGGGCAGGGGTCAGGCCAGCAGATCGAGCTGGGCCGCCAGGCGCGGGCCGTCGTTGCTGGCGCGGCCCACGTCCTTGGCGACCGGGTGCCAGTCGAAGGCGTCCGGGCCGAGCGCGACCGAGCGTGCCAGCTGTTCGGCTTGCTGGGCGGACAGGTCCGGGTCGAGCCACAGGGCTGCGTCCTCGGCGCTGAAGACGATCGGGCGGCGGTCGTGCACATCGACCATGCCGCCCTCGGCATCGGCGGTGACGATCACGAAGCCCGACTCGGCCGCCTGCTCGCGCTCGCTGCCGCAGGCGCCGATGGCCGCCATGAACAGCGGCTCGCGCGTCTTGAGGTGGATGTGCCAGGGCTGCTTTTTGCCCTTTTCGCCGGTCCATTCGTACCAGCCATCCGCCGGCACGATGGCGCGGCCGGCCTTGAGCAGGGGCGTCCAGTAGCGGTTGGTGAGTTTTTCGAGGCGCGCATTGATGGCGATCGGCAGCTTGTCCGCGGCCCACGAGGCGCGGTAGCCCCAGAAGGCATCCTCGACGACGAGCTGGTCGCCGACGACGCGCATCAAGGGGCGCCAGGTGCCGGGTGGCGCGTTGTAGCTGGGCGCGGCCTGGCTGGCGACGCCCGGTTCGGCGCCGCGCCAGTGCATCGCCGCGACGTATTCAATGGCGGTATGGTTTTGATCGAGACGTCCGCACATGCGCTATAACCTTTTTGCTGAGGTGGTGGTGATCCCGGGCGTGGCGTCCGGAAGGATCAACGATACCGCAAAAGGCAGGTTTGGCGCGCGCGCGCAGGGCGTTCATCGCCCCGGACAGCGCGGTTTTGACAGTCGCATTACCACTTTAAGAAAGGCATTCCATGACCAGCAACGAGAACCCATCCGCAGCGCCGCAGCGCGCCCATTCGACCCCCGATCCGGACGACGTGCCGCCCACCGATCCGAAACCGGGCCCGGTACCGGACGACGTGCCGCCGCCGGTCAACGCGCCGGTCGAAGAGCCGGTCATGCCGGTGCCGCCGATCAAGGCGTAACACCCACACACCGGCACGCACCGGCGTGCCCGGACCAGCCGGGCCGGACGCTTACTGGCCCTTGGGCGGGACCGGATCGAGCTGGTCGAGCTGTTCGCTTGGCTCATCGCGTTCGAGCGACGCGTCATGCTCGCGCTTGTCGCGGTTCTCGCCGCCGTCGAACTGGTTGGCGGCGGCCGAGGCGCCATTGTCGTTATCGGCATCGTTCTGGTCCGATGGCGGCAGGGGCGGAATCTGGCGGATGATGGCCTCGGTTTCGATTTGCGAAGGCGGTTTTTCGCCGCTGCCGATGTCGGCCTCGTCGATGAGCGATTTGGCGTCGGCCGGGTCGGGGAAAGATTTGGTGGCGTGCATGGAATTCTCCAATCGGTAAGGAGGTGCCGCACTGGCGCGGCGCTCTCGCAGCGATGCTAACATTGCAAGGGATCGGCTGGCGCGCAGTAGGCCGTGGCGGCAGGCCGCCGACAGTGTTGCTCTCAGCCTACATTTGTTATTATTTGTGCTCCTCATCACAACCGGAATGGCATGCGCTTCCTATAATTCATCCATCAACCGTTGTTTTGTTCCGGGAGAACATGATGGGCAATTCCTTACACAACAAGATCTACCTTGGCCGCTCTTCGGTACTGCGTTCGCGCCCGATGCAGGTGGTGCTGCTGGTCAGCGCATTGATCAGTATCGGCGTTGTCTGGTTCCTGTTCCGCACAGTAAAGTAACTGTTGTCAGCGAATGCAGGTTGCCGCGGGCAGCCTGCGCGGTTACCATGGGGGCCGAAAATTGGCCACATGGAAAGCAGCAATGAAGAACGAGAAATTGACCACAGACGAATACGACGCGCTCGGGCACATCCTGGGTGGGGCGAAGCATGACCGCTTCAACGCCTGCGTCGGGCGCAACGCCAAGCGTCTGGCGGGCCTGAAGATGATCCAGTACAGCAAGGACGGCAAGCTGGCGCTGACGGACAAGGGGCAGCAGGTCTTGTTCCTGCGCCGCTGCATCGCCGGCCTGCGCGCGCTGCTGGCCGATCCGGCGGCGGTGGTTGACGCCGACGTGCTGGTCTTCCTCGGCAAAAAATCGCACATCGCCCCGCTCGAAGCGGGGGGCCACGGCGTGACCGACAAAGGCCGCGAATCGCTGGCCGACATCGACGCCCAGGACAAATAAGTCCCCGCCCCCCGCTCCAGCGACGAGCGCCGCCCTACACCGGGGTCAGAGCTCTGACTAGCAACATTTAACATTCTTTCCTAACCGGGGTCAGACCTCGGTTGGGAAACGTTTCTGCCCTCAAGCGGCTCGTCCACGCATCGTGACACCCGAATTACATCATCCTCCCGCATGAAATTGCTGCCGGGACGTCGACGCATCCGCCTGCTCGGATAAGTGTTTCCTAATTGAGGTCTGAGCCCGGTTAAGAAATAGTTGCTCGAATTACATCGAAATCGGACGTGGATTTAACAATGTTTCGAGTCAGAGCTCTGACCCCGGTTGTAAGCGCTTTGACGCTGGTGTAGGTGTCTTTGATCGGCGGTGCAGGCGGAGGAGGGAGCGAGACGGGCGCTACGGCTCGTCGCGGCGCGTGCCTTTGTAGATCAGCGTGCGGATCGCCACTTCCGGCGGCACGTTCATCGCCGCCAGGTATTCGGCCGCTTGCTGCACGCCGAGCGTCGGTATCGCGGCGATGGCCTGGTTGACCACATCGCGCGTGCGGAAATCGGTGCGCGGACTGGTCGCTTCGCTACCGTGCGCATCGGCCCGCTGGCGCTGGAATTCTTCACTCATGTATGTCGTTTGGCTCAAAAGTGGCTGTCAGTCGACGATGATAGTCTATTTTTGAACAAAGATGTCGATCTGACACGAGTACTGCCGCTTCCTTACACTTCGGCCGCCGCATCCTGCACAGCCGCCGCCGCCGTCGGCGCCAGGCTGGCACGGTCGCGCAGCAAGGCTTCAAAGGCGTGCGCGGCCAGCGGGCGGCTGAAGAAATAGCCCTGCATTTCGTCGCAGCCATGGCGCCGCAGGTAGTCGAGCTGCTCGGCCGTCTCCACCCCTTCGGCAATCACCGACAGCTTCAGGTTGTGCGCCAGCGCGATGATCGAGGCCACGATCGCGGCATCGTTGGCGTCGCGCGTGATGTCGGAGACGAACGAGCGGTCGATCTTGAGCACGTCGATCGGAAAGCGCGACAGATACGACAGGCTCGAATACCCGGTGCCGAAGTCGTCGATCGACAGATTCACGCCAAGCGACTTCATGCTGTGCAGCAGTTCGACCGCGAGCGTGACGTCGCTCATGAACAGGCTTTCGGTCAGTTCGATCTCCAGCAGCGAGGGCGCCAGCCCGGTCTGGGCCAGCACGGCGCGGATGTCGGCCAGCAGGTTGGGCGCGCCGAACTGGCGCGCCGACAGGTTCACCGCCACCCGCAGCATGCCCAGCCCGGCATCCTGCCAGGCCTTGTTCTGGGCGCAGGCGGTGCGCATGACCCAGGCGCCGATCGGCACGATCAGCCCGGTTTCCTCGGCCACCGAGATAAAGCGGTTCGGCGCCACCACGCCCAGTTCGGGATGCTGCCAGCGGATCAGCGCTTCCATGCCGACGATCTCGCCGCTGGCCAGGTTGACCTGGGGCTGGTAGTGCAGCACGAATTCGTTGCGCTCGAGCGCACTGCGCAGCGCGCTTTCGATGCGTACCCGTTCCTGGGCTTCGTCGTTCATGGCCGGGGTGTAGAACTGGAAGTTGTTGCGGCCCAGTTTCTTGGCGCGGTACATGGCGATGTCGGCGTGTTCGATCAGGTTGCCGGCCGGGGTGTCGGGGGTGGGGAACACGGCCACGCCGATGCTGCAGGTGACGAAAAACTCCTTGCTTCCGAGCGGCACCGGCGGCGCCAACGCATCCATCAGGCGCTGCACCACGTCGGCCTGCAGGCGCTCTTCGGCGTGCTCGGTAAGGATGACGACGAATTCGTCGCCCGACAGGCGCGCCACGGTGTCGGTGTCGCGCAGGGCCGCGCGCAGGCGCGCCGCGACCGTCATCAGGACCACGTCGCCCGCCTTGTGGCCCATGCTGTCGTTGACGAATTTGAAACGGTCCAGATCGATCAGCAAGACCCACACCGGCCGCTCGCAGCGCAGCGAATACGCCACCGCCTGGGTCAGGCGGTCCTGCAGCAGGCTGCGGTTGGGCAGGCCGGTGAGCACGTCGTGCTGGGCGATGTGCTGGATCCGCTGCTCGGTCAGCTTGCGGGCGGTGATGTCGGTGCCGGTGCCGCGGTAGCCGCGGAACACGCCGCCGGCGTCGAACACCGGTTCGCCGTTGATGCTGAACCAGCGCGCTTCGCCTTTTTCGTCGACGGTTTCGTATTCGAGTTCGGCGAACGCTTCGCGCGCCAGCAGTTGCGCCATGTGGGCCTTGCCCCAGTCGCTGTCCTGCATGCCGGCCACGGTTTCCCAGCGCGTGCGCCCGATCAGGCGCCCGGCCGCAACCCCGCCTTTTTCGCCGAGCCCGCCGGTAATGTCGACAAAGCGCAGGTCGGCGTCCTGTTCCCAGTACCAGTCGGACGACATGGTGACCAGCTGGCGGAAGCGCTGTTCGCTTTCCTGCAGCGCCGCTTCGGTGCGGCGGCGCGCCAGCACGTCGTCGAGCAGGCGCTGGTTCGACAGTTTCAGGTCGGCGGTGCGTTCGTTGACCAGCAGCTGGACCCGGCGCGAGCGCTGCACCAGGGTTTGCACGAAGGCGCTGATCAGCAAGGTAAACAGCAGGCCGCCGGCCAGGGTAAACACCGAGCCGGGATGGTTGTCCAAAAACGGACGCGGGGCGGCGCTGACCACCACGGTCCAGGGCTGGCCGGCCACGCTGAGCGCGGCGCTGTGGCGTTCGCGGTGGCGCGCGGTAGTCCAGCGGCGCACCGGGCCGAGGCCGGCGTGCTCGCGCACGGCGGCATCGAGCCCGGCGCTGGCGTAGACCAGGTGCGCCGGGTCGGTGCCGGCATTGGCGTAGACCGCCAGGTGCACGCCCTGGTCGGCGTGCAGGTCGGCGCCGCGCAGGATCTTGTCGACCAGTTCGCGCGCGCGGATGATGGCGGCGGTGTCGCCGATCAGGGCGGCGCGCCGTTCGGCGGCGCTGCCGAGCGGGGCGCCGGGCCGGTACACCGGCATGATGACTTCGAAGCCGCCCTGCGGGCGCTTGTCCTGCGCCAGGCTGAGCAGGCCGGTGGCGACTGCGCGCCCGCTGACGGTGGCTTGTTCGAGCGCGTTCATGACTTGCGCGTTGATGCCGACGGACAGGCCGAAGGCCGCTTCGTTGCCTTGCATCGGTTCCAGGTAGTCGACCACGCTGTACTGGGCGCGCGGCGGCGCCAGGCGGCGCCCCTGCGGCCCCATTTCGGTGATGCGCGTGCCCGGCACCACTTGCTGCAGCTCGGCCTCGGCCGCTTCGCGCCCGGCGCCGCTGACCAGCCGGTGGTAGTTGAAGGCCTGGATGAAGGGGTAGCGCTGTAGCAGCGGCTGGGTGAAATCGTGGAATTGGCGGCGCGTGACCGGGTGCACCGTGGCAAACAGCTGGTTGGTCACGGTCACCACTTCAACCGCTTCGTCGAGCCCCTGGCGGATGGCGGTTACGCGTACGGTGGCGCGTTGCTGAAAGGCGAGCGCGTGCTTGTCGTCTTCGAGCCGGGCCACGGCCACCGCCAGCAGCGCGGTGGCGGCCAGGCCACCGCCGACAGTGAGCGCCGCCGCGACGGAGAGCGAGAACGGCAAGCGACGACGCAACATTTCCTGTTTCCTAAAAGAAGAGGGCGGCGCCTGGAGCGCCGGTGTGGATGCGGCCTTAGTTTGTCACAAATTGATAAAAATCGGTAAGGTGATTGATCTTCGGCAACTAAAAAGCGACGTTCCCGTGCTAAGGGGACATTTATTTGGAGCGATTGAACGGGTGTTGCAGCCATGCCACGACGGTGCGCGCCAGCAGACGGTTCAGTACGCTGTGGCCCAGGCCCTGGCGCCGCGCCACCCAGCGCTGCAGGCGCAGGGCGCGCGGCAGCCGGGCCGCGGGGTCGAGCCGGGGCGGGGCCTTGACGGCGAACAGGATGCGGTTGTTGCCGGCGATGCGCTCGAACCAGCAGACGCGGTCGTTGAACATCAGGCGCAGGCGCTCCAGCATGCCGGCGTAGCGCGGGTCGTAGCTGAAGATATTGGCCACCAGCACGCCGCCCTCGCGCAGGGCGGAGCGGCAGTCGCCGTAGAAGCGGGCCGTGCCCAGCGCCGGCGGCAGGCCGGCGGTGTCGAAGCCGTCGATCACCAGCACGTCGGCGCACGCGGGGTGGCCGGCCAGCCAGTCGACCGCGTCGGCATGGACCACGGTCAAGCGTGCGTCGTCGGGCGGCACGCAGAACTGCTCGCGCAGGGCGATGACGTCGGCGCGCAGCTCGATGACGGTGATGCGCGCGCGCGGGAAGTGGCGGTAGCAGAATTTGGCCAGCGAGCCGCCGCCCAGGCCGACCATGACGATGGCGCGCGGGCGCGGCACGAACAGGGCAAAGCACATGATGGCGCGGCAGTAGGCCAGCACCAGCGCCGCCGGGCGCGACAGGCGCATTTCGGACTGCACGTCGCCGGGCGTGAATTCGAGGGTGCGGCGGTCGCCGCGGGTGTGCACCAGCGGCGCGCCGCAGGCCGGGACACGCTCGGGCGACGGCGCGTGCAACGGCGGAGGCGATTGGTCGGTCAGTGGCGGCATGGCGGTCCGGGGCAGGCTGGGCTGGCGCCAGTATAGCGGAGCGCGGCGCAAGCGCGCCCCTGTTGCGCCCCATCGGTTTCTGATAAGCTGATCCTGCCCCGGCTGTGTGTGGCCGGCATCAGCGGCCAGCCTGCGGCGCGGCCAACCCGGAGAGACTATGTTTTTAGACCACCCCACCATCACCGCGACCAACAGTTTCACCGAGCCCGACCGCATTGAGCGGCTGACCCGGGTATACGGCTATGTGGTGGCGCTGGCCGACCTTGCCGGTGTCGAGGGCTTCATCGAGAAGTTCACCCAGATCCACGACCACAAGGGCACGCTGATCGTGTTCTGGAACGACCTGCCCAATGACATCGAAAAGCAGTTCTTCGCGCAAGCCTGGGCCAGCAAGATCGGTGACGGCAGCAGCAACGTCGAACACGAAATCTGACGCCCCCAGGCGCCGCCATGGACATCACGACGATGTTGTTTGCACTCGCGCTGGGCAACCTGAGCCTGGCGGCGGCGCTGTTTTTCTACGAATATGAACGCGGCAAGTCGCTCAGCTGGTCGACCTGGGCCATCGCCAAGCAGTGCCAGGCGGTGGCCTGGCTGCTGTTGTATTTCAACGCCAGCGGCGTGCTGCCCGATGCGGTAGCGGTTCCGGCCGGCTACGCGGTGCTGTTCGCCGGGGTCGGCCTGGAAGCCGGTGCGCTGTGGGAAGCGGTCGGGCGCCTGGCCTGGCGCCGCGTCGCCTATCCCGTCATCGGCGTGTCGGTGGCGCTGTTCCTGGTCTGCTACGTGATCGACGAAGCCGGCATGCGGGTGGTGGCCGGCGCGCTGATCCTCGGCGGCCTGCACCTGGCCAGCGCCGCGGCGCTGGTGCGCGGCTGGCGCGGCGGCAGCATGCTGCACCGCTTCCTGGTGATCGCCATGACGCTGCTGGCGCTGCTGGTGGCGGCGCGCGGCATCCTGGTGCTGACCATGCCCGGCGGCTGGGGCTGGCTGAGCAAGGGCTTGCTGCAGGTACTGACCTCGGGCGCGCTGTACTTGCTGATGCTGCTCAATGGCTTCGGTTTCCTGCTGCTGGCGCGCGAGCAGCAGCGGCACGAACTGGACCGCCTGGCGCTGGTCGATCCCTTGACCGACCTGCCCAACCGCCGCAGCTTTTTCGCCGCCCTGGCGCCGTGGATGGCGCTGGCGCGCCGGCCCGGCCAGCCGAGCGCGCTGGTGATGCTCGACTTCGACCAGTTCAGGCGCGTCAACGACAGTTATGGCCATCCGGCCGGCGACACGGTGCTGCGCAGCGTGGCCGACGTATGCAAGCGCCAGTTGCGCGACAGCGACCAGCTCGGCCGCCTGGTGGGGGTGGAGTTTGCCCTGCTGCTGCCGCGCGCCGGCCTCGATGAAGCGCTGCTGGTGGCCGAGCGCATCCGCGCCGCGGTCGAAGCCAGTCCGGTCAAGACCGAACGCGCGATGATTTCGATGACGGCCAGTTTCGGCGTGACCGTGATCCGTCCGGACGACAGCATGGTGAGCCTGTTCAAGCGCGCCGACGAGGCCCTGCGCACGGCCAAGCAGGGCGGACGCAACAAGGTCGTGGCCGCGCCCACCGGGGATGCGCCGGGCGGGGAAGCGTCCGGCGGGGAAACGTCCGGCGGGGAAACGCCCGGCGGGGAAACGCCGCCCGTGTAGCGCGGATGGCATACTGCGATTGCCGACGGCGCCGGTCATGACCGCGTCATACAACTGCGTTACTGTGATTGGTTTTGCAGCGGGAGAGCCTTGATGGCAACAATACAGAAAGAGGCTTCGATGTACGCTGCCGTAGATTTAGGTTCCAATAGTTTTCGCTTGCATATAGGCAAGCACGATGGCGATGCGATCCGCGTATTAAAGAGCGTGCGCGAGCCGATCCGCCTGGCCGCCGGGCTCGACGCCAAGGGTAACCTGACCGAGGCAGCCATGCAGTCGGCCCTGGCTTGCCTGCGCAATTTCCAGACGGTGCTCGCCGCCTACCGCTTCGATCCGCAGCTCGATGCGGTGCGCGTGGTCGCTACCTCCACCTTGCGCGTGGCGCGCAACGGCGCGGCGTTCCTGCCGGCCGCCGAGCAAGCCATCGGCTATCCGATCGAAATCATCTCGGGCGAGGAAGAGGGGCGCCTGATCTACATGGGCGTGGCCAGCACCCTGGCCGACGCCTCGGAGCGGCGCCTGGTGATCGACATCGGCGGCGGCTCGACCGAAATCATTCTCGGGCACGGCCCGGACATCGAGCGGGTCGAGTCGTTCAGCATCGGCACGGTCAAGCAAAGCCTGTCGTTTTTCGTCGGCGGGCGGATCGACGCGGTCTCGTTCGAGGCGGCCATCCTGTCGGCGCGCAGCCACTTCGAGGATGCCGCGCCACCCTACCATCCGCAATTCTGGAAGCAGGCCTACGGTTCCTCGGGCACGATCCGGGCGATCGCCGACATCATCGCCAAGAACAATCTGGGCGACGGCAAACTCTCCGCCGCCGGACTCGATGCGCTCAAGCTGCGCTTCATCGCGTTCGGGCAGGTGGCGCGCATCGATATGCCGGGCCTGCGCCCCGACCGCGCCAGTACCATCATCGGCGGGCTGGCGATCCTGATCGCGCTGCTGCGCGAACTCGATATCGATGTCATGCAGCCGGTCGAGGCGGGCCTGCGCATGGGCGTCATGTGGGACCTGTACCTGCGCTCGATGCAGCGCGACCGGCGCGAGGAATCGGTGGTGGCGCTGGCGCGCAAATTCCATGTCGACGATGATCGCGGCGCGCGCGTGGCGGCGCTGGCCAGCGCCATGTACACGCAACTCAAGCCGGCCGGCGACGGCTGCGCCAAGCTGCTGCGCTGGAGCGCGCTGCTGCATGAAATGGGCATGGTGGTGTCGCAGACCGGCTACCACAAACATGCAGCCTACATGATCGAGAACGCCGACCTGCCGGGGTTTACCACGCGCGAGCAGCGCGTCATGGGCAAATTGATCCTGGCCCAGAAGGGCAATCTGCGCAAGGTGGCCGAGGCGCTGAGCGACACCGACTTCGCCAAGGCGGTGCTGGCGCTGCGCGTGGCGATCCTGCTGATGCATGCCCGCATCGACGCCGACGCCGATGAACTCAAGCTGCGCATGAAGAACCGGATCGATCTCGAGATCCGGCGCGAATGGGTGGGCAGCCACCCGACCGTGTCGTACTGGATCGAAAAAGAGCAGGAATGGTGGGACGAGGTGGGCATCGATTTCAGCGTGCGCAGCGTTCCCTAGGAGGCGCCCGGCACACGACTGCCGGGCTGGCGGCGGGGCCGCGGTGGCGCTATTTTTCCAGGGCCGGGGCCGCGGCCGGAGCCGGGGCAGCTGCCTCGCGCATCCGATCCGGCTTGCTCAGGCGCGACCTGGGCACCCTCAATTGCGGTACCAGGACCATCGCAGGCAGGCGCCCGATGCCGGCAGTGGCGATGCGTCGGGCCGGATTATTCGGATCGACCACGTTTCCGCTCAGCGCGTCCATGTGCACCGTGACCGGCGCTCCGTCGACCGAAACGCGCAGCATGATCACGCCTTGTTCCCGCTTGACGGGCACGCGCACCAGCAGCGCGCCGGACGCTTCAGGGTGATTGGTGGCCGCAAGCGTATAGATGGCCTCCGACGCGCCGTTTGCCGCGTGCACCGCGATGCGCGAGCGTGGCAGCCATCCCATGCGATCCAGGTGCGGCGCCACCAGGGCTGCCGGAGCGGCGCCGAACGGTGTGGTCGCGACATAGCTGTTCGCCCAACTCATGGCGTCCCACGGATCGTCGTGCTCGCCGATGGCGGCCCAATCGACGTTACGGTAGTCGGGATTGTTGGAAAAGGTGTGATTGAGGCCGATCCCGTGGCCTCCTTCGTGCACTGCCAGGCCGACCTCGAAGTCGAACGCCATGAAAGCGCCGCCGTTCCACCCGAAGGCGTCGATCCCTGGCGAGGTAACGGTGTAGCGGATTGCACCCGGTGGCACGGTCAGCGCACCGGATGGCGCGCTCCGCGCCGCTTCGATGCAGGCATTGGTCTTGTCCGACCGATCGAGCCCCTGCAGTTGCTCGGTAGTTTGCGACATCCGGTACCAGCCGTGCACTTCCGAACCAGCGTTATTGAAGTTGACGTACGAGATGTCGTGCCACCAGTCCGCGAGGCCGCCGTTGCCGGGAGTAAACAAGAGCCTGCGATAATAGTCCGCCGTCCGCGGGGCGGCGCCGTCATCCGCACTCTGGCAAAGCAGCACGTAGATTTAGGTCGAACCGCGGAATGGCCGGGCCTCGCCTGAAACGGCGACCAGGCTGGAAGCGAGGAAGCAGATACTGAGGCAACGTCGCCACATGGTAATGACCTCCCTGGCTGAGTTACCCGGCGCACGGCATGACTCCCGGCCGGCGGCAAGCATCATGAAATCCGAGTGTCACCACATGGGTTCGACAGCCCCTTCCGGTCGATACACCTTGGCGACCCGGCCTGCTGTGGCGATGTAAAGCGCGGGACAGAACGCAGGCATGCATGGAGTGTCGAGCACCATTTCAAGAAGCTGCACAACATGAGGCTTAGTCTAGAACGCTGAAAACGCGAAGCCGCGATCTGCATCCAGCGCTTAAGCCAGCCGTTTCGTGCGGCGCTGCGCCACGGTTGGCGGCCGGTTGAAGCGCGCCGATCACCCGCAGGGAAAGCGGGGCACGGCACGTTGCGGTGGTTTTGCTGGAGCAGTTGCTGCCGGGCAGTTGCGGCCGGGCCGGCACACCGAAGGCGCGGTGGCTGACTTTGCCATGGCCCAGCAGGGTAAACAGGGCGCAATATGCATGATTTTTGTATCAAACGACCATCGGTAGTGGCATAATTGCCACCGCCTGAACGGAGAACGGCGTTTGTACGACAAAAACAAGAGGTGACCTTGACCCAGGCCCCGGACGGATACACCGTGATCGATACCTTGCGCGCGGACGAGCAGTTCGTCCTGCTGCGCGCGGCGCGCGACGCCGACCGCTTGCCGGTGCTGCTGCTGGCAGCGCACGGCGCGGCGCCCCATGCTACTGCGCTCCTGGAGCACGAATACGCCCTGCGCGAGGTGCTCGACGGCGCGTGGGCCGCCACGCCGCTGGCGCTGCTGCATGGTCACGCAAGCGCCACCCTGGTGCTGGCCGACAGCGGCGGCGCGCCGCTCGAGCTGTCCGCAACTCCCCTCGATCTGCCCGATTTCCTGGCGCAGGCGGCCGCGATCACGCTGGCAGTGTCGTATTCGCACCACAGTCGCCTGGTCCACCGCGACCTCGCCGCCCACCATATCTTGTTCGATCCGGCCACCGCCGGGGTGCGCCTGACCGGCTTCGGCATGGCCACGCCGCTCAATGGTCCGGACGACCCCCAGGCCGACCTGGTGCGGCTCGGCCTGATCCTGTATCACATGCTGTGCGGCGCCGCGGCGCAGGCAGGCGGCGACGGCGCGCCCGAGCCGCTCGCGCCGCACCGGCGCCGTCCGGGCGTGGACCGCATCTGTTCTTCGATCGTCGCGCGGCTGCTGGCCGCCGACCCGGCGCAGCGCTACCAGAGCGCGGCCGGGCTGTACGCCGACCTGCAGCACTGCCGTTCGATGCTCGAAGCGCAGGGCCGGGTCGAGCCCTTCGTGCTGGGCTGCCACGACGGCGCCCTGCGCGTGCGCATTCCGGCGGCGCTGGTCGGACGCGCGCCGCAACTGGCGCTGCTGGACGAATCCTTGCGCCACGCGGCCGCCGGCGGCGCGCCCCAGCTGGTACTGGTGTCGGGACGCGCCGGCACCGGCAAGTCGGCCCTGGTGGCGGCCCTGCGCCGCTCCGACGCGGCCCAGGGCGCCACCATCATCGCCGGCAAATTCGACCAGCGCCAGCGCGACATTCCGTACGCCACCCTGGCCCAGGCTTTCCAGGGGCTGGTGCGCGAACGCCTGCGCGAGGAGCCGGCCGTGCTGGCGGCCTGGCGCGCCGCGCTGCGGGAGGCCCTCGGCCCCAACGCGCGCCTGATGCTCGACCTCATTCCCGAGCTGGCGCTGGTGATCGGCGAGCACGCCAGCCCGCCGCCGCTGGCGCCCCCGGAAGCGCAGAGCCGTTTCGATGGCGTGTTCCGGCGCTTCCTGCAAGCGTGCCGCCGTCCCGGCACGGCGCTGCTGCTATGCCTTGACGACGTCCAGTGGATCGATCCGGCCAGCCTGAAACTGCTGTCGCACCTGCTGACCCACCGCGGCATGGACCACATGCTGGCGATCTGCGCCTGGCGCACGCGCGAGGCGAGCGGCGCGCATCCGATGGCGCTGCCGCGCGACGCCATGCTGGCCAACGGCGCGCAGGTGCGCGAGGTGGTGCTCGAAGCGCTCGACCGCGCCGAGGCCTGCGAACTGGTGGCCGCGGCGCTCGATTGCGAAAACGCCGAAGCGGCCCCGCTGGCGGCGCTGGTGTTCCCCAAGACGGCCGGCAATCCGTTTTTCACCTTGCAGTTCCTGACCCGCCTGGGCGAAAACCGCCTGCTGCGCTTCAACGACAGCGCCGCCTGCTGGGAGTGGGATGCGCAAGCGATCCAGGCCAGGGAGTTTTCCGACAACGTGGTCGAGCTGATGGTGGCGCGCCTGGGCCAGCTGCCAGGCTGCACGCTCGACCTGGTCAAGCTGCTGGCCTGCCTGGGCCCCGATTGCGGACTCGATACGATCGCACTGGTGTCGGGCATGTCGCTGCTGGAAACGGACGAATATCTGTGGCCGGCCGCGCGCCTCGGGCTGATCGTGCGCGAGCCGGGCAATTACCGCTTTGCCCACGACCGGGTGCAGGAGGGCGCGTATTCGATGATCGCGGCGTCCTCGCTGCCCGAGCGGCATCTGCATATCGGGCGCCTGCTGCTGGAAAACGTGGCGCCCGGATCGCTCGACAAGCACGTGTTCGACATCGTGCACCACCTGAACCGCGCGCGCGCGGCCATGCGCGACACGGCCGAACTGCGCGAGCTGGCGCGCCTGAACGCGCTGGCCGGCACGCGCGCGCGCAACGCCATCGCCTACGATTCGGCGCGCAATTACTTTTCGCTGGCGGCCGCGCTCACGCCCGCGCGCGCCTGGAAAGATGACCTCGACGGCACCTACGCCATGTACGCCGCGCTGGCCGAATGCGAATACCTGTGCGGCCACCTGGAGCGTGCCGGGCGCCTGTTCGAGCTGCTGGTCGAGCAGTCCCGTTCGCGCATCGACCTGGCGCGCGTGGCGCTGCTGCGCGTGGCCGTGTACCAGCTGCGCGAGCGCTTCGACCAGGCGGTGGCGGTGGCCCTCGATGCGCTGGCGCTGTTCGGCGTGACCTTCCCGGCCACGCGCGCTGAAATCGACTGGGCCCTGCGCGAGGAACGCGCCGCCATCGACGCGCGCATGGCCGGGCGCAGCATCGACAGCCTGCGCGACGAGCCGGCCAGCACCGATCCGGAAGTGGCGATCGTGACCGAGCTGTTGTCCGATATCGGTTCGCCCGTGTTCGCGGTACGTCCCGAACTGTATTTTCTGCTGGCCGCCAAGGCGCTCAATTACACGCTCACGCACGGGAGCAGCGAGTCGAGCTGCATGATTTACTCGCGCTACGCGATCCTGCTGGTGTCGCTGGGCGCGATCGAGGATGCGTTTGCGTTTTCGGCGCTGGCCATCGAACAGGTGCAGTTCAATGCGCCGCCGTCCAAGCGCAGCGGGCGCCTGCGCTTCGTGCACGCGGCCTATATCCACTCGTGGCGCGATCCGATCGCCGCCAGCGTGGCACCGCTCGAGCAGGCTTTTGCCAGTTGCGAGCGCGCCGGCGACCTGCCGCACGCCGGTTATTCGGCCCACGTCGCGACCTGGAATGCGTTCGAGGCCGGGTTGCCGCTGGCCGACGTACGCCGGATGGCGGAGCACTACCAGGGCTTCGCGCGGCGCCACGGCAACCACGCGCTGGTGCGCCTGTTGCGCGGCTACGAGCAACTCGCGCTGACCCTGATGGGCGAGGATGGGCATGGCGAAGACGGCGCGGCCGGCGCCATCGCCGTCATCGGCCAGGGCAGTTTCGGCGCGTCGCGCGCGCGCTATCTGCTGATGCAGCAGGTGCTGGCGTTCGCTTTCGGGCGTTACGAGGAGGCGCTGGCGGCATCCGAGGCAGCGGCGGCCAACCTGCATTTTTTCCTGGCCTCGCTCAACGAGACCACGCATCATTTCTATCATGCGCTGGCGATGACGGCGGTGTACCGCACGGCGCCGCCGGCGCGGCGGCGGCGCCTGCTCGAAGCGGTGTGCGACAAGCACGCGCTGCTGGCCGGCTGGGCGGCCTCGTGCCCGGTCAATTTCGCCAGCCGCCACCTGCTGGTCGGCGCCGAACTGGCGCGCATCGACGGCAATCCGTCTGGCGCCATGCGCGGCTACGAGGATGCCATCGCGGCGGCCATGGAGGGCGGCTTCGTGCAGAACGCGGCGCTGGCGTGCGAACTGGCGGCGGCCTGCTGCCGCGAACGCGGAGCCGCCTTTGATGCCATCGACTACGGCCGCCGCGCGCTGCGGGCCTGGGATGCCTGGGGCGCCCAGGCCAAGGTGCGCGACCTGCTGCGGCGCTTCCCGGAACTGGCGGCGGACGCCTGAGTTGGCGAAGCGACATGCGGACGCGCGGCCAAATGACGTCAGCGTGCAAATATTTCCGCATGGAATGTGATCCAGCTCAATATCCGGAGCTTGGCGCGGCCACTTGTGCGATATTCGGCGTCAAGTTGCCGTAAGGTTGTACGAACTCAAGAAAAGTGCTGCGCGTCGGCAATTGAGTAAATCGTATATACTGTTTAAATCGATATCAAGACGGAGTTATTCAATGGCCAAGACTGCAAGCGAAAAAACCAACGGACACACGATCGCGGAGCTGAAGGCGGCTGCCCCGGCAACGCGCGCTGCCAAGACGGCGCCGAAAAAGACGGCTGGCGCGGCGGCGGTGAAGAAGGCGGCACCTGCCCGGACCGTGGCCAGGGCCAAGGCCGAGGCCGAGATCAAGCCGGCCGCACGCAAGAGCATCGCCGCCAAGGAGCCGGTGAAGGCGATTGCGCCGGCACGCGCCAAGGCGGCACCAAAGGCGGTAGCGAAGGCAGCACCGAAAACGGCAGCGAAGGCGGCACCGAAAACGGCAGCGAAGGCGGCACCGAAAACGGCAGCGGCTGCGCCGGCAAAGGCCGCGGTCAAACCGGCACCGAAAAGCGTCACCGGCAAGGCCGCCAAGCTGGCGCCGAAGCTGGCAGCGGGTGTCGCGCCGGATGGCGATGCCGACGTTGGAATGCGCGACAAGGCGCGCAAGGCCAAGCTGGTGCGCGACAGCTTCACCATGCCGGAGCAGGAGTACGCGGTGCTCGGCCAGGTCAAGAAAGCCTGCCTGAAAGCCGGCTTCGAGATCAAGAAAAGCGAATTGCTGCGCATCGGCGTGGCGCTGATCAGCGACCTCGATATCGCCACCCTGCAAAAGGTGCTGTCGAGCCTTCCGCAGCTCAAGACCGGCCGCCCGAAAAGCGAATAAGCCGCGCGCCGCGTGTCATCTGCCTGACACGCGGCTGTCATTTGCCTGACAAATTACGCAGTTAGGCTGTGCTTCGTCGCCACTGAAAGGACGAAGCATGCAAAACCTCCATCCCCACCTGGATACGAAACCGGCCGCGCCGCGGCTGCTCCTTAGCCTGGCATCGACGCCGGCCGAAGTGCGCGAAGTGCAGCGACTGCGCTACAAGGTTTTCATCGAAACGATGGGTTTGTCCGCGCTGGCCAATGCCGAGCGGCTCGACCGCGATGAATTCGACGAGCACTGTGAACATCTGATCGTACGCGACGCGTCCACCCTCAAGGTGGTGGGCACCTACCGCGTATTGAGTCCGTCGAGGGCGCGCCGGATCGGCCGCCTGTATGCCGAAAACGAATTCGACCTGGGCCGCCTGAACCATCTGCGCAACCGCATCATCGAAGCGGGGCGCGCCTGCATCCACCCCAAATACCGCGGCGGCAGCGTGATCATGCTGCTGTGGGCCGGCCTGGCCGAATGCATGCGGCGCGAGCGCTGCGGTTTCCTGGCCGGCTGCGCCAGCATGAGCGTGGCCGACGGCGGCCATAACGCGGCCGGCGTGTACCGGCAGCTGATCGGCAAGCACGCCGCGCCGGCCGAATACCGGGTCACGCCGCACCTGCCATTTCCGGTAGGGGCGTTGGAAGCGGCCGGCACGGTGCAGGTGCCGGCGCTGGTCAAGGGCTACGTGCGATCGGGCGCTTGGCTGTGCGGCGAGCCGGCCTGGGATCCTGATTTCGAGAGTGCGGATTTGTTCCTGCTGCTGCCGCTGGCGAACCTGGACAGCCGCTACGCGAAGCACTACGGGATGGAATAGCTGGTGTCCGCACGGGGGCTCGGTGGGGATGCAGCGGGACTGCGCAAGCGGTACTGCATAGCGACGTCTGCGCCATGGGGGGACGCAGCGATACAACTTGATAAATACAACTTGATAAATACAACTTGATAAATACAACATGACAAATACAACGGGCGCCGGACAATGCGCTGCCGGCGCCAGGCAGCTGTGCAGAACTGCCTAGTGCATTGACGCGTTGGACAAATCCTTCAAGTCGCGGATACTCATATCCGACTTTTCGTGCATGCGCAGCAAAATCGTCGCACCCACGGCCAGTTTTCGATGGCGGATCTTGCTGATGATTGGCGGCTGGACTTCCAGCACGCGGCACAACTCCGCATCGTTCTTGAGGTTCATTTTTTCGATCAAGGTGTCGAGCAGCTTGTTCGGCACAAAGCTCGATGGTTCGAGCGCTCGAGCGCGGTTCATCGCCTCGATCATTTCCAGTTTCTTTTGCCGTACGTTCATCGTACTCCTCCAAAGATTATTTTTTCATTGATGGGGGACTGATCGACTGTTGGTCAACTTCAACCCGTTTGTTACATTCTGATATATTTCATGCACCACGGGTTTGTTCCGATGATACTACCGAAAGAATATACTCGCAGCAAAGTTGATAAATTAAACGACGGAAATGCGGCTTTTAGCGCACATCTTGCACAAAATGCAATCCCGAGCGGGTCAAAATGAGGGTTTTGTCCGCCTGCGCGGCCGCGGCGTGAGAATGTGTGACCATTATTGCACTGGCGCCGCTTGCTTTTACTTCGTCGCGCAGCAACGCCAGGATGCTGTCGGCGGTCTCCGGGTCGAGATTGCCGGTCGGCTCATCGGCCAGCACCAGGGCCGGGCGGTGCACCAGTGCGCGCGCGATCGCCACGCGCTGCATTTCGCCGCCGGACAGCTGGCGCGGAAAATCGCCGCCCCGTCCGCCCAGGCCGACCGCGGCCAGCATGGCGCCGGCGCGTTCCTGGCTCTGGCCATTCAATAACAGGGGCAGGGCCACGTTCTGCTCCAGGGTCAGGTGCGGCAGCACGTGGAAGGCCTGGAAGATGAAGCCCATGCGGGTCCGGCGCAGGCTGGTGGCGGCATTGTCGTCGAGCGCCGACATCGGCTGGCTGTCGATCACGATGTCGCCGCTGTCGGGCGCATCGAGGCCGGCGATGAGGTTCAGCAGGGTCGACTTGCCGACCCCCGACTCGCCCATGATGGCGACGAATTCGCCGGCCTTGAATTGGTGCGAGAGGCGGTTGAGCACCGGACGGCCGTTGTAGGTTTTGGCGAGATCGCGCAGTTCGAGCATGAGGAATACCTGGTGAAGGAGGGTGGGCTGGCCGCAGGCCTAGCGGGTGAGGGCGCGCCGCAGCGCAAAGCTGGCGGCGTCGACCAGCGCGACGAGCAGCAGCATGGCGATGATGACGGTGGCCGCGTTTTGCATCTGGAACAGCGACAGGTGAAACTTGAGCATCTGACCGAGCCCGCCGGCGCCGACCACGCCGAGCACCGCGGCGGCGCGGATATTGTTCTCCCAGCGGTACAGGGTGTACGACAGCATCTGGGGCAGCGTTTGCGGCATGGTGGCATACAAAAAGGCCGCCGCCGGCGCGGCGCCGTTGGTGAGCAGGGTGGCTTCCGGATGCGGGTCGGCGTTTTCGAGCGCGTCGGCGAACAGGCGTCCCAGCACGCCGCTGGTGTGCGCGGCCAGCGCCAGGGTGCCGGCGAACGGCCCCAGGCCGGCCGCCACCAGCAGCAGCGAGGCCCACACCAGTTCCGGAATCGAGCGCAGTACGTTGAGCAGGCCGCGCGCGAGGACGCGCTGCACCTTGCCCAGGCGCCCGGCGCCGGCGATCGCCAGCGCCATGCCGCCGGCGACCGCCAGCAAGGTGCCGATGGCCGACATCGACAGCGTCTCGGCGGCCGCCAGCGCGGTCTTGCGCAGGAAGGCCGGGGCGGTTTCGGGCGGGGTAAAGCCGGCCAGGAATTCGGTGGTCACCGCGAGCGCGTCGGGCGAGAAGAAGGCCGACCATTGCAGCTGCAGCGAGGCGAAACTGGCGACGACGAGCGCCACGATGGCCCCCGCCAGCAGCCAGGTGGAGAGGCGGCGCGGCGGCGCCGGAGGCAGGAGGCGCGCGCTCATCCGAGCCTGCGGCGCAGCAGCTTGGACACGGCATCGGCCAGGGCGACCAGCAGCACGAACACGATCAGCATGGTGCACACTTCGCCGCCGGCCATCATGCGGGTCGATTCATCCATGCGCTGACCGAGCCCGCCGGCGCCGACAAAGCCGATTACCGCCGAGCCGCGGATGGCGCACTCCCAGCGGTACACGGTGTACGAGACCAGTTCGGCGCTCGATTCCGGCAGCGCCCCGTACAGGAGCGCGGCCAGGCGCGAACTGCCGTTGGCCAGCAGCGCCCCGGTGGCATGGGCGTCGGTCGATTCGACAATTTCGGCGTACACCTTGCCCAGCATGCCGCTGTAGGTGAGCGCGATGGCCAGCACGCCGGCCGTCGGCCCCAGGCCGACCACGCGCACGAACAGGATCGCCCACACCAGTTCGGGCACGCTGCGCAGCAGCACCAGCACCCAGCGCACCAGCTGGCGCAGCAGGCGGGCCGCCCAGTGCATGCGCACGGTGCCCAGGCGCGAGATGGACAGGCGTTCGGTGACGATCAGGGTCGCCGGAATGGCGCCGAGCAGGGCCAGGGTCAGGCCGGCGGTGGCAATGGCCACCGTCTGCCAGGTTTCGCGCAGTACCATCGCCAGGAATTCGGGCTCCAGCGCGGGCTTGAGAAAGCCGGCCAGGAACTGGCTGGCCGCGGCCAGGCTTTGCAGGTCGAACAGGATCCAGGGCTTGAATTCGCTAAACACCAGGGCCGGCCACAGCACGGCCGTGCCGATGGCGAGCATGGCCAGGCGCGCGCGCCAGGCCGGGTCGGGATGGTGGACGGTTGCCGCGGGCATGCGTCAGAAGCAGGCGCCGACGGCCAGCCGTTCGGGCGTTTCGTGCGGCTGCGGTGCGTGCGTCACCATGGCTTCATTCTGGTAGAGCGCCGCGATCATCCCGTCGCTGACGTCTTCGCGCGCGGCGTCGAACACGATGCGCCCGTCGCGCAGGCCGACGATGCGCGGGAAATGGGCGCGCGCCATGTCGACCTGGTGCAGGCTGCATATCAGCGTGGCATTGCGGTGCGCCGCTTCCTGCTGCAGGGTGCCGATCGTCATCCGGGACAGCGCCGGGTCGAGCGCGGAGAGCGGCTCGTCGACCAGGAACACGCGGGCCGATGAGAGCAGCAGGCGCGCCAGGCCGCAGCGCTGGCGCTCGCCGCCGGAGAGGCGGTCGACGCGCGCATACAGTTTGTCGCCCAGGCCGAAGCGCACCAGGGCCGCGTGGACCGCATCGGGATCGGCCGGCTTGAACAGGGACGCGAGCGCCTGGCCCAGGGTCCATTCGGGCAGGCGCGCCGCCAGCACCGCCGTGACCACACGCTGGCGCGGCGGCAGGGGCGGCGTTTGCGGCGCCAGGAACAGGCTGGCGCGCAGCTTGTGACGCGCCGCGCCGGACAGGGCCCACGGATCCTCGCCGAGCACCTGCAGGGTGCCGCCGGCCGGCGCGTGGGCGCAGGCGAGGGTGGCCAGCAGGGTGGTCTTGCCGGCCCCGGACGGACCAATCACGGCCAGCTGCTCACCCTGCGCCACGGCCAGGTCGATCTCGTGCAAGGCGGGTGCTTGGGCGCCGGCCAGGTGACGCACGGTGAGCTTGCCGAGGCGGTAGGAGTCCATGCGCGCGTACTGTGCTTACTTGAGCAGCTTGGCGCTGCGCGCGGCCGCATCGATGGCGCTGTAGTTTTCGGGCTTGGTCGGCACGAACTTGCTGGCTTTTTGCAGTTCGAGGATTTCCTTGCCTTCCGGGGTCGACTTGTCGAGGGCGAGGAAGGCGTCGGTCAGCTTCTTCTTCATCGGCGCGGGCATGTCGGCGTGCACGGTCCAGTTGTAGTCGAAGTAGCCCGGGGTGGTGTAGAACACGCGCACGGCGGCGGGGTCGACCTTCTTCTCGGCGACCAGCTTTTCCCAGACCGAGATATTCAGCGCGCCGGCATCGACCTTGCCGCCGGCGACAGCGGCCACGGTGGCGTCGTGCGCGCCGGAGTAGGCCACGCGCTTGAGATCCGCGTCCGGATCGATTTTCGCGGCCAGCATGTAGGAGCGCGGCATCAGGTGACCCGAGGTGGACGACTCGGAACCGAAGCTGAGGGTCTTGCCCTTGAGGTCATCGAGTTTCGTGATGTCGGCCTTGGTGGTGACGAACACCGAGCGGAAGGCGGTGTCTTCCTGGCGCTGCACCAGCGGCGTGACCTTGCCCTTGCTGCGCACATTGGCCTGCACAAAAGTAAAGCCGCCGAACCAGACCAGGTCGAGGCGCTTGTTGACCAGTCCCTCGACCGCGGCCGGGTAATCGGTGACAGGTGTGAATTCGACTTTCAGGCCGGTGGCCTTGGCCAGGTAGTCGCCCAGCGGCTTGAACTTGCGTTGCAATTCGGTCGGCGCTTCGTCGGGAATGGCGGACACGCGCAGCACGCCCGGCGTGACCTGGGCGATGGCGCTGGCACTAGCCAGCAGCGCGGTGGCGGCCAATGATGCAGCCAGCATGGACTTGAGGGTGCGCAGGGCGGAGAAATGGGTCATGGTTGCCTATCGTAGGGAAGTGGGGTAGACGCCGGCCAGCGAGCACGCTTGAACGTTGGTCGGGCCGTTAAATACAGGATATTCAGCTATGATAACAAAAACACCAACGCAGCGATTTCGATTGACCACTACTCCTATGCCGACTTCCAGCCTTGCCGAAGCGCGCGATGCCCGCGCTGGTAGCGCCATCGCGTCCGAACTGACTGCCGGCCTGCTCGGCAGGAGTGCGGCGATCTCGCCCAAATTCCTCTACGACGCCCTCGGTTCCCGGCTGTTCGAGGCGATCTGCGAATTGCCCGAATATTATCCGACCCGCACCGAAGCGGCGATCGTGGCTCGCCACGGTGCCGACATCGCGCGCGCCGTGGGCGTGGGCAGCACGCTGATCGACCTGGGCGCGGGTAATTGCGCCAAGGCGGCGCGCCTGTTCCCCCTGCTGCATCCGGCCCAGTATGTGGCGATCGACATCTCCTACGATTTCCTGCGCGAGTCGATCGAACGCTTGCAGCAGCGCTTTCCGCATATCGAGATGACGGGGCTGGGACTGGATTTTTCGAGTCATCTCGATTTGCCGGGCGTGGTGCGGTCCGGGAAGCGCCTGTTCTTTTACCCTGGTTCCTCGATCGGCAATTACACGCCCGACGAAGCACGCGCTTTTCTGCGCCGCGCGCGCGCCGAGTGCGAGGATGACGGCGCGCTGCTGATCGGGATCGACCTGGTCAAGGATGCGGCCACGCTCGACGCAGCCTATGACGATGCGATCGGCGTCACGGCCGCCTTCAACCTGAACATCCTGCGCCACGTGAACCTGCTGATCGGCGCCGACTTCAACGTGGCGCAGTGGCGCCACCGCGGCTTTTTCAACGCCGACGAAAGCCGGGTCGAGATGCACCTCGAAGCGCGCGAAGCGTTGACCGTGCGCTGGCCGGGCGGGGAGCGCCGTTTCAGTGCGGGCGAGTCGATCCATACCGAAAACAGCTACAAGTACCGCCAGAGCGCGGCGGTGGGCCTGCTTGAACAATCCGGCTTTCAGAGCGTGCATGTGTGGACCGATCCGGACCAGTGGTTCGCGGTCATTTATGCGCGCGCCATTCCCCGATGAGCATGCGCGACCTTTACGACGGCGTGCGCAAACGCTCGCTGATGCTGGCGGAACCCTTGTCGGACGAAGACTGCGGCGCGCAGTCGATGGCCGACGCCAGTCCCGTCAAGTGGCACCTGGCGCACACCACGTGGTTTTTCGAGACCTTTATCCTGGAACGCTTCGAGGAAGGCTTCGCGCCGTTTCATCCGGCCTTCCGGGTGCTGTTCAACTCCTATTACAACGGTATCGGCGAGCGCCATCCGCGCGCCCAGCGTGGCGCGCTGACGCGTCCAGCCATGCGCGAGGTGCGCGCCTACCGCGCCAATGTGGATGCGCGCGTGGCGCGCCTGCTGGCGGCGCAGCCGGGCGACGAGCTGCTTGGCTTGCTGGAACTGGGCTTGCAGCATGAGCAGCAGCACCAGGAACTGATCCTCACCGACGTCAAGCACCTGCTGGCGCAGAACGCCATGTGGCCGGCCTATATGGATAGTGCCCTGGTGCGCGCGCAGGCCGGCGCGCCGCTGACGTGGATCAGCTTTGACGGCGGCGTGGCCGATATCGGCCACGCCGATGCCAGCTTCAGTTTCGACAACGAGCTGCCGCGCCATCGCCAGTATGTGGCGCCGTTTGCGCTGGCCTCGCGCCTGGTGACCAATGGCGAGTACCTGGCGTTCATCGAGGCGGGCGGCTATCGCGAGCCGGCCCTGTGGCTGTCCGAGGGCTGGGACTGCGTGGGCAATCTGAAGCTGGCGCACCCGCTGTACTGGCAGCGCGACGCGCACGGGCAGTGGCACGAATTTACGCTGCACGGATTGCAGCCGCTCGATGCGGCGCGTCCGGTGACGCATCTGTCGCTGTACGAGGCCGATGCGTTCGCGCACTCGATGGAGGCGCGCCTGCCGACCGAGGCGGAGTGGGAAGTGGCCGCCGCCGGCATCGACGCGGCGACCGGCGGCCTGCATCCGGCCGGCGCGCCGCAGGGCGCGGGGCTGACGCAAATGTTCGGCGAGTGCTGGCAGTGGACCAGCAGCAGCTACGCGCCGTATCCCGGCTATGCCTGCGCGCCCGGCGCGCTGGGCGAATACAACGGTAAATTCATGTTAAACCAGTATGTTCTGCGCGGTTCCTCGTGCGCCACGCCGCCCGGTCATGCGCGCGCCAGCTACCGCAACTTCTTCCCGGCCGGTGCGCGCTGGCAGTTCACCGGCATCAGGCTGGCGCGATGAAGGGCTCCAAGGGTCTGCGCTTGCGTATCTTGAACCGCCGCGCCAACGCGTACGTGCTTGGGCATCCGCTCGCCTTCGCGTGGCAGACGCTCAAGGGTTTCAAGGCCAACCAGGGCTTGCTGCTGGCCGGCGCGGTGGCGTATTACGCGCTGCTGTCGATCGTGCCGTTCCTGATGCTGGTGGTGGTGGCGCTGTCGCACTTCATCGACCAGGCCGAGTTGCTGGCGACGCTGGCGCGCTATCTGGAGTGGCTGGTGCCGGGGCAGTCCAACGCCATCGTGAAAGAACTGTCGCACTTCATGGACGACCGCGACCTGGTCACCTGGGTGCTGTTTGCCAGCATGCTGTTTTTTAGCTCGCTCGCGTTCACCGCGCTGGAAAATGCGATGAGCGTGATCTTCCATCACCGGGTTGCGATCCGGCGGCGGCACTTTTTGATCTCCGCGATCCTGCCTTACTGTTATATCCTGGCGCTCGGCGCCGGCATCATGATCGTCACCCTGGTGGCGGGCACGCTGCAGGTGATGGGCGAGGAGAGCGTGTGGTTTCTCGGCTACGAGTGGTCGCTCAACGGCGTGTCCGGGGTGCTGCTGTATTGCCTGGGGCTGACCGGCGAGATCCTGGTGCTCAGTTCCATCTACCTGGTGATGCCGGTGGGGCGGCTGTCGCTGTCGCACGCGCTCATTGGTGGTGTGACGGCGGCGCTGCTGTGGGAAATCGCACGCCATGTGCTGGTCTGGTACTTTTCGACCTTGTCGCAGGTAAACATGGTGTACGGCTCGATGACCACCGCCATCGTGGTCATGTTCAGTCTGGAGATCGGCGCGACCTTGCTGCTGTTCGGCGCGCAGGTGATTTCGGAGTACGAGCGGGCGGGGCGTAACGAGCAGCACAAGGAACCAATCCCGATGACCACACGCCCGGCGGAATAAATAATGAGACAAAGTTTGCTGCATCGCACAAACGTGTGATAGACTACGTTCAGTGGTGAGGTTCAACGAACCGAAACACTATCCAGAGTCTGCACCGCCGCGCAATATGTGTAATGTCGCAAAGGTAGATGGTTGCAATAGCATGGATTTGTAATTCCGAATACGGTAGTCGATTTACACGTCAGGGCACCACGCAGATAGCATGGGCGCCTGAGACACGATTAAAGCATTGGTAATACATTGGATTAGAGCTCGCTTCGGCGGGCTTTTTTTTCGTCTGCGCGGCGCCATTCAATGAAAAAGAGAGTTCCCCTCGACCCCGAAAGTCGGATCGAACGGCACATTGACGAAACATGTCGCCTGTCGCCGGTGCTTTGCCTCCACTGCGGTTTGATGTGGGAGAGCGACGATATCGGTTTCCTTCAATTAAGACGATAATGTTTGCTGCGCCGCACAATCATGTGCTACACTACGTTCAGTGGTGAGGTTCGAACGAACCGAAACCCTGTCCAAGGCCTGCACCGCCGCGCAATATGTGTAATGTCGCAAAGGTAGATGGTAGCAACAGCATGGATTTGTAATTCCGAATACGGTAGTCGATTTACACGTCAGGGCACCACGCAGATAGCATGGGCGCCTGAGACACGATTAAAGCATTGATAATACATTGGATTAGAGCTCGCTTCGGCGGGCTTTTTTTTCGCCTGAAATTCCGCCTCCGTCATCACCATCCATTTCAAGAACAACAATTTTCTTGCTCGTCTTTTGTTGTCTGATATGCTATAATTGTGGTCTTTTAGACCACAACGACGTTCGACACTTACGCTGATTGACGTGTTATTTCGTGAAGCCATCCGGCATTGCGTTGTGCATCCTCAGCGACATCATTGTTGATTCCTTGTACGTTTGTGGGCTGGCATCCCGGCTGTCTTCTACTCATCCTCGTTCCCTGTCCGGCCGCTCCCATGCGGACGGCCTGGGTCAACTGCGTGTCAAATTATTGTCCACCAAGAATCTCAAGCCCGCGAGTTCCTGGTGACGGCTGTTCATCATATCGCCAGCAACAATTACCACGTCAAGGACACCGCGGAGTCGCACTATGAAAACAAGCTGACCTGCATCCGCAAGATCATTCCGTTCAGGGCCAAGCGCGATCACAACAGCGTTGGGACCAAAATCCACGGCATCCAGAGCGCGACCGTCGTCGGTCCTGCCGGCGAAGAAATCCACACCGATGAATTTGGGCGCGTGCGGGTGCAGTTCCATTGGGACCGGGTTGGTGCCAGCGACGAAAAAAGCCCGGCCTGGATTCGGGTGGCGACGCCGTGGGCAGGAGCCAACTCCGGCGTGACGTCGATTCCGCGTATCGGTGCCGAAGTGCTGGTGCAGTTCATGGACGGCAATCCCGACCGGCCGATCATCACCGGCATGGTGCCCAACGCCGATACCATGCCGCCCTGGAATCTGCCAGCCAATAAGACCCAGAGCGGCATCCTGTCGCGTTCGACGCCCGGCGGCAGCAACGACAATGCCAACGCCTTGCGCTTCGAGGACAAGATGGGGCAGGAGCAGCTGTGGCTGCACGCCGAGAAAGACCAGTTGACCGAGGTCGAGCACGACGAGGACAAGTGGGTCGGCAACGACCGCCGCAAGACGATCGACCGCGATGAAACCAGTCACTTCAAGCGCGACCGCACCCAAACGGTGGACCGCGACGAGGCGGTCACCGTGCATCACGACCGCACCGAGACGGTCGGTAATGACGAGAGCATCGCCATCCACAATAACCGTCGCGAGCGCGTGGACCATGATGAAACGATCAGCATCGGCGAGAACCGCACGGAAGATGTGGGCAAGAACGAGACGCTGAGTATTGGCGCGAACCGCAGCAAAACCGTGGGCAAGAATCAGCAAGACAAGATCGGCAAGAACTGGTCGATCAATGTGGCCAAAATGAAGACCGAAACGATCGGCATGGCCTACATGCAAAACGTGGGCATGGGCCGCATGGACACGGTCGGCATGGGCTACAACCTGAATGTCGGCATGATCATGGCGACGATGGTGGGGCAGAGCCAGACCACGACCGTGGGAAAAACGGTGGCAATTTCCGCTGGCGAGCGGATCGAACTGGTGTGCGGAAAATCGAAGTTCGTGATGACGCCCGATGCCATTTACCTGGAGAGCAAGGAGGTCCACATCAAGACCGGCAGCAAAGTGCATATCGATGGCCCCGATGACGTGGCGCTCAACTCGGGCACGGCCAAATCGCCGCCCGGCGCTGACGAATCCGCTCATGCTGCGAAGCCCCCCGGTGGATGTTTCTGACATGGGCTTCCCTGTTAATCAGCGCGGCTGCGGCCGCCGCTTGCCGTGGAAGGAACGCGCATGATGCGGCCGCGAGCACGTGAACTGGCCAGCCTGAATGCCTCCTGCGCCACAGTCACCAATCACACCGGTGTTCCCCATTTCTGGTTTGAACAAACCGGACCGGAGGGTGAGCGGCTCGATGTGCTGGTGCTGCGCGCGACCTTCGATTTTGCATCCTGCGGCGCGGTTATGACACTGGCGCACACGCAGCAGGAAATCGTGCCGGGCGACGTCTACGCCGGCACCGACGGCAGCGCGGTGATGCGCGCCGTGGTCATCGACGATGGCGATGTGCTGCCGTACAAGCCGGGTACCGACGTGCTGGTCACCGGCAGCGCGAGCGCGCCGGATGGGATCGCGGCGAAGGAATGGATCGCGGGCATCCGCGTGGGTACGCTCAAGAAGCTGTTGCGTCTGCACGGTCCGCGTCAGTTTCGCAAGCAGATGATGGGATGGAGTCTGGGGCCGGCGCAGGCCGTAACAGAGGTGGCACTCGATTATCGCCTCGCGTACGGGGGCTGCATCGATATTCCGGCTGCGGTGACTGAGGACGGAAAAGCAGATTGGGTAGGGCATCCGGCCAACCCGGCCGGCTGCGGCTGGCTGCCGGATGCGGGTGCATACGCGCATCTGCCGCAGCGGGCACGCGCGCACGTCAAGAAATGGATCGCCGCGCAGAGGGAATTGGCGGCGTCCCAGATCGAGGATGCGGTCGAGGCTGTCGGCAATCCCTATGCGAACGTCGCACCGCAAGGATTTAGCGCCACCGCGCGCTGGTGGACGCCGCAGGCGGAGATGCAAGGCAAGTATGACGATATGTGGCGCAGCACCCGCTACCCGTTGTTGCCGAAGGAATTCGATTCGCGTTTTTTTCAGTGCGCGTCGCCCGGGCTGGTCGCCACGCCCCATCTGAAAGGCGATGAAACCGTCACAATGCTCGGCCTGCTGCCAGCCCGCTGCGAAATGAGTTTGCCCGGTTGGAAGATCATTGTTGCCGTTACCCGGGCCAGTGGCGTCGAGGAGATCAGCCTGCCCTTGCTCGATACGCTGCGGTTTGACCTTGCCACGCGGCAGGCGTCGCTCGTGTGGCGTACCCATTTCGATTTTGACGATCCGGTGCTCGATATTGTGATCGCGGCCACCACGGCGCAGATCGTCAGAAGGGCAACGTTGTCTTCCCTGTGAAGACGGTTGAAGACGGGATCGCTGAAACTCGTGCTTTAAGTGACGCAAAGCAGCGGCCTAAAGAGGTGCAGCAGAATGTGAATGAGCTTACGGACGGGCTCGACAAGCAGGAGAAGGCAGGCAAGCAGAAAGAGCAAGTAAAGCAGGGCACGCCGAAGAAGGCTGCGCAGACACGCCACATTGCGCACGTCGGAAATTGGCGTGCCGTGGCGATCGAGCCCGATCTGTGCCGCATCGGGAAATGTGTTGTTGCGTTTAACAGCTATTCGATCCTGCCTGAACTGACTGCCGGCGCGCCGAATGTCAAAGCGTGCGGGACCAGGGTGCTGCGCAAAGGGGATCTCATCAAGGGCGTGGAGGCGAATGCCGGCCACAACATCGCGTCAGGGAGATCGCTCGACACGGGTTACCTTGCCATTCTCGAGGGGCACCGGAATGTGAAGAGCAACGGTTTGCCGGTCGCCCGCCTCAACAGCCTGTGCAGGATTAACACCAATGAAAGCGGCGCGGTGGGGCCGCTTGCCAGGATGATGACCGTGGCTAAGCCAGTTGCGGCTGCGCCGGTGGCCGTGGCCGAGGAGCCACCGCCTGGCAAGCGCACGAGCAAGCGGCTGGAGGAACTCAAGGCGGAGAAAGCGAAGGTTGACGACGGGCTGCTCAACTTCGATACGTCGGACGAGTTCATCCGTTTTAAAGATCTCAATGCGATGGCGAACGATGCGATCGGGCAGATCAAGGCAGAACCCGGGACTTTAGTGGATCACGGCGCCCAAGCGGTGCGAGGGGGCGCGGGTTTTGTAAAGGATGTGTTCCTGGGGGTAGGGGAACTGGCATATGAGGGCGTCAAGGCGGTTCCGAAAACGCTGCAAAGCCGCTTGACTCCGTCGGGCTTCGCATCCGACATGCTGGATAATGCCATTTTGCTGGAGAATCTACGGATTGGGAATATCACGCCCGGGACAATCGGGCAGAGCGTACTCGACTTCGGCGCTGCGGTGGTGAAGCCGGTGGCTGACCCGTGGGTGAAGGGGCAGAAAACGGAAGCTATTGTACGGGGACTTGCTGAAACAGGGAGCGTGTTTGTAGGGTGGCTAAAAGGAGTTAATGCGAAAAAGGCAGTTGATGTGGCAAGGGCATCCCAACTGGCCGATGAAGCGGCACAAGTGGCAAATGCAGCGAAGGCTGCCAAGACGGGTGATGAAGTCGCGACCGTAAAATCTCCCGACGTAGTTGGCTCTGGAAATAGTGATGGCGTGCATATAAACGGAAGCGCGGCGAAGTCCAAGGAGCAGCCAATCACGCCAAAGAAGGATCCAGAGGCACGCCATCGGACTGGGAAAGATAACAATCAAAAAGAAAAAAATGAGACCAGCGAAGCCTCCGAGACGGTTGCGGCAAACGCAGAGTCTTCGCGTAAGGCTGGAGAGTACGATGTTCGGTATAGTGGTCATGGCGCCTACTCTCCAGAAAATGGAACTACTGTAGTGCCAAAAGGAACTGCGGTCACTTTCTTTTCAGAGCACGGTGCGACCATCAGTGATGATCTTGGAAACGTAATTGAAACCGGCGGTGACGTATCTGGTGTATATCAAAGAAAATACCAGCCGGGGGATGTGATGCCTGACTAAACTCTTCATCGTCCCGACGATCTGTCAATTAAAGGCACCCCTATAACGGTTTCGGTAGATACAAACCTCAGTCAGTTGTTGAAACCTGATATGGGGAATGTTTGTTGGGCTGCGTGTACTTGGGTTAAAGATTCACCGGCCCGCCATTTGATATTCCATACAGATGGGATTATCGATGAGCTTAAGGATGTATATTTTAAGAAATATTGAATGTTAGGATGATCATGAATCTGGAAGAAGTCAACAGGCTAATTTCCCAAGCTGCAAAAACGAAAAGAAATGAGGATTACGAGGCATTCTTTAATTCAGTCAAAGAACTTGATGTTTTTTTTCAACGTTGCCTGGGAGTTGCCCAACGAAGGTGGACGGGTTTCCACCCCGCTCATTGATGTTGGGGCGGATCTCCATGCTGTGCAGTTTTTCGTTTCGGAAAATAATGGTGATTTAAGAAGGCCATTTGGAGGTACCTCCTGGATGGGTGCCTTGAAGATGGTAATAAACATGCCGAAAGCCGATGGTATGATTATTCAAGGCGACGATTCAGCGTGGATAGCCGTGGATAAAAACACCATACGCAACCTCCTTTCTAAATTGCAATCGGCATAGTGCGAGAATTTTTAAAGAGTCGCTGAGATCGAACGGCGATATGTCTCCTACGGTCCGTAGTTTCCAGGGTTGTTGATGAGGGAAAGAGAAATGCGAATAATCAATATGGTTGAGCCTGTAGAGGCGGAAGGCGCGCTGTCAAAATTATTGAACTCGCAATGCCTTTCTCATCCTAAAATTATGCATTGGATTAAAAGATGAATTTGGAGAAAATAGATGCGTTGATTTCTAAAGCGGCAGCAACCAAGCGAGAGGGAGATTATGATGAATTTTTTGATTCAATGGAAGGAATCGATGTCTTTTTTAATGTGAAACCTGAATTTCCCGATGGGTCTGGCAGGATGGAAACTTCGACGGTTGAGGTGGCCTCGGGTTCCAGTGCTGTTGTCTTTTTCATCTCGAAAAAACATCCTAAAATTAAAGCTCCCTTCGCTGGTATGCCTTGGAAGAAAGCCCTGGAGATGGTTATAAAGATGCCGGACGTTGACGGCATGATCGTACAAGGTGGCGACTCCGCTTGGATAGGATTAAATAAAGTTAAAATGCACACCCTTCTTTCAAAATCTTAATTGGTGCGAAGTCATGTCTATGCCTCAAAAAACTTATTGCATGCAATACATACTCAACTATATCGAGTTTCGACGCCGACTTCATGTCAACTTTTTTGAACACTACACCAGGGAATGCAGCGTGAGCAAATGGACCAAATGGATCTGCGGAGTGATTGCCATACTGCCCTTCGCGGCGCAAGCGCAGGTCGACCTGACGACGCTCGATCGCGACATGGCCGGACCAAGGGCGCAAGTGCTGGTACTTGGCACCGTGCACCTGAGGTACATGCCGCCAGGCTTCGACCCCGCATCGCTTGAGGGCGTGCTCGGCCGGCTGGCGGCGTTCAAGCCCGACATCATCACCATCGAGACCGAATCGGGCGAGGAATGCGATCTCGCCGCGCGCCACGCTGCCAAGTACGGCGCCGATTATTGCCCCTCGACCGACGCGGCGATGGCGGCCACCGGGCTCGACGTTCCTGCGGCAATTGCCGAAGTCGACAAAACGCTCAAGGCCTGGCCGGTGCAAGCGACACCCGCGCAACGCCGGCGTCTCGGCGCGTTGTTTCTGGCGGCGAACGACCCCGCGTCGGCTTATGTGCAATGGCTGCAGTTGCCCGAAGCCGAACGTCGCGCCGGCGACAGCTTGAACGCTGCGCTGGTGGACAAGCTCGCAGACATCGGCAAGCGCAACAACGAGAGTTATCAGTTGGCCGCGCGCCTGGCTGCGCGCCTCGGACTGCAGCGGGTTCATGCCATCGACAACCACACCGGCGACCGCATCGATGTGCCGGACATCAAGGCCTTCCTCCGGCCGGTCGAGGCGGCTTGGGCCGTGGGCGGGGCGGCGCTGAAGGAGCGGCAGCAACAGGAGAAGATTCTGTCGCAGGCGCCCGACCTGCTGCCGCTGTACCGCACCATCAACGAACCGGACGGTCTGCGGGTGCTTGCCGAGGCCAACGTCGTTCCGGCCATGCGCGCGAAGTCCGCGGAAGGCTATCCGCAGATGTGGGTCGCCGGCTGGGAAATCCGCAACCTGCGCATGGTCGCGAACATCCGCGAAACCTTCCGCGAGCGCCCCGGCGCGCGCGTCCTTTCCATTGTCGGCGCCTCGCACAAGCCATGGTTCGACAGCTGGCTGGGCCAACTGCAGGGAGTCGATATCGTCGGCGTTGCGGGCGTGCTGAAGTGACGCGATGAAAGAGGCGCGACCGGGTACAAGACGGCGCGACGCCGGAAGGATGGCGAATGCAATTTATCTTTAGCGGAGACGCTTATCAAGTGGCCCGGGTAACGGGGCCGCAACATAACCTGTTGGGGATCTCGCTTGGCGACGGCACGGATGCGGTGGACGTCGTGGCATTGCCAATCAGAGCGGGCGACGCTGCCCGCATCGACCGCAATGATGTCCTCGCTCAGGTCATGGCGGGTTTGCAAACCGTGAACCATACGCTGGGAAAGCGCTATGCGATCTCGCGCATACTGTTCGTTCCTTCCGATACGCCCTCACCGTCCGTCTATGCATTGCTCACGGTTGAGCTGATCCAGAGGATCGACCAGCAGGGCGAATTCTTGGTCTTCGATTAGCTGCGATCAACCGTGCCGCTTGGTGCGGAGGAAACGGACCGAAGGCGAACGCATTGTTGAACATGAATATGCAATTTGAAAAAACAACCTTCGATTTGTTGAGAAAAATGGGATGGACTGAGCATCGCGCAGTCGACCCGGCGCCTTTTCTTGCATGTCTGCTCGCGGACGGCTATGAACTTTTTCCGAAGGTAAAGCCGTTTTTCCAGCGTTTTGGCGGACTCGGCGGCGATATGCCTGCCTACCGGGTCGCGGGTGCGTTCGATCGCATCGATTTTCACCCCGCGCACGCGATCAGCTGCACATGCCGCGAGCAGGTGAGCGCCTATGAAGCGCGCGTGCACCAGAAATTGGTGGTCATCGGGATGGCATATAACAGCCACATGACGCTGCTCCTGTCCGACACCGGGCGGATCTATGGCGGCTACGATGATTTTCTGTGCCTGATCGGAAACGACGTGCACGACGGGATCACCAATCTGTTCGACCGGCGCCAGATGCCGGAAGTCCTGTAGTTGAGCGCCTCGCTGTTCGATTCGATACAACAGCGCTCGCCGCATCCGCATGATTTCTCCTCGAAAATGGTACATTGACTGTACAGATGAGGAGTGTGCCCATGCAAAAAATCCACGCCATTATCTTTGACCTGTACGGCACCTTGTACGATGTGCACTCGGTGGCGCAAGCCTGCGAGGACGCCTATCCCGGCCACGGCGCCGCCATCGCGCAGCTGTGGCGCCAGACCCAGATGGACTACACCTGGCTGCGCAGCCTCATGGAGCGCTACGCCGATTTCGAGGCCGTCACCGAAGATGCCTTGCGCTTCACCTGCGCCAAGCTGGGCCTGTCGCTGCTGCCCGGCACCGCACGCCAGCTCAGCGACCAATACCTGCACCTGAACCCGCACCCCGACATGCCGCCCGCCCTGCGCCGCCTGCGCGACGCCGGCGTGCCCATGCTGATCGCCTCGAACGGCTCGCGCCGCACCATCAGCCAGGTGGTGGCGAACTCGGGCATGAAATGGGCCTTCGACCAGTTTGTCAGCGTCGACGACGTCGAGGCATTCAAACCGCACCGCAAGATTTACCTGCTGGCCGAGCAGCGCGCCGGCCATCCGCGCGAAAACATCCTGTACGTCTCGGCCAACGGCTGGGACGCGAGTGCGGCCAGTTTGTTCGGCTTTCCGGTATGCTGGGTCAACCGCGATGGCGGTCCGCTCGAAGAACTCGGCGCCGCGCCCACCGTGGTCGTGCCCGACCTGGCCGCCATGGCCGACTGGATGCTCGCTTGGCGCTGACAGCCGCATCGGCCAGATTACTGGAAGGCGGCGCGAAACTTGCGTATGATGCGGATTCTGTTTCGCGCCACCATTTCGCGCCACCATTTCGCGCCACCATTTTATTGCTTACTCCAGACAACACGCCATGCGCGAAAGCTTGCTCACTCCGTCGCTCTCGCCCTCCGCGGCACCAACGGCCAACCTGTATTCGGTGCAATCGTCCTTCGTGCTCGCGTTTTTCGGCGGGCCGTTTGCGATCATCCTGTATTCGGCGCTCAATTCCTGGAAGCTCAGGCGGCCGCTCGACGCGCTGGTCTATCTGGCGGGAATGGCGCTGGCGGTGTCCTTCCTGGTCGCCTTCATGACCGCCTATGCGCCGCTGATGCAACTGATTAATGTCATCGGCAGGAGCGCGGCGGAAGTCATGTGGCGCGCACTGGCGCTGGCGCTGATGGGGATCGTGTATCTCCTGCACCGCAAGCATCACCGTTCCGCCGCCTTGTTCGCCAGCACGACGCCATCGCCCTGGATTCCGGCCATCGCCTGCGCCGTGCTGGCGTACGGCATGAAAAAGGCGCTCGAGTTTTACCTCCTGGCAGGCAACCCATGAACGACCATAGTGTGTTATCGGCGCGCGACTACAGCCGGCGCGTGCAGGGCCTGATCGAGCGCCACCGCTATGCGCAAGCGCGCGACGAGCTGGGCGAGGCGCTGGCCCAGTATCCCGACGACAGCGACCTGCTGTACGGCGCGGCGCTGGTCGATTACTTGACCGGCAAACCGGACGACGCGCGCGACGCCTTGCTGCGCGTGCTCAGCCGCGAGCCCGACCATTACGCGGGACGTTCCCTGCTCGCCACCCTGTATCAGGAAAGCGGGGAACTGCCGGCGGCCGAAACTGTGCTGATCGACTTGCTCAGGGACTATCCCGAGTCCGGCCATCATTACGCGCGCTACGCCATGCTGATGTACCGCACCATGCACCTCGAGAAGGCCAAGGCGCTGGCGCACGAAGCGCTGCGGCTCGATCCGGACGACGAACTGGCCCTGATCGCCTGCATGATGGGCGACCTGATCGACGGCCGCAAGGGCGCCGAGCAGGAACGCCTGGCCGCCTTGATGGGCCGCCATCCCGAAAGCGCGGGCACGGCGCACATGCTGATCACTCATCTGGTGCACCGTGGCAAATACCGGGCCGCCAAGCGGATTGCCATCGAACTGCTGAAACTCAATCCAGGCTCGCGCGAGATCCTCGAACTGGTGGTCGAACTCGACGCCCTGAGCCACTGGAGCATGCTGCCGCTGTGGCCGTTCAACCGCTGGGGCTGGGCGGCATCGGTCGTCTTGTGGGTGGTGACGGTGGCCGTGTTCAATGCCGCCGGCAAGATTGCCCCGCACATTCTCGGACCGCTCAATATCTTCCTGATCGGTTACTGTGCGTACTCCTGGATTTTCCCTCCTTTGCTCAAGCGCTGGCTGAAACGCCGCGCAGGAATTTGATGACCATGACTATGTCGCGTGAACAATACGAAGCGTCGCTGGTAAGCGACCCGTTCAACTCCGCCACCCGGCTTGCCTACGCCCGGCTGCTGCTCGATGAAAACGATGCGGCCGCCGCGCTGGTGCAGTTCGAGCTGGCCGAACGCCAGGCGCCCGGGGCTGCCGCCTCGAGCGGCAAGGCGCAGGCGCTGCTGGCGCTGGAGCGCAACAGCGATGCGCTGGCCGCGTACGGCCGCGCGCGCCAGCAGGATGGCTTTGCGCCGGTGCCGGCGCTGGAGCAGTTGCAGCAAAGTGCGCGTCCGGCGTCCGGCCCGGCGCTGTCGCTGGTGGGGCAGAGCGCCAATGTGGTGCCGCTCAAGCCGCAAGCGCCCGACCTGGTGCGGTTTTCCGATGTGGGCGGCATGGAAGAGCTGAAGAAAATGCTGCGCCTGCATATCATCGAGCCTTTCCTGCGGCCTTCGCTGTTTGCCAAATTCAAGAAGCAGGGCGGCGGCGGCATTTTGCTGTACGGCCCGCCAGGCTGCGGCAAGACCATGATCGCGCGTGCCATTGCCAACGAGTGCAACGCATCGTTTGTGTCGGTCGGCATCAGCGAAGTGTTGAATATGTGGATGGGCGAAAGCGAGCGCAACCTGGCGCAATTGTTCGAGAAGGCGAGGGCGCAAAAGCCCTGCGTGCTGTTTTTCGACGAGCTCGATGCGCTGGCGTTTTCGCGTTCCAAGGCGCAGAGCGAGCACAGCCGAACCATCGTCAACGAATTCCTGTCGCAGCTCGACGGCTTCGAGCGCGACAACCGCGACGTGCTGTTTCTGGCGGCGACCAATATGCCGTGGGATGTGGACCAGGCCATGAAGCGCACCGGGCGCTTCGCGCGCCAGTTGTTCGTGCCACCGCCGGATGCGGAAGCGCGCAAGCACATCATCAACATCAAGCTGCGCGATGTGCCGGTGGAAGGCGTGGATGTGGATGCGCTGGTGGCTGCGACGCCGCATTTTTCCGGGGCCGATATCGATGGCGTGATCGACTTGGCCAAGGAGAGTGCGATTCATGACATTCTGGCCGGGAATCCGGAGCGCCCGATCGGGCCGGGCGATATTGCGTATGCGCTCGATACGATGCAGCCATCGACGGTGGAGTGGCTGAAAACGGCGCGCAATCTGGTGCGCTATGCCGGCAGCGACGACAGTTATCGCGATGTGGAGAAGTATTTGAAGAAGACCAAGTTTATCTGATGCCGCCTCTCGTCGGTTCTGGCACTGCCAGAACCGACGGGGCGGGAAGTTTGCGGGGACGTCGGTGAAGAATGCGTCGGTTTAGCCCGGTACCGCCACCGCCACTTCCTGCTCCGCCCTCACCAGCTGCCGGTTCACCGCACTGAGCACCGCCTTGAACGACGCCGTCACAATATTGCTGTCAATCCCCGCGCCAAACATGGTCGGGCCATTGGCCAGCCGCAACTCCACATAACACGCCGCTTTCGCATTCGCGCCCGAGCCGATCGCGTGCTCGTGGTAATCCATCAGCTTGATATCAAGCCCCAGCGCATTCACAAATGCATCGATCGGTCCATTCCCGCCACCTTGCAAGCTCAAACTCGCCTGACGGTGGGCCAAAGTGATGTCAATCTGCACCGGCTCATCGCTGCTGCTGTCCTCCACCATCTTGTGCGCGCTATACGCATACGGGCTGGTCTGGTCGAAATATTCGCTGCAAAAAATTGCATGAATCTCCTTCGCGGCGATCTCGCGGCCGCTGGCGTCGGCCACCGCCTGCACCGCGCGGCTGAACTCGATCTGCAAGCGGCGCGGCAAACTCAGGCCGAATTCCTGTTCCAGCAGATACGCCATCCCGCCCTTGCCGGACTGGCTGTTGACGCGGATCACCGCATCGTAGCTGCGCCCCAGGTCGGCCGGGTCGATCGGCAAGTAAGGCACTTCCCACAAGGCATTCGGCTTTTGCTGGGCAAATCCTTTTTTGATCGCATCCTGGTGCGAACCGGAAAACGCCGTAAACACCAGGTCGCCCGCATACGGATGACGCGGATGCACCGGCAACTGGTTGCATTCCTCCACAACCTGTCGTACGGCATCGATGTCCGAGAAATCGAGCCCCGGATGCACGCCCTGGGTGTACAGGTTCATCGCCAGGGTCACGAGGTCGACATTGCCGGTGCGCTCGCCGTTGCCGAACAGGCAGCCTTCAACCCGGTCGGCGCCCGCCATGATGGCCAGCTCGGCCGAGGCCACCGCCGTGCCGCGGTCATTGTGCGGGTGTACGCTGATGATCAGCGAATCGCGCCGTGCCAGCTTGCGCGACATCCACTCGATCTGGTCGGCATACACATTCGGCGTGCTGCATTCGACCGTGGAAGGCAGGTTGACGATCATCTTGTTGTGCGGCGTCGGCTGCCAGACCTCGCTGACGGCGTCGCAGATATGCTTGGAGAAATCGAGTTCCGTCGTCGAGAACGATTCCGGCGTGTATTCGAACGCCCATTCGGTTTGCGAATGCTGCTTGACCAGATGCTTGACCAGTTTGGTGCCGCTGACCGCGATCTCGGTGATCTGCTCGCGCGTCATGCCGAACACCACCTTGCGGAATACAGGCGCAACCGAGTTGTACAGGTGCACGATGGCGCGCCGCGCACCCACGCACGAGTCGACCGTACGGCGGATCAATTCCTCGCGCGACTGGGTCAGCACGATGATGGTGACGTCCTCGGGGATGCGGTTTTCGTCGATCAGCTTGCGCACGAAATCGAAGTCGGTCTGCGAGGCGGACGGAAAACCGACTTCGATTTCCTTGAGGCCAATCTGGACCAGCATCTCGAAAAAGCGCAGCTTCTTCTCCGGGCTCATCGGCTCGATCAAAGCCTGGTTGCCGTCGCGCAGATCGGTGCTCATCCAGATCGGCGGATGGGTAATGGCACGGTCGGGCCACTGGCGGTCGGACAAATTGACTGGAGGGAAGGCGCGGTATTTCGACGACGGGTTCTGCAACATCATGGTGTTCTCCTGAGACTAAAGCGGATAAGGGCCGGGCGGCGGTGTGGCGACGGGCTGCCGGGCGGCCACGGATACGCTAGGCCAGGCAACCGATCGGTAGCTTTAGCAGTAGAAACAAAGTGATGGAGACAGGTGCAAACATCGGGTCGGACTTTCCTGGGGTTTTACTGGCTTACAACTCGCCGGCGGGGAGCCGGGCGGCGCACTGCGGGTGGATTACGCGCGTGCAGCTAGTAGCGTCGCTAGCGATAGCGCGCCAGCGAGCAGGGGGGAAGACGACAGATGCAGGGAAGAAGACATGAGTTCACTGTACGTCAGGGCGCGCCGGCTTGTCAAGCGCTGATGTGCACGCCGACAAACCGCGCCCTCGCCAAGCCGCGGGCAACCTACAAATCGAGAAACATGTCGAAGCCGCCGTAAATCATGCGCTTGCCGTCGAAGGGCATGTCGGTCCCTTTCATGAAGTCGGCCATGCGCGGGTCTTTCATGACCTTGTCGTTGACTTCATCGCGGTGGGCGCGCGATTCGTACACGATCCAGGAAAAGACCACGGTCTCGCCGGGCTGCAGATTCACGCTCTGGGGGAACGACGTGAGCTTGCCGGGCTTGACGTCGTCGGCAATGCATTCGCGGTACTGCAGCGCGCCATGTTCGCGCCAGATGGCGCCGCAGGTGGCCGCCATGGCGCGATAACTTTCGATGTTGCTGGTGGGGAGGGGAAGTACGAAACCGTCGACATACGCCATCATGTTCTCCTGGAGATGCACAAGGTGGAACCGCACAACCGATCATACCCGTCCCGTATTCGCATGCCCGCACGGTACCCTGAATAAAATTATCAACGTTGCATTTTGCCCTTGGCCGGCGGCTTTCCCGCCAATCGCATTGCCTTTTTGCCGACACCAGTGCAGTAAATGTCTTGTTGTTTGAATACATACGCGTGGAAACCTTGTAAAATGGCATCATATTTACCGGCGTCCCGTTCGTCTGCCGCGGAGCCGCAGGCTGGCACAGGCGGCACGTCAATCACTCAAGGGATGTTTATGCGTTTTGTAACTGTTGCAATGGCTTTATCGATGGCGAGTGCGCTCGCTTGCGCCTCCCCGGCGAGCGCTGGCACGGCCGCCGTGGGCCAGAATCTGATCGTCAATGGCGATGCTGAAGCGGGCGTGGGCTCGACCGACGGCGGCACGGTGCAGGTTTCCGGCTGGAACGTCACGGGTGGCTTGACGGCTGTCCGGTACGGCGCGGGCGGTGGCTTCCCTTCGACGACCGATGCAGGCCCGCAAAACCGCAGCAAGAATTTCTTTGGCGGTGGCGTCAATACGGCGGCATCGCGCGCGATCCAGGTCATCGACCTGAGCGCTTTCAGCGGCGCCATCAACGCCGGACAGTCGCAATTTAACCTGTCCGGCTGGCTGGGCGGCTACGCTTCCCAGAGCGACAATGCGACCCTGAGCGCCGTGTTCCGCGACAGCACCGGCCAAACCCTGTTCAGCACCAGCCTGGCACCGGTCACCCCGGGTGACCGTGGCGGCAATACCAGCATGGTATACCGCGACAACTATGGCATGATTCCGGTCGGTACCGCGCTGGTCGACATCGTCCTCGACATGCGCCGTGTCGAAGGCAGCTACAACGATGGCTATGCCGACAACCTGTCGTTCTCGGTTGCCGCCGTGCCGGAACCTGGCAGCTGGGCCATGCTGGGCGCCGGCCTGGCCATGCTGGGCTTCGCGGCACGCAAGCGCCGCAAGTCGGCATCGGGCACCTCAGCCGCTTGATGCGGCACCGAGGCTGGCCCGGGCCGTGCCCGGGGCGGCCTTCCGCCCTTATGCCGCGACCTGCACGCGCGGCGTGCCGGCCGTCATCTCGCCGATGACGGCGGCGCTTTCGAAGCCTTCGCGCGCGAACAGCGCCAGGATCTCGTCCACGCTGCCCGGGTCGCACGATACCAGCAGCCCGCCCGAGGTTTGCGGGTCGGTCAGCAGCATGTGCTGCGCGCTGCTGATGCTCGGCGAGAGCGTCACGTCCTTGCCGTAGGCATCCCAGTTGCGTCCCGACGCACCGGTGAAGTAGCCATCGTGCGCCAGCTGTTCCACGCCCGGCAGCAGCGGAATTTGCGACATGGTCAGCTGCGCCGTCAATTGCGAGCCGCGCGCCAGTTCCAGCAGGTGGCCCAACAGGCCGAAGCCGGTAACGTCGGTCAGCGCATGCACCCCTTCCATTTCCGACAGCGCCTTGCCCGGCTTATTCAGTTTGGTCGTATTGGCGATCATGGCGGCGTAGCCTTCGGGACCGAGCACGTCTTTTTTGAGCGCCGCCGAGAGCACGCCCACGCCCAGCGGTTTGCCCAGAATGAGCACGTCGCCCGCACGCGCGTCCGCGTTGCGCTTGACCCTGGACGGATGCACGAGCCCCAGCACCACCAGTCCGTAGATCGGCTCGACCGAATCGATGGTGTGGCCGCCGGCGATGGGAATGCCCGCTTCGGCGCACATGGTTTCGCCGCCGCGGATGATCTGGCCGATGGTTTCGAGCGGCAGTTTATTGATCGGCATGCCCACCAGCGCGAGCGCCATGATCGGCGTGCCGCCCATCGCGTACACGTCGGAGATGGCGTTGGTGGCGGCGATGCGGCCGAAATCGAACGGGTCGTCGACGATCGGCATGAAGAAATCGGTGGTGGCGATCAGCGCCTGTTCGTCATTGAGCTTGTAGACGGCGGCGTCGTCGGCGGTCTCGATACCGACCATCAGCTCCTTGGGGACCGGGAAGCCGGTCGAGTTTTTCAGGATCTCGGACAGCACGCCGGGCGCGATTTTGCAGCCGCAGCCGCCGCCATGCGAAAACGAGGTGAGTTTGATGGGCGTTTCTGGGGCATTGCTCATGGTCGGTGTCCGTTTCGGTAAAAGGCAGGTCAGACCAGATTATCCACCAAGTCGAGCACACTGGCGCGCTCGTGCTCTGGCGCGAACAAGGGGGCGCGCGCGTCGCACTGGCGCCGCAGCAGCGCATGGAAGGCCTGGTCGCCGATGCAGCGCTCGATCAGGCGCGCCAGCGCGGGCGCGTCGCCCGCCGCGAAGTAGCCCGCGTAGTCCTCGCCCAGCATGCCGCGGTTGCCGCTGATATCGCTGGCCAGCACCGGCACGCCGCAGGTGAGCGCTTCGATGATGACGTTGGCGCCGCCTTCCATGTGCGAGGCGATCACCATGGCGTGGCTGCGCCGCAGGCGCTGGCGCGTGGCGGCGTGCGCCATCGCGCCCAGCCAGCGGTAACGCGGCGTGGCCGCCTGCGTGGTCTCGGCCAGCGCGCCCAAGGCCGGATCGAGCGCGCCGCCGATATGCAGCAGGCGCGCCTTGGGCACCAACACCAGCGTGGCCGCGGCCATGAAGGTGCGCGGGTCTTTTTCTTCGCGCAGATGGCCGATCATGACGATGTCGATGAAGCGGCGCGCCGCGCCATGGGGGAAGGGCACGAGCGACGGCGCGGACTGGTGGATCACGCTGGCCCTGGGGCGCAGTTCGGGTGCCAGCAAGGCCAGCCCGTCGGCCTGCAGCAGCACCAGCTTGTCGGCGTGGGCGAGCGATGCCTGGGCTGCGGCGTCGGTGGCGATGTCGCGATACAGATCGGTGCCGGTCAATACCAGCACGCGCGCACGGCCGGGGAAAGCGGCGGCAAAAGCGGCCAGCGGGGCCGCCGAGCGGCGCGCATGCAGCGCGATCATCAGGTCGGGAGGGGCAGCGCCTGCGTCCCAGCCGGGGGCGATCGTCACGCGGCAGCGCGCGCGCAGGAAATGCGCCCAGCGGCTGGCGGTCTGCCAGTTGCCGTTGTTCTCCCGCTTCGATGCGGGACTGACGATCAGCACGCGTGGTCGCTGCACGGCGACTCCTTGAAAAAGTCGTTACAATTGCCTGCTATGAGTTCAATCCCCGCATCCTTCCGGCACGCCAAGCCGCAGCAATTGGCCGAGGCGCTGCAGAGTGCGCGCAATTATACGCTCAGCCTCTTCGACTGCTTTGCCGGCGCGGGTTTCGACAGTCTGTCGCGCGTGCCGCATATTGCCACGATCAATCCGCCGCTGTGGGAACTGGGTCACACCGCGTGGTTCGCCGAATGGTTCATCCTGCGCGAGGCCATGTCCAGCCATCCGGCCGATGCCCAGCGCGGCTCGCTGCTCACGCGCGGCGACGACTGGTTCGATTCGAACCTGGTGCCGCACCGCTCGCGCTGGACGCTCGACCTGCCCAGCCCCGGCGCGTTGAAGACCTACTGCCATGAAGTGCTCGATCGTACCCTCGACAAGCTCTCGCGCGAGGCGGGCACGGACGACGCCCTGTACCCGTATCGGCTGGCGCTGGCGCACGAGGATATGCACGGCGAAGCCTGTCTGTATTCGATGCAGACGCTGGGCGTGCCGGCGCCCGCGCAGCTCACGCGTGATGAAGCGGTCCATTCGCAAGGGGCGGAAATCGCCTATCCCGGCGCGACCATCGTGCTCGGTGGAGGGAAGGAGGGTGGCTTCGTGTTCGACAACGAGAAGCAGGCGCACCCGGTCTATGTGGCGCCGTTTCGTATCGATGCGGCTCTGGTGACCAATGCGCAGTTTGCCGAATTCGTGGCCGATGGCGGTTACCAGAACCGCCAGTACTGGAGCGCGGCCGGCAGCGCGTGGCTGATGCGCCAGGAGCGCTCGTCGCCGCGCTACTGGCAGCGCGACGGCGACCAGTGGCGCACGATGCGCTTCGGGCGCTTGTCGACGCTGTCGGCGTCCGAACCGGTGCGCCATGTGTGCCTGTTCGAGGTCCAGGCGTATTGCGCATGGGCGCAGCGGCGCTTGCCCACCGAAGCGCAATGGGAGTACGCGGCGCTGTCAGGGCAGGCGGGGTTCCGCTGGGGCCAGTTGTGGGAGTGGACCGGCACGCCGTTCGAGCCGTATCCGGGATTTGCGCCGGACCGCTACCGCGAGTATTCGCAGCCGTGGTTCATGACCCATCAAGTGCTGCGCGGCGCGTCGTTTGCCACGCCGTCACGCTTTGGTTCGGCGCGCTTCCGCAATTTCTTCATGCCCGAGCGGGATGATATTTTCTGCGGATTTCGCACCTGCGCCTATTGATGCGCGCCAGCGTCGGGCCATCCGACGCGCGCCGCGCTGCGCAAACTGGCTTTGACGACGGCGCGGTGAAAGGGCGCGATGACGCGCAGGTAGGTTCGTCCCAGCAGGTTGTGGCAGTGAACCACCGTTGTCATGGTCAGCTCGCGCCTGCTGTCCGGCGCTGATCCGCCCGCGCACAGAATCGAGATCCGGAAATCGAGGTGCCTGTCGTCTTCCCCAACCACGATCTCGGTCTCGTTCGTGCTGTAGACTTTGAAGATGCCAACGCGGGAAGGCTCCGTTTCACTGGCGATTTTCGCCAGCTGCGCGGCCGTTTTCAGGCCCAGGCCGACGACGATCATGTCGCGCACACGCAGGAGGTGTCCGATCCACGCGGGCTGGTGCGCGAAGATGAAACGGGCCAGCACATCCGGGTCGGCCGATGCGCCCGACGGCAGCCGGATCGCAAATGCATCAGCCAGGTTCACCGATGCAAAGGCCTGGTTGACGCTGGAGTGCGCGGGGAGCGCAACGGCGGTTGCGAGCGTGAATTCATTCGGCATGCGGGTACTCCCGTGGTTGAGCGAGTTAACTATATATCCAGATTGACGTTTTATCCACGCAAGTATGCCTCGTTAACGTTGTTCGAGCAATGTGCCGCCACGCGCCTTCTCGCACGCAGCGCCTCGTTCGCCCAAGCTGGCGCGGCGTGCGCACCATCGATACCACGGCCAGCAATGGCGTGAGCCGGATGGTCTGTGCGCTGTCATGCGATCGCCATGAACTGGCGGAAGGCATCGCGCACGTGATCGCGCAGCAGGTTGTTGTCCCACGGCTTGGTATAAAAACGAAGAATTGCCCCGCAGTTGACCGCCTTCATGATCGATTCCAGATCGGTATTTCCGGATAGGACGATACGAAATGTCTTCGGATACAGTTCCTTGACCTTGTCCAGGAACTCCGTTCCGCTCATGGACGGCATGCACTGGTCGCACAGGATCACCTGCACCTCGTTCAAGGCCAGCACGTCGAAGCCTTCCGCCGCGGAGCGCGCGCACAGGATCTGGTAGCCGTCGCGGCCGAACAGATTGGCCAGTACCTCGAGCATGAATGGGTCGTCGTCAATCAGCAGCAAGGTCTTGCGCGACTGCCCGCTGCCCGCTGGCGGTGCCAGGCCCTGGTCCTGCAGCAGCATCTGCGTGACCTGATCCACGGGCAGGGGCCGGCTGAAGTGGTAGCCCTGGATCTGGTCGCAATGGTGGCGCCGCAGGTAATTGAGCTGGGCGGCGGTTTCGACGCCTTCGGCAATCACATCGAGCTTGAGACTGTGGGCCATGCTGATGATGGCCAGCACGATGGCCGCGTCATCGGGACTGGTGGTGACGTCGCGGATGAAAGCGATGTCGATCTTCAGTTTATCGATAGGAAAACGGCGCAGGTAAGCCAGGCTGGAGTAGCCGGTGCCGAAATCGTCGATGGAAATCTGCACCCCGCGCTGCTTGAGCCTGTGCAAGATCTCGGTGGTGCGCTCGGTATTGGCCATTAAGGACGTCTCGGTCAGCTCCAGATCGAGCAGCTCGGCCGGAATGTCGTGCTGCGCCAGTCCCTTGATGATGTCTCCATCCAGGTCGCCTTCCGCAAATTGCCTCCCGGAGACGTTGACCGCCACCTGGATCGGACCCACCGGCGAACGCAGCCACAAGCCGATCTGGCGGCACGCCTGCGCCACGACCCAGCTGCCGACTTGCACGATCATGCCCGTCTCTTCCAGCACCGGAATGAATGCATTCGGCGGGACCAGGCCATGGCCGGGGCGGTCCCAGCGCAGCAGCGCTTCCAGACCGGCCACGCGCCCGCTGTTGAGGTGCACCTTGGGCTGATAATGCAGCACGAATTCCTCGTTTTCGATGGCCTTGCGCAAGGCGGTTTCGAGCGTCAGGCGGGCCAGCACGTCGGCGTTCATCTGCGCGGTGAAGAAGCGGTAGGTGTCGCGCCCGGCGTGCTTGGCCTGGTACATGGCCGTATCGGCGTACTTGATCAGCGTATCCGGATCGGAGGCGTCGTCCGGATGGACGGTGATGCCGATGCTGGCGGTGATCGTCACTTCGTGCCCGCTCAGGATGAATGGCGCGCGCAAGACGTCGCGGATCTTCTGGGCGATCACCACCGCGCCCTGCTGGCAATCCTGCATGATCAGGATCAGCGCAAATTCGTCTCCCCCCAGGCGGCCGACCGTGTCGCGCACGCGCACGCACTGCATCAGGCGGTTGCTGAACTGTAACAGCAGCTCGTCGCCAATCGCATGGCCCAGGGTATCGTTGATATTCTTGAAATTGTCGAGGTCGAGGAACATGACCGCGACCAGCGCGCCGCTGCCGCGCGCCAGCGTCAGGGTGCGCTGCAAGGTGTCATAAAACAGCGTGCGGTTGGGCAGACCTGTCAGGGCGTCGTGATGGGCCAGGTGGGTCAGGCGCATTTCCGCTTGCTTGCGCTCGGTAATGTCGCGCACCACCACCACAATGGTCCAGTCGTTACCGGAGCGCAGCGCCTGGCTGTGCACTTCCACCTGCACGGTCGAGCCATCCTTGCAGGTCATCATCATTTCCCGCTGGTCGCGGTGGGCGCCGTCGACAATGAGTGCGTCATACTGGCACTCCAGCGCAGCGCGGCTCGTCTTGACCAGTTCGGTCGGCCCCATGCTTAGCATGTCCGTGCGCGAGTAGCCGAGCAAATGGCATGCTGTCTCGTTGACCTCGCTAAAGCGCATGCTCGCGCGGCTGATCAGCATGATGGCATCGGCGGTGGCGTCCATCGCTGTGCGAAAGCGCTGCAGGTCGACCGTGCGCGCCAGCACCTGGCTCTCGAGCTTGGCGCTGTAGTCCTGGAGGTCGCCGTACGCTTTCAGGCGCAACAGGTTGCGCACCCTCAACCATAGTTCCGCCCGGTCGACGGGTTTGGTCAGGAAATCTTCCGCCCCGGCGTCCAGGCCGGCCAGGCGCGCGGTGCGCTCCATGTGCGCGGTGACCATGATGATGGGAATATTGGCGGTGGCCGGATCGGCCTTCAGGATGCTGGCGACCCGGTAGCCATCCATGCCCGGCATGGTAATGTCGAGCAGGATCAGGTCCGGGGCCGACTCGCCGATGGATGCCAGCGCCTCCTCGCCGCTGGCCGCGCCGCAGGTGCTGTAGCCCTCGGGCTGCAACAGTACCGCCAGCAGGCGCCGGTTCTTGGCTTCGTCGTCGACGATCAGGATGGTGGGTGCGCGCAGCGTCATGGTATTTCTCCCGGGGGCAGCAAGGCGTTGATCGCCGCATACAATTCCTGATGGCGCAGCGGCTTGGCGATATAGGCGTCGCAGCCGGCGCTTTCGCTTTTTGCGCGGTCTTCCTTCATCGCCATCGCGGTCAGGGCGATCACGGGGATGGTGCCGGTGCCGGCATCCTGTTTCAGCAGCGCCGTCGCCGCCAGCCCGTCCATGCCGGGCAACTGAATATCCATCAGGATCAGGTCGGGTTTGTCGGTACGCGCCATGGTCAAGCCGCTTTCGGCGTCGGGGGCGCACAATACCGCATGCCCGGCATGGCGCAGCAGCAGCGAGGCCAGCTTCATGTTGGCCGCGTTGTCTTCAATGATGAGGATCCTTGCCATGGCCGGTCATCCCTAATGCGGGAGCAGGGCGCGCCGCACTTCGGCGACGAAGCGGGCCTGGTCGAGGGCGCGCTTGTCGGCGTTCTGCGGGCCGCTCACCTGCGCCGCCGCGCCGACCAGGATCGGGATGCGCGCCGTGGCCGGATTGCGCTGCAGCGTCTCGGCCACGTCGATACCGTTCAGGTCCGGCAGCATCAGGTCGAGCAGGATCAGGTCCGGGCGCATGTGCTGGGCCAGGAAAATGGCCTCGCTTCCCGTGTAGGCGCGCAGCACCGCATACGCGGGGCTGGGCAGCAGGCCGGCGATGGCTTCGACCGCCCTGGGGTCGTGCTCGACCACCAGCACCGTGCACGTGCGTTCCAGCGATGGCTGCATGCCCAGGGCGCTCAGCGAGGCTTGCAACTGGGCATGGGTGATCGGCTTTTGCAGCATGGCGGCGGCGCCCCCGGACAGGGCCAGGTTGGCATCGGCGATGCCCGAAATGACCACCACCGGCACCCGTGCCAGCGCCGGATTTTCGCGCAGGCGCTGGAGCAACTGCCAGCCATCCATGCCCGGCAAGCGGATGTCGAGCGTAATCAGGCTCAGCGCCTGCCGTGGCGCCATCTCCAGCGCCTGCTCGCCGCTCGCCGCGCGCAGCACGGTAAAGCCTTCGGCTTCGAGCAGCAGGCGCGCCAGTGCCGCGGCCGGGTCGTTATCTTCCACCACGAGTGCGATGCGCTCGGCCGGGCCGGGGCGCGCGGGGGCCATGGTATCGGGCGCGGGCGGCGCTGCGGCGCCGTGCAGCGCGGGGCGCGCCCCCGGCACCAGCGTGCGCAGCGGCAACCAGACGGCGAAGCGCGATCCCTCTCCCGCGCGGCTGGCGACCGCCACCGTGCCGCCCTGCAGCTCGGCCAACTGCCTGACCATCGCCAGGCCGAGGCCGGTGCCTTCGAATTTTCGCGCCAGGCTGCTGTCGATCTGGCTGAAGGCCTGGAACAGGGTTGCCATGTCCGGCTCCGAGATCCCGATGCCGCTGTCGCTGACGCACAGTTCCAGAAAATCCTTGTACTCGTTGTCGGCCAGGGGGAAGCCATGCACCGGCCAGGGTCCGGCAAGATGGCCGACGGCGCGGCGCGGCACCCGCCGCGCGTGCAAGGTGACGGCATCGCCATTGGCGCTGAATTTGACGGCGTTCGAGAGCAGGTTGTAGACAATTTGCTTGGTCTTGCGGATGTCCAGTTGCGGCATGCCGAGGTCGTCGCCAACCTCCAGGCTCAGCGCAATGTTCTGGGCCGCCGCCTTTTCGCGCACGATGGTCAGGCTGTTCGGCAGAAGGCTGTGCAGGTCGACGGCATCGAGTTCGAGCGCCATCATGCCGGCTTCGACTTTCGACAGATCCAGGATGTCGTTGATCAGCGATAGCAAGTGCAGGCCGCTGCTGAAAATGTCGCCGGCGCATTCGTGTTGCAGTGCACTGGTCTGGCCCAGAAAACCGTCCTTGAGCGCCTCGGAAAAGCCGATGATGGCGTTGAGGGGCGTGCGCAACTCGTGCGACATGGTGGCCAGGAATTCCGACTTCATGCGGCTGGCGCGTTCCAGTTCAATATTTTTCACTTCCAGCGTGTGCTCGAAACGCTTGCGCTCGGTGACGTCGCGGGCGGCGGCGAACACGCCTTGCAGCTTGCGGTCGCGGTCGTGGAAGGTGGCGGCGTTGTACGACACCACGGTTTCGATCCCGTTGAGGGCCCGCACCGTCAGTTCGTAATCGGTCACCTTGTTTTCCTGGAGCACGCGCTTGATGGCCGCATCGGCCTGGCTCTGGTCGGTGAAGAATTTCTTGCTGGGGGCGCCGATCAGTTCATCGCGGGTGCGCCCGGTGAGGGCGACCATCTGCTGGTTCACATCCGAAATGATGCCTTGCGGGTCGGTCATCATCAGGGCGTCGAGATTGGACTCGATCAGCGAACGGGTGTAGAACTGCTGGTCGCGCAGGCGCTGGTCCAGCAGCGCCTGCGCAGCCTCGACTTGCTTGCGGGCGGTATTGTCGGTGCCGATCAGCAGGTAGCCGATGATGTCGTCGTGGGCGTCGCGCAGGGCGGTGACCGAGACGATGGCCGGAAAGCGGCTGCCATCCTTGCGCACGTAGGTCAGTTCGTAAATATCCTCAATGCCGCGCGAGGCCTTGAACACCAGCGCTTCGAAGCCGGGCGTGATCGGCGTTTCCAGCTCCAGGCTGAGGGCCTTGGCGCGCGCGATCACTTCCTGGGGATCGGAAATATCGGCCGGGGTGATCGTGTTCATCACTTCGAGCGCCGTGTAGCCGAGCATGCGTTCGGCCCCGACGTTGAAGATCTGGATGACGCCCTTGGCGTCGGTGGCGATGCTGGAAAAATTGGCGCTGTTGAAAATGGCGCTCTGCAGCGCGCCGGCCTTGAGCAGGGCTTCTTCGGCCTGCTTGCGCGCGGTATTGTCGGTGCCGATGAGCAGGTAGCCAATGATGGCGTTTTGCGCGTCGCGTAATGCGGTCACCGAGACCACCGCCGGAAAGCGGCTGCCATCCTTGCGGAAATAGGTCAGCTCGTAAATGTCTTCGATGCCGCGCGAGGCCTTGAACACCAGCGCCTCGAAGCCCGGCGTGATGGGCGTGTCGAGTTCCACGCTGAGGGCCTTGGCGCGCACGATCACTTCCAGCGGATCGGAAATGTCGGCCGGCGTGATCTTGTTGACCACGTCGAGCGCGGTATACAGCATGCGTTCGGCCCCGACGTTGAAGATCTGGATAACGCCCTTGGCGTCGGTGGCGATGCTGGAGAAATTGGCGCTGTTGAAAATGGCGCTTTGCAGCGCGCCGGCCTTGAGCAGGGCCTCTTCGGCCCGTTTGCGCGCCGTGTTGTCGGTGCCGATCAGCAGGTAGCCGATGATCGCATTGTGATCGTCGCGCAAGGCGGTAACCGACACGAGCGCCGGGAAGCGGCTGCCATCCTTGCGGATATAGCTCAGCTCGTAAATGTCTTCAATGCCGCGCGAAGCCTTGAAGACCAGGGCTTCGAAACCGGGCGTGATGGTGGTGTCCAGTTCCAGGCTCAGTTCCGCTGCCCGCGCGATCATTTCCTGCGGATCTGAAATGTCGGCAGGCGTGATGCGGTTGACGACGTCCAGCGCGGTATAGCCGAGCATGCGCTCGGCGCCGACGTTGAAAATCTGGATGACTCCCTTTTCGTCGGTGGCGATGCTCGAGAAATAGGCGCTATTGAAAATCGCGTCCTGTAAAGCGCCCGTCTTGAGCAAGCTTTCCTGGCGCTTGAATTCAATATTTCCGTCTGTAATTAATTTATGCTCGATCGTGCCGATGTCAAACCCGGGCGTATGCATGTGCTCTTTCGCGTGAACGACTTATGATCAGTCTGTGGCACGAAATTGGCGCACTCGCAACTGCAGAACAGGCTGGCCGAAAGGCTGAGAAAGCTACGTTGCCGACGCGGCGAGAAATGTAAATACGAATAAAGTATAGCAGTTACTACGCTTTGCAACCGGGAATAGCGTAGTCGTGCAGCAACAAAAGCCCGGTTGGCGCGCGGTATGTGCGGCCGTGCGACCCGCGCGCGATCGCATGCGGGTACGGCGCCCGGCGCTGACGCCGGGGCACGCCGGCCGATGCGCCGGCAGGCGGGCGGCGGCGATGCCTTGGGCGCCCGCGCCGCCGAATTCGATAGTCGACACGAAAAAAAACGCTGCTGAAAACACGCAAGCCTCCGCGAGGGAGGCTTGCGTTTGCTACTGTCGCTCCTGCTGGGCTGGCACTCGCCCGGCCATTTCTGGCGGGTAGTTCCTTGCACCGGCAGGGCGGACGGCATGCGCTTGCGCGGCACGCCGATCGGGTCGACGATTAACGGTCGCCGTACGAGCTGCGGGTGCGCTCGGAAGCCGGACGCGGGTTCGAACCCTTGTAGCCGCCGCCGGTTGCGCCTTCCTTGCGTGGGGCTGCGCCCGGTTTGCTGAACGTACGCTGGCCTGGCTTGGCGCCGCCGCGGTTGTCGCCTGGTTTCCAGGTGCCTGGACGGGCAGCCGAACGTGGCGCCGACGCGGTTTTCTTCGGCTCGAAGCCTTCGATCACGTTGACCGGAATGAGCTGCTTGGTGAAGCGCTCGATGCGCTTGACGTTCATGCCTTCGGCATGGTTCACCAGCGAGATCGCCAGGCCATTGCGGCCGGCACGGCCGGTACGGCCGATACGGTGCACATAGTCTTCAGGGAACTTAGGCAGGTCGTAGTTGAACACGTGGGTGATGTTCGGGACATCGATACCACGGGCAGCAACGTCGGTCGCGACCAGCACGCGGACCTGGCCGCGGCGCAGGCCGTCCAGGGTACGGTTACGCGCGCCCTGGTGCATGTCGCCATGCAGTGCCGCTGCCGAGAAACCGGCGATGTTCAGGCGGTCGGCGATGGTGTCGGCATCACGCTTGGTGGCGGTGAACACAACAGCCTGGTCCAGCGTTTCGTCGCGCAGCAGATGGTCGAGCAGGCGGTTCTTGTGCGACAGGTCGTCGACGAAGTGCACGCGCTGCACGATGTTTTCGTGCTTCGATGCCGAACCGGCGATCTGGATGATCATCGGGTCGGTCGTGATGCGGCGGGCCATGTTGCCGACCATGCCGTCGAGCGTGGCCGAGAACAGCATCGTCTGGCGGTTCGCCGGCGTGGCGGCGATGATTTTTTCGATGTCGTCGATGAAACCCATGTCCAGCATGCGGTCAGCTTCGTCGAGCACCAGGATTTCGAGTTCCGAGAAATCGATCTTGCCCGATTCCATATGGTCGATCAGACGGCCAGGGGTAGCGACCAGGATTTCCGGGTTGCGCGCCAGCAGTTGCATCTGCTTAGGATAAGGCATGCCGCCCAGGATCGACACGGCCTTGATACGGCGGATCTGGGTGCCGTATTTTTCGGTCGCGCTGGTCACTTGCAGTGCCAGTTCGCGGGTCGGGGTCAGCACCAGCATTTTAGGCTGTGCAGCTTTGAAACGTGGACGCTCGCCGCGGGCACGCGCATTCTGCGCTTCCTGGGCTGCGTTCTTGGACGCCTGCGATTGCTCGGCAACGGCGAATTTGTGAAGTGCTGGCAGCATGAATGCTGCGGTCTTGCCGGAACCGGTCTGCGACGATACCAGCAGGTCGCGGCCGCTGATGGCGGCAGGAACAGCTTGCTCCTGAACTGGGGTCGGCACGGTGTAACCGGCATCGGTTACTGCTTTTACGATAGACGCGTGGAGGCCTAATGCTTCAAAACTCATTATGTTCTTTTCTTTCGGTATAGATCAGCGCCCGAGCACATGCTCCGAGCGCAAAATAGCAACGCCAACCAACACAACGAAATGACTCAGGATGAAAGAAATTTCGGCACAAAAGCTTTGCGCCGGGACGGTGTCAGGTGCGACACACAAGGCGGGAGGGCTTTATTGAGGGTATCCGTGGGATACGCCTAGGCTTGCGAAGCTGCTAGTTTTACTTCTTTGTTACTGCTAAAGGCCATCGCTTCAGTCTGATTGCGAGAAACGTATTGCAGCGCACAAACAACACTATACAGTAGTTTCACTGTAGTTGTATAGGTAAATCCGAATAGTGTGTATCAAAAAGCTGGATTTACCGGGAAAGTCTTGGTAGATAAAGCGGCATGGCGGGCGCACCGGATGCGCCCGCCACCTGCGATCAGCCGCCGCGCCGTTTGTAGCGCGACGTTTCGTTGGCTGCCGTCTTGGCGTTGCGCCCGGAGACGCGCGTTTTCAGCTCGGCGACCTTGCCCTTGATGCGCTGGGCGTTGGTCTGCTTTTCGGCGCGGCCAGGGCGGCGGCCGGCGCGTTCGGCTTCGAACGCCATGACCGCGTTGTCGACGACGTGCTCGGCGATATCGTTGTGCACCGAGGTCGAGATTTTCGGCACCAGGATGGTGGAACCCGCCTTCAGGCGGGTTGCCGCCGGAATATTGTTGGCCTGGCGGATCACTTCCGGCGTCGTGCCGAAGCGCGAAGCCAGCGACGCGATGCTGTCCTTGGCGCCGGTGATCTTGTGCGTGGTCCAGGTCGACAGGGCACGGCCCCATTGCGACAGATTCAGGTGGAACTTCTCCGCATTTTCCTGTGGCAACAGAATCTTGGTCTGCTCGCCGCCGGTGATGACCGGGCGGTTGAACTGCGGATTGAGCGCCTTGAATTCCTCGACCGACAGTTCGGCCAGCTGGGCGGCGATGGTCAGGTCGATGTCGCTGGTCTTGTCGACCGTGGTGAAGTAGGGTGTATTGTCGATCACCGGCAGCGACACGTGGTACTGGGCCGGGTTGGCGATGATGTTCTTGACCGCCTGCAGTTTCGGCACGTATTCGCGCGTTTCGGCCGGCATGTGCTCGTACAGGCTTTCGTAGTCGGTCGGTTTGCCGAGCGCCTGGTTCTTCTTGATGGCGCGCTGGACATTGCCTTCGCCCCAGTTATAGGCGGCCAGGGCCAGCGGCCAGTCGCCGAACATGCCGTACAGGCGCTGCAGGTAGCTCAGCGCGGCATCGGTCGAGGCCAGCACGCCGCGGCGCTCGTCCTTGAACATGTTTTGCTTGAGATTGAAATCCTTGCCGGTGCCGGGCACGAACTGCCACATGCCGGCGGCGTTGGCCTTGGAATAGGCTTGCGGATTGAAGGCCGATTCGATAATCGGCAGCAATGCCAGCTCGGTCGGCATGTTGCGCTTCTCGAGTTCCTGGACCACGTGGAACAGGTAACGCGAGGCGCGCGCCGAGGTGCGGGCGATATAGTCGGGACGGGTGCTGTACCACTTGACGTGCTTGGTAACGAGCTCGTTGTCGATGTCGGGAATGGCGTAACCGGTACGGATACGGCCCCAGACATCGGCTTCCTTGTATTCATCTGCCTTGACGGCGGGGAAGGGATGCAGTGGAGCCGGTGCGGGCTTGACCGTCGGGGCCAGCGGCGCAACGTTGGTTGAGACGGAGTCGACCGCGTGGCTGAGCGCAGGCGCGAGCATCAGAACGAGGACTGCAAGTGAAGTGGTATTGCGTGTCGTTTTTTGCATAGCGTTCCATTGTTGGGTCCGAAAACTGCTGGACAGACGAATAGATAAGGTCGGAGTGTACGTACCACTTATCGTTTGAGTCAAGTCAAATATATGTGTGCGCGGCAAATATTTTGATAACACTTTCGACCAATATTGTTGCATCGGAAAAGACCAATTGCCGGGAGTATGCCTTAAAAGTGCCAGGATGCTATCAGTGTATGGACGGGGTCGCTTGAGATACTCCCAGGGGGTATGCATGATGTTCTCCTATGGCAAGGATGCGCGGGCGGGCGCTGCGCGGGGCCGGCGGGGGCGAATGCGGCGGCCCCGCGAACAATACCAAAACCGGGGCGTCGCCGGTGCGGGCCGCGAACCGGGCGTCGGCCTCTAAACTACGCGCGCACGCGGGCGCACCTATGAGGTGGCGCAAAGAGTGCGTACAATTTGGGTTTTGCGCGGACGCTTGCTTCTCGCGCATCTTCTATTACTGAAAGCATCAGCATGAGCACCCCCAATCTGAACGCCGACGATGAGCAGATCATTGTCGCTACCCAACAATGGCTGGAAAAAGCCGTCATCGGACTCAATCTATGTCCGTTCGCGAAGGCCGTTCATGTGAAAAAGCAGGTGCGCTACGTCGTTTCCAGCGCCACCACGCCGGAAGTCTTGCTCGAAACCCTGATGAATGAGCTGCAACTGCTGTCCGATACCGACCCGGAAGCGATCGACACCACCCTGCTGATCCACCCCTTCGTGCTGGGCGACTTCCTCGACTACAACGAATTCCTCGACGTGGCCGATGCCGCCCTGGAAGACATGCAGCTCGACGGCGAACTGCAGGTAGCCAGTTTCCATCCGCAATACCAGTTCGCGGACACCGATATCAACGATATCGGCAACTTTACCAACCGCGCGCCATACCCCATCCTGCACCTGCTGCGCGAAGACAGCATCGAGCGGGCGGTCGAGGCATTCCCGGAAGCGTCCGAGATCTTCGACAAGAATATTGAAACCATGGAAAAGCTCGGCCACGACGGCTGGGATGCGCTCGATGTCGGCCCCGCCAAGTGAGGGCGCCATGAAGCCGCCTGAACGGCCGGACACGCCCTGTGTCGCGGTCTGCTCGACTACGTTCGACGAGATCTGCCGCGGCTGCGGGCGCAGCGTGGTGGAAGTGGCGCATTGGGTGTCGATGAGCGACGCCGACAAGGAAGTGGTGTGGGTCCGTATCCTTGCGCAAGGCTACCCGCGCCGCAATACCTGATCGCTGGCGCGCAGGGGAGCCGCGCGCTTCCCCTGTCTCTATATGTCTGTGGTGCTCGATTGGCCGTCCCAATGTTCGGTAACGAACGGATATATTTCCTATAGGAAGCGACACTTGAGGCGAGTCAATTTTGGCTCGTCGCCGATGCCTCGGCGCGGACGCAAGGCGGCGGGGGAAGCACAAATGATACTGATAGTGGACGACGATGCGGGCATGGCGGAGACCTGCTCCATGTTCTTAGAGGCGCATGGGTTCGACGTCAGTATCGCGGCCAGCGGCGCCGAAGCGCTTTCCAAGCTCGGCGGCGCGCCGCACACGCTGCTCATTTCAGACTGTGCCATGCCTGAAATGAGCGGGGTGGAGTTAAGCGAGAATCTGAAAGCCGATCCCTCGACGGCACGCCTTCCCATACTGCTGATGAGCGCCTCGTTGCGATGCGATATCGCCAGAAGCACGGCCTACGATGCCTTCCTGCGCAAACCGTTCCTGGCGGAGAACCTGCTGATCGAAGTGCGCAAGCTGCTCAAGGGCGTCAACCCGGTGCGCAACGATTTCAGCAAGGTCTGAATGCGCTTGTCAGAATTTATCCTCGGTAATCTTGACCCCATCCTGGCGGAGTGGGAAGAATTTGCGGCCACCTTGGCGCCGCTCGAAGATGCCGACCGGATCGAACTGCGCGATCACGCCACCGAGGTATTAAAAGTCATCGCCACCGATTTGGACACCCCGCAAGCCGAAAGTGAAAGCATTGCCAAGTCGCAGGGCCTCGCTCCCGTCGCGGGAATCGACACCGCCGCCGAAATTCACGCGGCCGCGCGCATGTCGTCCGGCTTGAACAGCGATCAGGTGATGGCCGAATTCAGGGCGCTCAGGTCGAGCGTGCTGCGTTTGTGGGCGCGCAGCGTGACCATCACCACTGCGGACGAAATACAGGACATGGTGCGTTTCAATGAAGCGGTAGACCAGGCGCAAAGCGAATCGATGGCCCGCTATTCCAAGCTGCTGCGCGATGCCCAAAGCCTGTTCCTGGCCATTCTCGGCCACGATGTGCGCTCGCCGCTTGGCGCGGTGAGCATGGGTGCCCAAGTGCTGCTGCATGACCAGACCTTGCCGTCGAAGGTGCTCAAGGTGGGCCTGAGGATTTTCAACAGTGCGAAACGGGTGGACGAGATCGTGCGCGATCTGCTGGACTTTTCCACGTCCCACCTTGGCGGTGGAATTCCCATCGATCCCTACACCGTCGATCTCGAACAGATATGCCTCAATGTGGTTGAGGAAGCGCGGACATTTCATCCCGACCGTCGGATCGAGTTCGTTTCCGAGGGCAATCTGACTGGTACCTGGGATGGGCCGCGCCTGGCCCAGGCGTTCGCCAACCTGATCTCGAATGCCATCCAGCATGGCAACGAGGGCGGCGTCATCCACATCGCGATGAACGGATGCCAGCCAGACGTTGTGTTCGAGGTGAAAAACGACGCCGACGCGATTCCCACGGCCAAATTGAGAACGCTATTCGATCCGGTAAAAAGTTTTGCCATCCGCCCGCCCAGCGAGCGCAGCATGTCAAGGGTGCAAAACCTGGGGTTGGGCTTGTACGTCGTGAAAGAGATTGTCAGGGCGCATGAAGGCCAGATTACGGTGACTTCCACCCAGGAAACCGGGGTGACATTCACGATCAGGCTTCCCCGCCTCACGCCTCACCGCAGGAATGGCGAGGGCTAGCCCGGTTGCGCATGCGCAGGACGGCCGGCGCAGGAGCCGCGCGGCTCCCCTCGCTACCTATATATACGGCTTAAAACGAGCCGATGAAATCCTTCTTGCCCACTTCCACGCCGTTATGGCGCAGGATCGCGTACGCGGTCGTGGCGTGGAAATAGAAGTGCGGCAGCGCGTAATGCACCAGATAGACCTGGCCCTTGAAGTGCTTGGCGTTGGCGCCGCTGCTGGTGCTGATGTCGCGCTGGGCGCTCGCTTCGATGCCGTCCTGCGGCAGGCCGTTGATGAATGCCAGCGTCTTGGCGATGCGCTCCTTCAGGTCGGCGAACGTCTGCTCGGTATCTTCATAGCGCGGCACGTCCACGCCTGCCAGGCGGGCGCAGCAGCCCTTGGCGAAATCGGCCGCGACCTGGACCTGGCGCAGGAAGGGAAACATGTCCGGATACAGGCGCGCCTGCAGCAGGGCGGCCGGTTCGATCTTCTTTTCGGTGGCGTGGGCTTCGGCCTTGTCGATGACGGCCGACAGGCTGGTCAGGATTTGCTTGAAAACGGGTACCGAGGCGTCGTACATGGAAAAAGTCATGGGGAATCCCTTTTAGAAAAGTGCTGCGATGATAGCAAGTCGGCGCGATTCGCGCTGAGCGGCTGTCTATTTGCATTGGCCAACGGATGAGACGACATCCATCGACCGAGGCATTGACGCAGATGCCGGGATCCGCTGCATGGCCGCCTTGGCGTCAGCAATAACGTCAACTGTTTTCATTTCCCCGTCTGTAAAACGCCTCATCCGCCCGTGCCGTTGGTGACTTGACGAGAGCTTCCGTGCATAATTCCGTATAGAAAACTTTTCTTGCCTAACTTATCATTCAGGCATCTTCCCCATGCTTTCAGACTTGCTGCATGCTTAGCACGGCCTACCAACGTTTCCGTACCAAGCTGAGCAGGCTGTACGGGCTGTCGATTTACGGCGCGCTGATGCTGGTCGTTTTCGGCGGGCTGGTCATTCCCGCGCTGATCGGCAGCTACGTGCTGATCGGGGTGCAGGAGCAGACGGCGGCCAAGGCGGTGCTGAACGAGTCGCTGCGCCGCAATGTCGACATTCTCGCCCTCGGCATGCAGGAGTCGCTCTGGAACATGAACGCCGAGTCGGCCCAGTCGCTGGTCGAATCGGTGATGCGCGATCCGTCGGTGCTGCGCATCCAGGTGATCGGCCAGTCCGACGCCCCGTTCATCAACATCCACTCGGCCCAGCGCCGGGCGGGCCATATCTACCGCGCCCAGCGCGACATCCTGGTGCGCGGCGAACGCATCGGCGTGGTGGTGGTCGAGATGGACGACGCCCGCAGCCAGCAGGAATTGCGCGGCAAGCAGTCCAGCTACGCCTTCGTGCTGGCGTTCCAGCTGACCGTGTCGCTGGTGCTGATCGTCCTGTTCCTCAACAAGCGTCTGCTGGTGCCGCTGCGCCAGCTGATGAAGTTTTCCGACCGCCTCTCGCACGGCGACTTCGAGACGCGCCTCGACCTCGAAGGCAGCGATGAACTGGGCCGCCTGGCCAAGCAGATGGAGCAGATGCGGGTCGCCATCAAGCACCTGTTCGAAGATATCGGCCGGCGCGAGGAGCGCTTTCGCACCATCGTCACCCAGGTTCCCGGCGCGGTGTTTCGCGTGCGCCCGGGCGGCTCGATCGATTTCGTCAGCGACGCCATCGAAGACATTTCCGGCTACCCGGCCGCGCTGCTCATGCGCAGCACGACCGATGCCTGGTCGGACCTGATCTGCCCCGAAGACCGGCGCATGCAAAGCCGCACCGTGCGCGAAGCGATGGCCAGCGGACGCCCGTACGAAATCGAATACCGCATCATCGACGCCGGCGGCATCGAGCGCTGGGTCTCCGAGAACGGCCAGCCGCAGGCGGGGGCCGTGCCCGAAAAATCGTGGGTCGACGGGATCATTTCCGATATCAGCGAACGCAAACACAACGAGATGCGCATCGCGGCGCTGCTGACCGAGCAAAGCGCGATCCTCGACAACGTCATGTTCGGCGTGATGTTCGTGCGCGAACGGCGCATCGTGTCGGTCAACCGCCGCTGCGAAGACCTGTTCGGCTACGCCAGCGGCGAGATGACCGGCAAGCTGGCCGACATCATGTACCCGAATCACGATGAATTCGTGCGCGCCGGCGAGCAGCAATACGCGGCCCTGGCCGAGGGCAAGGACTACAACGAAGAGCGCCAGTACATGAAAGAGGACGGCACCGTCTTCTGGTGCCGCGTGAGCGGCTGCGCGCTCGACCCGGAGCGCCCCAACGGCGGCAGCATCTGGGTCTATGCCGACGTCACCGAGCGGCGCGAGGCCGAGGAAAAGCTGCGCCTGTCGGCCACGGTGCTCGAACATATCGCCGATGCCGTCATGGTCATCGACGTCGAGCTGGGTATCGTTGCCGTCAATCCGGCCTTCACCCGGATCACGGGCTTCAGCGAGAGCGAGGCGGTCGGCAAGGATGTGCGCCTGACCCGCTCGCACACCGAAAACCCGGCCATGTACCAGCAGATGTGGGCCGAACTGGGCGAAGTCGGTTTCTGGCGCGGCGAGCGCTGGGACACGCGCAAGAGCGGCGAAACCTACCTGCAGTGGCTCACCGTGTCGGCGGTGCGCGACAACCATGGCGTCACCACCCACTACGTGGCCGTGTTCAGCGACATCACCAAGGTCAAGGAATCGCAGGAGCAGCTCGATCACATGGCGCACCACGATTCGCTCACGGCGCTGCCCAACCGGCTGCTGTTCCACGACCGCCTGCTGCACGCGCTCAAGCGCGCCGCGCGCGACGGCCAGCAGCTGGCGGTACTGTTCATCGATCTGGATCGCTTCAAGAACGTCAACGACACGCTCGGCCACCACGTCGGCGACGAGCTGCTCAAGCAGGTCGCGTCGGCCCTGCAGGGCAAGCTGCGCGAAGGCGACACCCTGGCGCGCCTGGGCGGGGACGAATTCATCGTCCTGCTCGAAAACGTCAGCGGCCAGTCCGGCGCCGGCCAGGTGGCCGAAAAACTGATGGCCATGTTCGAGCAGCCCTTCATCGTGTCCGACTACGAGTTGTTCGTCACCGGCAGCGTTGGCATCAGCATGTTCCCGGATGATGCTGCCGACCTGAATATGTTGATCCGCAATGCCGACGTGGCGATGTACCAGGCCAAGGCGCGCGGCCGCAACGGCTACCAGTTCTACGCGCCGTCGATGACGGGCGAAGGCGTCGAGCGCCTGCGCCTGGAAGCGATGCTGCGCCGCTCGATCGACAAGAACGAAATCTTCCTCAATTACCAGCCGCAGGTCGAAATCGATACGGGCCGCCTGATCGGGGTCGAGGCCCTGGTGCGCTGGAATAATCCGGAACTGGGCAACGTGCCGCCGGTGCGCTTCATTCCGCTGGCCGAGGACACCGGTTTCATCAACCAGCTCGGCAAGTGGGTGCTGGACGAAGCCTGCCGCCAGATGATCCGCTGGGAGGCGGCAGGCCTGCACGTGCCGAAAATCGCGGTCAACCTGTCGGTCAAGCAGTTCGAGCGCGGCAGCATCGTCAACATGGTGGCCGATATCCTCAAGGAGACGGGCCTGGCGCCCCAGCGCCTGCAGCTGGAAGTGACCGAGTCGGTGATCATGAATACCGGCGACGCGCTGGTCTTCATCAACGACCTGCATTCGATCGGCGTGGGACTGGCGATCGACGATTTCGGCACCGGCTACTCGTCGCTGGCCTACCTCAAGCAGTTGCCGGTGCAGACGCTGAAAATCGACCGCAGCTTCATCAAGGATATCTCGACCGACGTGAACGACGAGGCGATCGCGATCGCCATCATCCAGCTTGGCAAGAGCATGAACCTGTCGGTAATCGCCGAGGGTGTCGAAACCGAGGAGCAGGCCGCCTTTTTGCTGCGCCACGGCTGCAACCAGGCGCAGGGCTACCTGTACAGCCGCCCCGAGCTGCCCGAGACGATCCTGGCGCGCTGGCCGGCGCACGTGCCGGCGTAAACACCGTCTGTCGCGCCGCACCGGTGGCGTGCTACAGTGCGAATCCCCGCGCACGCCATGAGAATGCAATGAGCCAGTCCACACCGAAGAACAAGACCCGCCGCCGTTTTCTGCTCGGCGGCCTCGCTGCCGGCGGCGCCCTGGTCGTCGGCTGGGGCATCCAGCCGCCGCGCCAGCGCCTGCACACCGCGCAACCCTTGCCGGTGACCGGCGGCGCCGTGGCCCTGAACGGCTGGGTGGCGATCGCGCCCGACGGCACGGTGTCGGTGGTGGTGCCGCGCTGCGAAATGGGGCAGGGCGTAAATACCGCGCTGCCGATGCTGCTGGCCGAGGAGCTCGACGTGCCGCTGTCGCAGGTGCGCATCACCCAGGCGCCGATCGACAAGATCTTCAGCAATCTCGAAGTACTGCGCGAGAATCTGCCGTTCCATCCCGATGACCGCGGCAGTCTCAAGGAAGGCGCGCAGTGGATGCTCTCTAAAGTCGCGCGCGAGCTGGGCATCATGATGACGGGCGGGTCGAGCAGCATCAAGGATGCCTGGCTGCCGATGCGCGAAGCGGGCGCCGTGGCGCGCGCCATGCTGATCGCCGCCGCGGCGCAGGAATGGGGCGTGCCAGCGGCGCAGTGCAAGGGCGCGGGCGGCTTCGTGGTCCACCCGGACGGCAAGCGCGCCTCGTACGGCAGCCTGGCCGCCAGGGCGGCGGCGGCGGGCCTCGATATTTCCCCGTCCGACGTGCGCCTCAAGCAGCCCGGCGAATTCACCCTGATCGGCACGCCCCAGGCGCGCCGCGATTCGCCGGCCAAGGTCAATGGCAGCGCCATGTTCGGGATCGACGCGCGCCCGCCCGCCATGCTGTATGCGGCGGTGGCGATGTCGCCGGTGGTGGGCGGCACGGTCGCGTCGTTCGATGCCGCCAAGGCCAAGGCGATGCCGGGCGTGGTGGACGTGGTCGACGTGTCGGCCTCGCTGTCCGGCAAAACCGGCGCCGGCGCGGGCGTGGCGGTGATCGCCGACTCGTACTGGCGCGCACGCCAGGCGCTGGGTGCGCTGGCCGTCAAGTGGAACGAGGGTGCCAATGCCGGGTTGTCGAGCGCCGATATTTTCAAGCAGTTCGCCGCCGCCCTCGATACCGAATCGGGCTTTACCTATTACGAAAATGGCGACGTGGCCCTGGCCGCGGGCGCGGTCAAGACCATCCGCGCCGAATACCGCGCGCCTTTCCTTGCGCATGCGACCATGGAGCCGATGAACTGCACCGCGCAGGTGGCGGGCGGCAAGGTGATGCTGTGGGCCTCGACCCAGGTGCCCAGCATGTGCGTCGACGTGGCGGCGAAGGTGGCGGGCGTGAACCGCGCCGACGTGTCGGTCGACGTGCTGCTGCTGGGCGGCGGCTTCGGGCGCCGCCTGGAGGTGGACGTGGTGGCGCAGGCGGTCGCGGTGGCCATGGCGGCCGGCGGCAAGCCGGTGCAGCTGGTCTGGTCGCGCGAGGACGACATGACGCACGATGTGTACCGTCCGGCCGCGCTGGCGCGCTTTTCCGGCAGCGTGGACGCCAAGGGCGGCATCGTCAGCTACGACAACAAGTCGGTCAGCGGCTCGATCGGGCACCAGTACTTTCCGCGCAACCTGGGCCTGCCCGGCGTCGGTCCGGACAAGACCACGGCCGAAGGCGAGTACGACATGCAGTACGAGATCGACAACCAGCGCGTGGTGCACGTCATCGTCGACAGCCAGGTGCCGCTCGGCTACTGGCGCTCGGTCGGCCACTCGCACAATGCGTTTTTCAAGGAGAGCTTCATCGACGAACTGGCGCATGCCGCCGGCCAGGATGGGGCGCCGTTCCGACGCGCGCTGCTGGCGCGCCATCCGCGTCACCTGGCGGTGCTCGACGCGGCGCTGGCCAGGGCTGGCGCCGCGCCGGCGGGCCGCGCGCATGGCGTGGCGCTGCACCAGTCGTTCGGCAGCATCGTGGCGCAGGTGGCCGAGGTGTCGGTGACGGACAAGCAGATCCGCGTGCACCGCGTCGTGTGTGCGATCGATTGCGGCCTGGCGGTCAATCCGAACATCATCGCGCAGCAGATGGAGTCGGCTGTGGTGTTCGGCCTCTCGGCCGCGCTGGCGGGGGAGGTCACGCTCAAGAACGGGCGCGTCGAGCAAGGCAATTTTGGCGACTATCCGGTACTGCGCATCGATAGCACGCCCGAGGTGGAGACGGTGATCATCAAGAGTGCCCAGCCGCCCGAGGGAGTGGGCGAGCCGGGCACGCCGCCGATCGCGCCGGCCGTGGCCAACGCGGTGTTCAAACTGACCGGGCAGCGCTTGCGCAGCCTGCCGCTGCGCCTGGCCTGACGGCCGCTCCTCGGCCCGCGGGCCTTAGTTGGTCCGCGCCGGTTTGTGCGCCTTGATCGCTATTTCTGGCGTGGCGGGCTCGATCGTTTGCTCTTTTCGTTGCGCCATCGTGGCCAGGCCCCGCAGATCGATCGATTGCAGGTACGCGTGCACGTGGGTCGCCAGCTCGGTCTCGGCCAGTTCGATCTTGACGCGTTGCGCGGCGCGCTCCGGGTTCCGGTTGTTTTCGATGAGCGCGGCGAGGTCCGGCTCGTCCAGTTCCGATGCCATCACGCGCGCTTCGACGGCGGCGATCTCTTCAAACTTGAATTGCTCCCGGAGCATGCGGGCAAAGCGCCTCGATTGCTCGCTTTGCCCGGCGCTTTGCACGACGCCGTCGGCGCCGGTCACTTGCACCGCCATCGTCTCCAGCCCGGCCATGTTGGCGTCGAAGCGCCCGCGCGCACCGGGCCACTCCAGCATCATGGCCAGGGCCAGTGCTTCCTTCGAGCCGGCGCGCGGCAGCGGGAGCGGGACGGCAGTGAAGGTGCTGTCGGGGTTGAGCGTCATGAATTGCGCCGTGCGTTCGGCAATGTGCGCCTGGACGGCCGGTGCCCGCTTCTGCATCGCCGGCGCGATCTTGTCGATGAAGGTCTGGCCGAACGGGCTTTGCGCCTGAACGATCAGGGCCTGCACCTCGGACTCCTGAAAGTGCTGCTGGTAGATCGCGACGGCTCCCGGTTCGATCACGCTCCAGCCGGCGCGTTCGCGCAGGATGGCGCTCATGAGCTCATACGTCGCTTTCCTTTCCGCCTGTTTGCCGGTATCGGTTTCGTCCGGCCATGGCGGCGCCGCGGTCTCCAGGATCGCCGCAGCCATGCTCTCGCTCAGGCGCTCGGTCTTCGAGATCGAAAAATAGCGACCCAGGCTTTCCCTGGTAGCCGGTTCGGCCCAAGCCGGCTGAGAAAGGGCCAGGGCGAGGAGGCAGGCCTGCGCAAGCGAACGCGCGGCGCCGATGGCGGGCATGGGCAGCGGCCTCATTTCTTTGCAGGCGCCTTGGCTGCCTTGGCCGGCTTGCGTGGCCTGGCCGGCGTGGCCGGCGCTTCCTCGCTGCCGGCGTCGGCGAGCTGTTTGAGCACGTCGCCCGACTGCATCGCAGCGCTCATGCGCGTCATCAGTTCCGCGTCGGCCTGCGCGATCTTGATCCGTTGGGCGGCGCGCACGGGATTCTTGTGCTCCTCGATCAGCGCGGCCATTTCCGTTTCGCTCAATTCGCCGGCGATCATGCGCGCTTCGATGGCGGCCATCTCTTCGAACTTGATCTCGCTGCGGATCGCCTTGGAGAAGCGCCGCACTTCCTCGCCGATACCGGCGGTCGCTTCGCCGTCGAAGGCGGCTGCCATTTCCAGTCCGCGCGTTTCGATGTCGGCCATGTTCTTGTTGAATTCATCGCGCGCGCCCGGCCAGTCGAGCATCAGGGCCAGGGCCAGCGCTTCTTTCGAGCCGGCCGGCGGCTGCGGCAGCACGACAGGGGGCGGCACGCTGCCCTCCTTGCGTTCCCTGAGTTCTTCAATGCGCCTGGCCAGATGGACCGCCACCACGGGCGGCTGTTTCAGCAGCGCCGGCGTGACCTTGTTGATGATCATCTGGCCGAGCGGGCTTTGGGCCTGCACGAGCAGTTCCTGCACATCGGACTCCTGCAAGTGCTTCTGGTAGCTCTCGATGGCGACCGGTTCGACCTTGTTCCAGGCGATCTGCTTGCGAATAATGGCGCTGGTGCGCTCGAAGCGGGCCTTGAGGTTTGCCTTTTTCTTCGGATCGCTCTCGTCCTGCCATTGCCGAGCCTCGATCTCCAGCAGCGCATCCATGGCGGTATCGATCATGCGCTCCGATTTGGCAATCTCGAAGTAGCGGCGCAGGCTTTCCTCGGTGGCCGGCGCGGCGTGGGCGCCGTGTGCCAAAGCCAGCGTGACAATGCATGCCTGCGCGAGCGCGCGCGCGGCGTTGATGAGCGGTGTGTGCAAGACGTTCTTCATGGGGCGGTACTGGTTGGTATTGTTCAATGGCGGCCCCCTGCTGCCGGCGGGGCCGCCGCTACGAGGATGCTTATTGTTTGCTGGTGGCCTTGCCTGCCTTGGCCGGCCTGGCCGCGGCTTGTTCGCCGGCGAGCAGTTTCTGCATCTCTTCCGACTTCAGGGAGGCGCCCGCGCGGCCCATCAGTTCCGCTTCGATCTGCTCGATCTTGTGACGCTGCGCGAAGCGCGCCGGATTCTTGTTTTCCGCCGTGAGCGTGGCGATGTCCGCCTCGTTCATTTCCTCAGCGATCATGCGCGCCTGGACAGCGGCCACTTCCTCAAACTTGAATTCGGTCCGGACCGCGGTGGCGAAGCGCCGCACGCGTTTGGCCAGGTCGGTATTGCCCTGGCTCTCGAACGAAGCCGCCTGTTCCAGCGACTTCTCCGCCACCTGCGCCATGCCCTTGGTGAACTGCTCGCGCGCGCCTGGCCATTCGAGCATCATGGCCAGGGCCAGTGCTTCCTTCGAGCCGGCCGCCGGCTTCGGCAGCGCGACAGGAGGCGGCACGCTGTCGTCCGTGCGCGCCTTCATTTGCTCGATCCGCTTGGATACATAGCCATCGACCACTGCCGGTTGCATCTGCAGCACCGGGTTGACCTTGTCGAGGAAGTTGCGGCCGAACGGGCTTTGGGCCATGACGATCATGTCCTTCACCTCCGATTCCTGCAAGTATTGCTGATAGTCGGCGATGGCCTTCGGTCCGAACACGGTCGAGACGACATGCTTGCGCACGCTACCGTACAGGCGCTCATAGCGGGTGGCCAGTTTTGCCTTTGCCTTGGGGTCGTTCTCCGCCTGCAATGCGCCCCCTTCGTTCCTGAGCATGGCTTTGGCCGCCGTGTCGGCGATGCGCTCGGACTTGGCGGCGTCGAAGTAGCGCTGCAGGCTTTCCCTGGTGGCTGGTTCGGCGTGTGCCGCCTGCGACAGGGCCAGGGTGACGATGAATGCCTGCGCGAGCGAACGCGCGACTTTGGTAAACGTTGGTTGCAAGATGGGCTTTCGTTAGAGGTGGAAGAAATGCGAAATATGCGGCGATGCCGCCGCCGTAACGGGCCGGACGCTTACATGATGCCCATCATGCGCCCCTGGAATTCCTGCTCGGCCTTGCGCACCTTGCGTATCTGCGCCTGGCGTTCCGGGCGCCGGTTGTCTGCGATCAGCAAGTTGATTTCCTCGGCGCTCAGCGCATTGGCGAGCATGCGTGCCTTGAGGGCGGTGACGTTGTCGAACGAGAGGCGCTTCTTCACGCTGGCGACTGCGCGCGCGATCCGCGCCCGGGATTTGGCGTTTTCGTTCCTGGTGAGGGCGCTGGCCATCATGTCCACCGTCGGCGCGATGCGCCCCTCGAACTCTTCTCTTTCGCCAGGTATGTCGCGCAGGAAGCTTTGCAGCAGCGCGTCGTTCGGTCCTGGCGGCGGCATCGCAGGGAGAGGCTTGGACGGCCCTTTTCTGTTGGTAAGCTCGGACAGCGCCGCCATCAGGTACTGCTGGATCATCGGCAGTTGCCCGAGCAACGCCGGGATCAATTTCTGATTGCTAGCTTTCCCGGCCGGGCTGTTGGCGTGCGCGATCATTTCCTGCACATCGCTGTCGCTCAGCTCTTGCTGATAGCTCTCGATGGCGAGCGGCTCGAGCTTTTCCCACACCAGTTTGGTGCTGACCACCTCATTGAAGTGGTCCATGGCGATTTTCTTGCTTGCCTTTTGTACCGGATCGCGTTCCTTGCTCCAGTCTTCCTCGTAGCCTTTCTTGAACGCCTCGCTGGAAATGCTCAAGTGACGCTCGGTGCCGACGGCCTGGAAATACTCGCGCATGCGCGCGTCGGTGGCGGGGGCAGCCTGGGCGGCCTGGCACAGCACCAGGCTGGCGAGGGCAAGCTGCGCGACGAAGCGGACTGCTGACGATAGGGGAGTGTGCATGGTTTTTTTAGTGATGGTTAGGGGAGTTACGGCCGGCGCGCCTGCGCCGTATCGCGCACCCACTGGTTGGAGGCCGGAACGAACAGCAGGATGGTCCCGGCCAGCACGATGAGCTGGGTAATGACCGCCAGCGAGCCGTACAGGGTCGACACCACGAACGCCGTCTTGAAGGCATTGATGGAATTGAAAAAGCCGATGATGGCCAGCACCAGCCAGATCCAGCGTGCCACGTTCGAGCCGCGCGCGATAAAGTACATCAGCAACATCACGATGACGGTGCCGAAGACCAGGCTGCCGTACACGAGGTTTTTCATCATGCCGGTGCCGAGCGCCACGCTCTGGGCGGCCAGCACGTCGGGCATGTAGATCAGCGAGATGATCATGCCGGCCAGCGAGGCCAGCACGCACAGCCCCAGGCCCGCCGTGGCGGTGAGGGGGCGCGGCGGGAGCACCACCGGAGCGAGGGCCGCGCCGGACACGCCGGACAAGCCGCCCGGCGGCGCGTACGGATCGTATGCCTTACCATCGGCCGGGGCGGCGCCCTGCCAGGGCGCCGGCGTTGCCGCCTGCCGGCGCGGATTGTTGCGCAGTTCCTTGAGCTGGCGGAACCATGCATTGCTCGACGGCGCGAACAGCAGGCAGCTGAGCACGACAAGCATCACGTACACGGCGCACTTGATCATGGCCGCGCCCGGTGCGTACTGAAACATCAGGGCAACCCAGATCAGCGCCAGCGCGCTGCCGGCCAGCATGCATACCAGCAGCCAGACCCAGCGCGCCCAGCTGCGCCCGAACGCGATCAGCGCCAGCACGCCACCCATCACCGCCGTGACGAACAGGATGGTGTTCATTTCGTTGGCGCGCAGCGCTTCGTAGGTGGTCGCCTTTACCTCGGTCATGCTGAGCGTGAAGTTCACCCGCTCCGACAGAAAGGCGAAGTCGATTGCGGTGATCAGCAAGATGCACAGCGCGATGAGCATCAGCGTCACCAGCAGAAGGCGCGGGCGCGGCGCGGCAACGCCATAGTTGGCCGCGGCAGTGAAGAAGCCGCCGGCGGGTACGGCGTCTGGGGAAGACTGTGGGTTCATGGCGTTCTCGTCGAGAGGTTGGGGGGCGCCGGCATCGAAACCGGTGGTGTGCCCGAGGGTGCTGCCCGCACTGTGACGGTGCAAGGCGGGCCATGATGAAAATGTACACACATCCGCGCGCCAGGTCCATCGGCGCACGCGTGCGCCGGGTTGCCGATGCGCGGAAGATTATTTCAGGAACGTCGCAAGCGGCAGCCTGGTGTCGCACGCCTGTTTCGCGGCCTTGGCCTTGCCGGCCCACAGCGCCGCTTCGGCCGCGCTGGCGGCCACGCCTTCGCCATGGCGCAGCGCGCGCGCATAGCGGCACTGGCCGGGTGCGTGCGCCGCTTCGGCGGCCTGCTTGTACAGCGCTACCGCCTTGTCGCGCTCGGCCTCGGCGGCGCGGCCCAGGAACAGCATGTCGCCCAGGTTCACCGTGGCGTCCAGGTTGCCGCCTTCGTGGGCGCGCTCGAAATACTCGCGCGCCTTTTTCACGTCCTTCGGCAAGACCTTGCCGTTCTTGTAGAAGGTGGCCAGGTTGTTGAGCGAAGCCGGATTGCCCTGGCGCGCGGCGCGTTCGTACCAGGCCACCGCTTTACGCACGTCGGCCGGGCCGCCGCGCCCGAACTGGTACATCACGCCCAGGTGGTGCTGGGCCTGGCTTTCTTCGCCAGCCGCGGCCAGCGACAGCCACTGGCGTGCCTTGGCGTAGTCGCGCGCCACGCCATCCTCGCCGGTCAGGTAGATCATGCCGAGGATCGACTGGGCGCGCACGCTCGGCGTGTCGGCCTGGGCCGCCTGCAGCAGCAGCTTGAGGCCGCCGGGGCCGTCGCGCGGCACGTCGAGGCCGAAGAACAGGGCCTGGCCGGCGTAGAACGCGCTGTTGGCGTCGCCCAGCGCGGCGCCCTGGCGCCACAAGCGCAGCGCTTCGGCCGGGTCTTTGGTCACGCCGGTGCCGTTGGCATGGCGCACGCCCAGCGCGAGGTAGGCGTCGGGATAGTTGGCGGCCGCCGCTTTGCGCGTCCATTCGAGCGACTTGGCGGCGTCGGCCGGCACGCCGAGGCCGTCGCGCAGCATCAGGCCCAGGTTGAACTGGGATGCGCTGTGGCCCTGCTCGGCCAGCGGCAGCCATTGGGCGTAGGCGGCGGCGTGGCGCCCGGCGGTCGAATGTTCAAGCCCCAGGTCGCGCCGCAGTTCGCCTTCTTCGGTCAGCTTGCCGTTCTGGACCAGCACGCCGTACTGGGGCGTGGCCTTGGCGGCGTCCGTGCCCGGCGTGCTCGCGCAGCCGGACAAAAAGAAGGCGACAGCCACGCTGGCGAGGAGGGGGCGGAGGGCGATGTTCATGGATTGGGCGTCTGCTGATGAATGAGAGTGAGTAACTTGCTTACTTGCTGAGACTGTCGGCGGCGGCGCGGTCGAGCTTGCGCAGGCGGTCGAGCGCCTTGCGCCGTGCCGGCTGGTCCTGGCGCAGGCTGTGCAGCACCACCAGGCTGGTCCAGGCGTTGACCGAACCCGGATCGAGGGCGACCGACTTGTTCAGGGCGATCAGCGCCTTGGCGAAATTGCGTTTTTGCAGATAGCGCACGCCCAGCCCGTGCCAGGCGGCAGCGTAGGTCGGGTCGAGCCGGATCGCGCGCCGGCTGGCGTTGACGGCGTCGTCGATGCGTCCGATCGAGGCCATCGAGTTGCTCATGCCGTGCCACACGGCCGGGTCGTCGGCGCGCTGCCGCACCGCGTTGCGGTAGACCTGCAGCGCGTACGCGTACTTGCCTTGCGCATGCAGCAGCGAGGCGAGCGCGACGGCGGTGTTGTCGCGCGCCGGGGCCAGTTCGAGCGCCTTGCGGTAATCCTGTTCGGCTTCAGGCATCAGGCCGAGTTTTTCGTGCACCGTGCCGAGCGTGTGCCAGGCGAAGCTGCTGGACGGATCGAGTTCGATGGCACCCAGCAGGGCGGTGCGGGCCTGCTGGTATTTGCCGGACGCGGCCAGCACCGCGCCAAGGTTTTCGGCCACGGCCGGCAGGGTCGGGTCGGCCTTGTGGGCGCGCTCGTAGTAGCCGATGGCCGCTTCGCGCCTGTCGCGGCTGTTGGCGATGATGCCCAGCTCGTTGAGGGTCTGGGCATCGTCCGGCGCCAGGGCCAGGGCGCGCTTGAGCGCGGTTTCGGCCTCGGCCGTCTTGTCGAGGTGGTGCAGGGCCTTGCCGAGGTAGTACCAGGCGCGCGCCGAGCCCGGATTGCTGCGGGTCCAGGCGCGCGCCAGCGGCAGCACCTCGGTCCAGCGCTGCTCGAGGACCAGGGCGGCGATGGTGCTGTCGCCCAGGCTGTCGATCTGGGCGCGTACGGTGTCATCGGCCGGCGCCTGGGGCGCCGCGCCGTGGGCGGCCAGCGACAAGGCCAGGCAGGCGGCGGCGATCGAGGTTTTCATCATGGCGGTGCGGGCGGAAAGGAGCATGGTGTCAGCGGGCAGTCAGGTGGATGAAGCTCAGGTCGATTCTTGGTTGTCCGTAGTCTTCCTGGAACCGTTTTTGCGATCGTTCTTGAATTCCTTCTTAAAATTCAGGTAAGCGGGGGTCTTCATGATGCTGGCGAACTGCGGATCTTCGTCGAGCGCCAGCTTGCGTGCGTCGGCGCGTACCAGCGTATCGAACAATTGCTCCTGGTATTTGTTTTTGGTCACAGTGTTGGCCTTGAGATACACCGTGGCGCGCGTTTCGTAGAAATTGTCGAGCACCGAGGCGTCTTCGATCGGCGAGACGGTAGCGAAGCATTGTTCGATTTGGGCGATGGCTTCTTCGTGCTGGGCGACCGTGGTGGCTACCGCGCTTTGCTCGTAGGCCAGCATGTTGTGGCAGGCGCGGCGCGCGGCGCGCACCACGTTGAACTCGGCCAGGTAGGGCCAGTCGTTGGGCGCGAGCACCTTGACGGTCTGGCGGCAGCTGGCCACCGCCGCTTCCTGTTCGCCCATTTCGTACAGGGCGAAGCGCTTGAAGTCGAGCACATAGGCCCATTGCGACTTTTCGCCGTAGTCCGGGTCGACCCGTTTCAGGGCTTTTTCGAGCTCCAGCACCTGTTCCCTGACGCTGGCGTAGCGCTTCTCGCTCATCGCTTTCTGGGCCGCCTTCATGCGGGTGTCGAAGTAGGCGTCGAAGTCGGCTTCGGCCTTGGCGTCCGGCGTGGCGGCCGCGGGTGCGCCGGCCGCCAGTGCGGGGCTGGCCAGGGCGGCGAGGAAGATCAGGCTGAGAAATCGTTTAGTATTCATTCGGGCGCGGATTGATCCAATCCGGCAGCGGTGTTGCGCGCCAGCGGGCTGAGGCCGGCGTCGTTCCCGATGTCGTTTTGGAAGAGTTTCAATAATTACACGAGGTCGACAGAATACCAGCAAATGGTGCTCTAAGGACAATATTCGCGCAAGTACAATGTGAGACGGGCGGCAATGATGTCGAATGCAGCCTGCGGGCGTAAAAAAAACCCGGCTTGCGGGGATGGGCCGGGCGGTTCGACTGGCGGGCCGGCTAGTTGATCAGTTTGGCCGCGGCAAAGGCGAGGCCTGCCAGGGTGACGGAGAGTCCAGCCAGCGCGATGGCAGTTCCGACGAACCATTTGATCATGGTTGCCTCAAGTGCCGCTATCGATACTTGCACCGCCGCCAGGTCTGCCTTGGTGGCGTAATTGGCGCGGATGACGGCAACATCGCGCTCAACGGCCTCAAGACGCGCAAGAATTTTTTCTGTCATCGACTCGAGTTTGACAATGCGGGCTTCCATGAGGTCCCTCATCTGCGCCTTCAGAAATGTTGTCAACCAAGCTATACTATGGTCGACTATCCGTCTTCCTGCGCTGTTGACTTGACTCAAACGAATGCATTTTTGAGGGGGCGAGTTTCAGGCGCGTCGAAGCAGCACGCGCAGGTTGCATTGCTGCTGCCACAGGCGGCGCTCGTCGCTGCTGCGCGCCTGGGAGGCCAGTTCCTCGTCCGATTGGGCCACCTGGGCCTGAATCAGCCGTTCGGCCAGGGCCGGATCGGGCAGCATGGTGCCGAAGAAGGTCACCATGTCATGGCGCTGGATCAGCAGGGTAGGGAAGTTGTCGACATCGAGGTCGCCCACTACCTCGGCCTGGTCTTCGATATCGATCCAGACGAAGTGCTTGTCGGGGTGGCGCGCGGCCAGGCCGTCGAAGGCGGCGCGGTAGGACGCGCAGGTGCCGCACCACGCGGCGCACAGGCAGGCGACGATCCAACGGTCGCCACCGAGCGCTTGCGCGATGGTGTCGCGGTTGTCGGAGTTGAGTGTGTGGCTGTGCATGAGCGGCATTCTACCTCGCCCGACGATGGCCTGCTTGGTCACGCTCCAAGGCGCGGCCCGGTCAGGTTAAAATACTGCATGTCTATTATTCTCGCTATTGAAACCTCCTCCGAGATGGCGTCCTGCGCCTTGCTGCGCGGTGATACCGTCCTGTTCCGTGAATCGTCCGGCGTGCGCACCCACTCGCAATCGATCCTGCCGATGGTGCAGGAACTGCTGGCCGAAGCCGGCATCGTGCTCAAGGAGTGCAGCGCCATCGCCTTCGGCGCCGGTCCCGGTTCGTTTACCGGCGTGCGCACCGCCTGCGGCATCGCCCAGGGCCTGGCCTATGGCGCCGGCTTGCCGGTGCTGCCCCTGATCACGCTCGAAGCGATGGCCGTGGCATGCCGCCAGCAGCATGGCGCCACCGATGTCGTGGCCGTGCTCGACGCCCGCATGGGCGAAGTTTACTGGGCCCAGTACCATTACGACGATGGCGCGGCGCGCTGGGACGTGCTCGCCGCGCCAACGCTGTGCGCGCCAGATGCGGTGGCGCCGCTGCCGGTGGCCGGTCCGCTGGCGGCCTGCGGCAACGGCCTGGCGGCCTATCCGGACGCCTTCGGCGCGCAGGCGTTTGCCCGGGCCTATCCGGCGATCATGCCGCACGCCGCCCAGATGGCGCTGCTCGGACGCAGTGCGCTGGCTGCCGGCGCGGCGGTTGGCGCGGCCCAGGCCCAGCCGCTGTACCTGCGCAACAAGATCGCCTACACCAGCGCGGAACGCAGCGTGATCAACGCCGCCAAGGCTGCCGCATGAGTGCGGTGCGCGACGACGACCATCTGCACTACGCGCCGATGGTGGTGGCCGACATTGACGACGTGTTCGAGCTGGAAAAGCAGGTCTACCCGCATCCCTGGACGCGTGGTAATTTCGCCGACTCGCTCGGCAGCGGCTATAACGCGTGGGTGCTGCGCGACCGCGACGGCGCGCTGCTTGGCTACTATCTGCTGATGGCGGTGGTGGACGAAGCGCATCTGCTCAACGTGGCCGTGGCCGCCGGGCGCCAGGGAGAAGGCTTGGGACGCTACCTGCTCGACAAAGTCGCCGCCTGCGCGCGCGGCCTGTCGATGGACTCGATCCTGCTCGAAGTGCGCCCATCCAATCTGCGCGCGCTGGCCGTGTATGAAAAGTATGGCTACACCGAAATCGGCCGCCGCCGCGGCTACTATCCCGCCCATGACGGCAAGCGCGAGGATGCCATCGTGATGAGGTTCGTCTTATGAGTACCAGCGCGCGCGATAACGCGTTTTTGCAGGAAATGGGCATCGGCCCGCTGTGGACCTTGCGCGATGCCATGCCGGACGAGGCACTGTCCGACGAGCTGGCGGCCCCCGCGCAGGAAGCTGCTTACGAGGCTGCTCCCGTGCCGGCCGCTTTGCCGGCCGCGGTGCCTACCGCGGTGCCTACCGCCGTGCCTACCGCCGTGCCTACCGCGGTGACCATGCCCGCGCCGCCTGCGGTGGTGGCCAGGGCCATGCCGCCCGCCGCCACCCCGGCGGCGAGTCCGGCCACCGATTCGGCCTGGGGCGAGGAGCCGCCCGGCCCGCCGCCGACCGAGGAAGAGATCGCCGCCATGGACTGGGCCCAGCTCAAGAACGCCATCGCCAACTGCACCCGCTGCGGCCTGTGCAAGGGCGGGCGCAAGCCGGTCTACGGCAATGGCGCGCAGCAGGCGCGCTGGTTCGTGGCCGCCGGCGCCTCGACCGCCTCCGACGAAAAAGAACGCCAGCCGGTCTCGGGCGAGCCGGGCAAGCTGCTGGCCAACATGCTGGCAGCGGTCGAGCTCTCGCGCGACAGTAATGTGTATGTAACGAACCTGATCAAATGCCGGCCCACCAGCGCCAACGGCGGCGACCGCGCCCCGAGCGCCGAGGAAGCGCTGGCCTGCCGTCCCTACCTGGACCGCGAACTGGCGCTGTCCGGCGCCCCGCTGGTGCTCACGCTCGGCCAGATCGCCGCCAACGCCTTGCAGAGTAAACCGCTGCAGGAAACGCTGGCCGGCTCGCGCGGACAAGTGCACGAAGTGGGCGGCGTCAAGCTGGTGGCCACCCTGCATCCGGGCGAGCTGCTGCGGCGCGGCGCCGACAAGGCGCTGGCCTGGGCCGACCTGTGTCTGGCGCGCGCGCACGATGGCCGGCACGGCTGAGAACTACCAGGCCGGCTTCGAGCGCCGCTGGGGACAGCTGGAGCAGCCGCACGTGCGCGCGCTGGCCTGGCTGCTGCATGCGCCCGACCTGCTCGATCCGGCCGACCCGCACTGGGAAGGCAAGATCGCCACCTTGGGCGAGCTGCCGGCGGCGGTCGACGAGTGGCTGCTGCGCCTGGACAGCAATCCCGCGCCCCTGCTGGAGGCGCTCGGCACGCGCAACTACACGCGCCTGGGCCTGTATGCCGAAAAGCTGATGGCCTTCTATTTCCAGGAGCATGGCTTGCTGGTGGCGCACGGCCTGCAAGTGCGCGCCAGCCGCAACGATACTGTGGGCGAATTCGACTTCCTGCTCGACCATGGTGACGGCGGCCTCGAACACATCGAGTTCGCCACCAAATTCTATCTGCTCGAAGGGGAGGCGGCGTCGCGCTTCGACACCTTTGTCGGCCCCAACCTGGCCGACAGCCTGGGCGCCAAAATGCGCAAGATTTTTGAGAGGCAACTGGCGCTGGGCACCCATCCGGCGGCCCAGGCCGTGCTGCCGCGTCCCGTGACGCGGGCGCGGGCGTTGGTGAAGGGATGGCTGTTTTATCCGGGCGGGGCGGGGCAGGCGATGGATGGCATCTCGGGCCAGCACTGCCGCGGCTTCTGGTGCGCGCTCGACGACGTGGCCGCCCTGGAACCGGATGCGTTCGTGGTCTTGCCGCGCCTGCAATGGCTGGCGCCGTTCCGTTCTCTGGACGGTGCCGGTTTGCTCAGCCGCGAACACTTGCAGGCCACCCTGGCCGATAAATTCGGCACGGTGCCGATGCCGGTGCTGGTGGCCAGCGTGCGCGCGGCCGCGGGCGGCCTGGTGGAAACGGGACGCGGTTTCATCGTCCCCAACGACTGGCGCGTGCGCGCCGCCTTCCGCCAGCAAATGATCGGGCAACCTGCCTGATCAGTGCTTGTGCTCGCCGATCAGGGCGAGCGAATCGTGCTCGGCCTGGTTCATCTTATGTTTTTTCATGATCAGGAACATGATGCCCGCTACCGACAGGCCGAAGCCGACGATCACGAAGTTCAAGTCCACATTGAGCGTGATCAGCATGGCATAGATGGCCAGCATGGTCAGGATCGACAGGTTCTCATTGAAATTCTGCACGGCGATCGAGTGGCCGGCGCTCATCAGCACGTGGCCGCGGTGTTGCAGCAGCGCATTCATCGGCACCACGAAGAAGCCCGACAGCACGCCGATCAGCAACAGCAGCGGGTAGGCGATCATGACCGAATGGACCATGGTCATGCACATCACGACGATGCCCATGGCGATGCCGAGCGGGATCACGGTCAGCGACTTTTTCAGCGGAATCATCTTGGCCGACGCGGCGGCGCCCACGGCCACGCCGAGCGCGACGATGCCGATCAGGGTGGTGGCTTTGTCGAGCGGCATGTGCAGCGATTTCTCGGCCCACTTGAGCACGATGAACTGCAAGGTCGCGCCGGCGCCCCAGAACAGGGTTGTCACAGCCAATGAAATCTGGCCCAGCTTGTCTTTCCACAGCAGCGAAGAGCAGTTGGCGAAGTCGGCGATGAGCCTGGCCGGGTTGCGCTCCTGGTGGGCGTATTTGGCCAGGGTATCGGGAATGCGCAGGTTGAACAGGGTGGCCAGGATATACACGGCCACCACCACGCACAGCGCCGCTTCGGTGGTGGTGGTGATGCCGGTCTCGATCAGCGGCACGTCGAAGCCGAGCATGAAGGCCGATGCCTTGGCGCTGACCAGCGCCCCGCCCATGACGGTGCCGAGGATGATCGACATGACGGTCAGGCCCTCGATCCAGCCATTCGCCTCGACCAGTTTCTCTGGCGGCAACAATTCAGTCAGGATGCCGTATTTGGCCGGCGAATAGACCGCCGCGCCGAAGCCGACCACCGCGTAAGCGAGCAGCGGATGGACGTGGAAGAAGATCAGGGCGCAGCCGAATACCTTGACCAGGTTCGCGATGAACATGACCTTGCCCTTGGGCATGGAGTCGGCGAAGGCGCCGACAAATGGCGCAAGGAGCACGTAAAAAAGGACGAAGGACAGCTTGAGCAAAGGCGTCAGGGAAGCTGGCGCCTTCATGGAGATCAGCAGGTCAATCGCCACGAAGAGCAGGGCGTTGTCCGCCAGCGACGAGAAAAACTGCGCCGCCATGATGGTGTAAAAACCACGATTCATTCGAGAAGTCTAAAAGCTAGTGTGGGTTGCTTTATACCATGAATGGCTGGGAAGCCAAAGAAATCGGCATGTCGTGACGGGCTGCGTCCGGTAAAATAGCAGCTTGCCAATCACTCCATTTCGCACCATGCCGCGCCCGCTTATCGCCACGATTCACCTTGATTCCATGCAGCATAACCTGATGCGGGCGCGCGACTGCGCACCGCACGCCAAAGTCTGGGCGGTCGTCAAGGCCAACGCCTACGGCCATGGACTCGAGCGCGGCATGCGCGGCTTCGCCGACGCCGACGGCCTGGCCCTGATCGAAACCGAGAACGCGGTGCGCCTGCGCGAACTGGGCTGGACCCGCCCGATCCTCTTGCTGGAGGGGATTTTCGACGCCAGCGACGTGGACTTGCTGGTGCGCCACCAGCTCAACAGTACGGTGCATACGGTCGAACAGATCGTCATTCTGGAACAAGCCACGCTGAGCGGCCCGATCGATGTGCATCTGAAGATGAATACCGGCATGAACCGGCTTGGTTTCCGGCCGGAAGCGTTTGGCGCCGCCCATGCGCGCCTGCGCGCCATCCCGAAAGTGCGCGAGATCACCCTGATGACCCACTTCGCCAATGCCGACGAGCTCGAACACCCGCGCCTGACCGTGCTCGAACAGGTGCGCCGCTTCTGCCTGGGCGCGGGCGGCTTGCCGGGCCAGCGCAGCCTGTCGAACTCGGGCGGTGTGCTGCACCAGGCATCCCTGTCGGCCGAATTGTCGAACGACTGGGTACGCCCCGGCATCATGCTGTACGGCGGCACGCCCGGCGGCCGCAGCGCGGCCGCGTTCGACCTGCATCCGACCATGACCCTGGCCAGCGAAATCATCGGCGTGCAAGACCTGGTCGCCGGCGACTCGGTCGGCTACGGCAGCGGCTTCCAGGCCGAATGGCCGATGACGGTCGGTATGGTTGCCTGCGGCTACGCCGACGGCTACCCGCGCCACGCTCCGCACGGCACGCCGGTCATGGTCGATGGCATCCTCACCAAGCTGGTGGGCCGGGTGTCGATGGACATGATGGCGGTCGACCTGACCCATGTGCCGCACGCCGGCGTCGGCAGCAAGGTCGTCTTGTGGGGCGCCGGGCTGCCGATCGATACCGTGGCCAACGCCGCCGGCACCATCGGCTATGAATTAATGTGCGCGCTGGCGCCCCGCGTGCGCGTCGTGGAAAGCAACCTGGATTTCAATGGCTAAAGCTAAAACGCAATACACCTGCAGCGACTGCGGCGCGATCAGCAGCAAATGGACGGGGCAGTGCACTGCCTGCCATCAGTGGAACACGATGGTCGAGACCGTGGTCGACACGCCCGGCGTGAACCGCCTGTCGCAGACCCAGCACAAAAGCCTGGCGCAGACCGCGCCGGTGCTGTCGCTGGCCGACATCGAGGCGGTCGACGTGCCGCGTTTCGGCACCGGGATCGAGGAATTTGACCGCGTGCTGGGCGGCGGGCTGGTGTCGGGCGGGGTGGTGCTGATCGGCGGCGACCCCGGCATCGGCAAATCGACCCTGCTGCTGCAGGCGCTGGCCAATATTTCACATATAAAGAGTACTTTATATGTAAGCGGCGAGGAGTCGGGCGCCCAGATCGCCCTGCGCGCGCGCCGGCTCGGCGTCGATGGCAAGGAACTTAAGCTGCAGGCCGAGATCCAACTTGAGAAGATTCTCGGTACACTGGCCGACCTGAAGCCTGAAGTGGCGGTGATCGATTCGATCCAGACCGTGTATTCCGACGCGCTTACCTCGGCGCCCGGTTCGGTGGCGCAGGTGCGCGAGTGCGCCGCGCAGCTCACGCGGGTGGCCAAGCAAACCGGCGTGACCATCATCCTGGTCGGGCACGTGACGAAAGAGGGCGCGCTGGCCGGTCCGCGTGTGCTGGAACACATTGTCGATACGGTGCTGTATTTCGAGGGCGATACCCAATCGAGCTTCCGGCTGGTGCGCGCCATCAAGAACCGGTTTGGCGCGGTGAACGAGCTGGGCGTGTTCGCCATGACCGAAAAAGGGCTGAAAGGGGTATCGAACCCGTCGGCGCTGTTTTTGTCGCAGCACGACAACCAGGTGCCGGGTTCGTGCGTGATGGTGACGCAGGAAGGTACGCGCCCATTGCTGGTGGAAATCCAGGCGCTGGTCGATACCAGCCACCTGCCCAATGCGCGACGCCTGTCGGTGGGGCTGGAACAGAACCGGCTGGCGATGCTGCTGGCGGTGCTGCACCGCCACGCGGGCATCGCCGCGTTCGACCAGGATGTCTTTATCAATGCGGTGGGCGGGGTCAAGATCACCGAACCGGCGGCCGACCTGGCGGTGTTGCTGGCGATTAATTCGTCGATGCGCAGCAAGCCGCTGCCGCGCGGGCTGGTGGTCTTCGGCGAAGTGGGGCTGGCTGGCGAAATCCGGCCGGCGCCGCGCGGCCAGGAGCGCTTGCGCGAAGCGGCCAAGCTGGGTTTCTCGATTGCGATGATCCCGAAGGCGAATGTGCCCAAGCAAAAAATCGAAGGCATGACGATTGTTGCGGTAGAACGTATCGATGAGGCATTTAATAAACTGCGCGAGCTCGATTAGTTAACACATGTTGCCATTTGGCACTATAATGTAAATATCAGTTACGTCTACGGGTACAACGTGTTTAACGAACAAAGACAGTCGCAAAGAAAAGTATTGAAGGTCAGAGCCCATGTGGTGGTGGACGGCTTCGCGCCGGTCGCCGTGCGCACGGTGGATATCAGTTCGAGCGGGATGTGCATCGTCTCGCCCGATCCGATCCAGGAGGGGGCCAATGCGCTGTTGCGCTTCGACCTGTCGGTTGACGGCAATGTGACCGCGATCGAGGTCCGTTCGCGGGCCTCGTACTGCATTCTCAGCCATGGGGATTTCAAGGTCGGGTTCAACTTCCTCAATCTGAGCTTGTCGGGGATGACGCAGCTGGCCAAGTTCATGCGCTGAGGGCGGTATTAAGTCGACACAAGCTTCGTTCCCAGCGCCCTTGATCTGCCTCACGTTCCCGTCAAGAATTTGAACGTGGTGCCGGAGGCGAGTGTGTTACCTTTACGTTAAACGTGAAAAAAAGGTACACATCATGGCGCTGCCCATCACTTCCAACAACGTCCTGAACGGGCTTAATGCGGGCAATGCCACCTCCGCCGAGATGTACGGCCGCGTCAGCAAGACCTTGCTGGCGCAAAACACCAGCATCCAGAAACTGACCGGCCAGCTCACGCGCGACCAGACCCGCCTGTCCGGCCTCGGCCAGCTGCAAAGCGCCCTGGCAAGTTTCCAGTCGCTCGCCCAGTCGCTGTCCGGCGCCGGCTTGCAGACGGGCGCCACGTCCTCCAGCCCCAATGTGCTGACCGCGCTGACCATGACCGGCGCCAAGATAGGCAGCTACGCCATCGACGTGCAGCAACTTGCTCAGTCGCAAACCTTGCTGGCGCGCCCGCAAAAAGACAAAGACACGCTGATCGGCAGCGGCGCCGCGACCGCCATCAAGGTCGAATTCGGCACCGAGTCCGGCAACGCGTTCACGCCTAACGGCAGCGTTCGTTCGATCACGATCGACAGCAGCAACCATACCCTGCAAGGCATGGCCGACGCTTTCAAGGCGGCGGGCATCGACGCCACCATCGTCAAAAGCAGCGCCGGCTACGCGCTCAAGCTCACCGGGCCGGAAGGCGCGGCCGGCAGCATGCGCATCAGCGCCGGCGGCGATGCGGCCATCGAAAAACTGCTCGCATACAATCCGGCAGGTCTCAAAAATCTGACGGCGGGTAGTAGCGCCCAGGACGCCGTGCTCAACATCGATGGCAAGCGGGTCACCAGTTCGAGCAATGTCATCACCGGCCAGATCGGCGGCACGGCGCTGGCGCTGACCGGCAAGGGCGGCTCCAAAGTGGTCGTAGCGCAGGAAAATGGCGCGATCACCAAGAACATCGGCAATTTTATCGATGGCTTCAACAAGGTGTCGTCGACCTTGCAAACCCTGCAGCAGGGCGGTCTTAAATCCGACCCGGCATTGCGCCAGGCGCAGGACCAATTGACCAGCATGATGCGCAGCAACAGCGCCGCGCTGGAAAAAGCCGGCATCACGCTCGATAAAAACGGCTCGCTCAAGGTCGACGCCAAAGCGCTGGAAGCGGCGGTGCTGGCCGATCCCGGCGCGGTCAGCAAGTTATTTACCGATGGCGGCAACGGCATTGCCGACAAGCTTGATGCGCAACTTGCCCAGTTGCTCGGCGCCGGCAGCAGCATCAGCAAGGAAAAACTGACCATCGACCGCGGCATCGCCAACCTGGCGAGCCAAAAAACCACCCTGACCAACGCGCTGGCGGCGCAGGCGACCAATCTGGTCGCGCGTTACACCGAAGTCAGCCAGGGTGGCGGCGCCAACAGCGCCTTGCCCGGCCTGCCGGGAGGGGGCGCCAAGTCGCTGTTCGATTTCATGGCTTGAGGAGATGTGGAATGGTAGTTCGCAAGAACTTTACTTTTAGCGATATGGACCTGTGGCTCAATCAGCGGCAGGTCACCGAAATCGAGTGCCTGGTGCCGGACCTGACCGGCGTTGCGCGCGGCAAGATTCTTCCGCGAACTAAATTTACCAACGAACGCGGCATGCGCATGCCCGAAGCCGTGCTCGGCATGACCGTCACCGGCAATTTTCCCGCCAACGACGTGGCGTATTTCCGGGCCATTTCCCAAACGGACCGCGACATGGTACTGCGGCCCGACCCGTCCACCATCACCGTGGTGCCGTGGGCGCTGGACCCCACCGCCCAGGTTATCCACGACTGTTACTTTTCCGACGGCAGCCTGGTCGATTTCGCCCCGCGCAGCGTGTTGCGGCGCGTGCTCAAGCTGTATGCGGACAAGGGCTGGTCGCCCAGCGTGGGGCCGGAGCTGGAGTTTTACCTCACTGCCCGCAACAACGACCCGGATCTGCCGCTGCGTTCGCCGATCGGCCGCAGCGGACGGGCTGAAACCAGCCGCCAGATCTACAGCATCGATGCCGTCAACGAATTCGACCCGCTGTTCGAGGATATCTACGATTTTTGCGACCGCATGCAGCTCGATGTCGACACCCTGATCCATGAGATCGGTGCCGGCCAGTTCGGCATCGACCTGCTCTCATGCGAGCCCTTGACCATGGCCGACAATGTGTTTTTCTTCAAGCGCACCCTGCGCGAGGCGGCGCTCAAGCACAATATGTATGCCACCTTCATGGCCAAGCCGCTGGCCGACGAACCGGGCTCGGCGATGCACGTGCACCAGGGCGTGACCGACAGCCGCACCGGCCTGAATCTGTTCAGCACGCCGGAAGGGGCGCCGTCGCCCGCCTTTTATCACTACATCGGCGGGCTGCAGCGCTACATGCCGGCGGCGATGGCGCTTGCCGCTCCCTACGTCAATTCCTACCGGCGCATCGTGCGCCACACCACCGCGCCCATCAATGTGCAATGGGGGCTGGATAACCGCACGGTCGGGTTCCGGGTGCCGGAATCGACCCCGCAGGAGCGCAAGGTGGAAAACCGGGTGATCGGGGCCGATGCCAATCCTTACCTGGCATTTGCCGTCACGCTGGCGTGCGGCTACCTCGGCATGATCGAGGAAATCGAGCCCAGCCCGATGACGGCCGGCAGCGCGCATGCGCTCGATTTCGAGTTGCCGCAGGGCTTGCCGCAAGCGCTGCGCCTGCTGCGCGCGGAGGACAAGCTGCACGAAGTGCTGGGTGAGCGCTTCGTCGATGTGTATGCGGCCATCAAGGACCAGGAACACCTCGAATTCATGACGGTGATCAGCCCCTGGGAACGCGAGCACTTGTTGTTGCACGTGTAGGACAGAAGCCGAGCGCAAGTGTACGGCTGCCTGAATTCGATGTGCGGACCGCGCTATGCACGCGCGTCCACATACACCCAAGCCGTTCGTCCGTCATAGATGGGAGTCTTTATTGAAGTAAGTTCGCTACGCTCGCCGCGTATGTGAGCGGCTTGGCGTCATGAAGTATGCACTGAAGAGTTCGTCGGCACGCAGGCCGGGGTGATCGCGTCGCTTACCGGTCGTTGAGCCCAATGCCATCGAGAATCAGCGGTAGGCAGTTTTCAACCCTTGACGCTCGGGTTGTCGACTGCTTGGCGCCGGCAAAATGAAGCAGGTAGGCGCGCTGCCGGCCGGGTGTCAACGCCTCGAAGGCATTCCTGAGCGCGGGCAGCTGTGCCAGCCTCGCCTGGAACTCTTCCGGCAGGGGAAACTCGGCCGTCTCCCTGAAGGCGACTTTCAGGCCCGCGCGTTCCACCTCGATTGCCTCCAGCAGGTAGGCGTTCAAGGCCGCACGCAGTCGCTTGATCTGCGCAAGACTGGTGAACCTGACCTGACGCGCGGACTGTACGTTCTCGGTTTGCATGACCAGGATGCCCTTGGGATCCTTGAGCAAGGCGCCCTTGAAGAACAAAACGGCGCAGTACTCCTTGAAGCCATGAATGAGGACGATGTTCTTGCCGTCGTCCGAGTAGCAGGGCTGGCCCCACTTCAATTCTTCCGTCAAGCCGCAGTTGAGCGCGATCGATCGCAATAGCGCGAACTCGTCGCCCCAGCTCGTCGTGCGTTGCAGCATTGCGTCGACCTTGGGATTGGTGCTGGTCACTTGATTCATCGCCGAATTCCTCCTCATCTCTCCGCTTAATCAATTTTCCCTGGACAGTACATTCTCCAGCTCCGCCATGAATGTCGTCCAGCCATATTGCGCACCGAGATAGGCCTGTTCCTGCTCCGGACGAAAGCCGGTCTGTTCCATCCGCAGGTGCGTTCCGGTGCTCGTGGGGCAAAGCGTCCAGGTCACCACGCTCTCCAGTCCCATCGCGGACCAGGTGTACGACAGGGAACTGTTTGGTTCGATCACCACGACTTCGCACGCCACCGAGCCCCAGTCGGCGTTGAAACTGAAGCGGTGGCCGGGCACGGGTGCGAAATCGCTCTTCATCAGCCAGGCTTCGATCAGGTGCGGCTGGGTGAGCGCGCGCCAGATCTTCTCGGCTGGATGCGGAAAGTCGCGTTCAACGACAACGGTGCGGGTGTGAAGCGAGGCGTCGTTCATTGGTCCATCCTTTTCAAGAGGTCTTCCAGGGAGTCGAAGCGGCTTTCCCAGAATGCGTTCATCTGGGTCGTCCAGTCCAACAGGGGAGCAAGTGCCCGCGGCTGTGCACTGAAGTGCGTTTGCCGCCCTTCGTGCCGGTCGCGCACCAGGCCCGCTTCTTTTAGATTCTTCAGGTGCTTCGAGACGGCCGGCTGCGATATCCCGGCCTGCGCCGTCAGCGCGCCGACGGTCAGCTCGCCGTCCCGGCACAGCCGCTCGAAGAGGGCTCGGCGGGTTGGATCCGCAAGCGTTCTGAACAGCACCTCACTAACGTCGTTTTGCATGCGAAACCCATAACTGGTTGGTTATGTGTTTAATTATAGCCAGCCGGTTATGAATCAGTCAAGCGCATCTGCTCCGTGGTGTAACGCAGTGACGCATGACTTCTGGCAGTGTTCATCTGGCACGAAAATAGACGATTTTGCAATAAAAAATTGCGAAAGCCGTGTCATTAAACTCACATATCCAAATGACATTAACAGTAGTAGAATGTGAATTGGTCCGGCCGAAATACAACTGGTATGACCGATGATGTACAAGTGGGCGAGCACCTTCGCCGGGTGGCAAACCACCGCTTGTTCAAACAGGAATTTTTGAGACCAGGGGCAGCATGAATTCATTTCCACGCCGGCAGTTGCGCGGCCTTCTCGCCGGCGTCACGCGCTGATCCGCCCGTGCGCTTCGCGATTCGTGCTGTAGGGCCCGATAACCGGGTCCAGATGCTGGAACTCGATGCCAGCGATGCCACCGCGGCGTCGCGCGCCGCCGTCGAACGGCGCCTCACTGTCCTCGACGTGCGGCCAGTGGCGGTGAGCGTCCAGCGCCGCGGCAAAACCTTTTCCCTCGTGCTGTTCACCCAGGAGCTGCTTGCGCTGCTCGAAGCGGGGCTGGGCCTGGTCGAAAGCCTGGAAGCGCTCAGCGAAAAAGAATCCCACACCGATACCGGCGCGCTGCTGGCCCGCCTGCTGGCGCGCATGCGCGACGGCTTGCGTTTTTCGGCGGCGATTGCGGCCGAACCGGCATCGTTCCCGCCGCTGTTCGGCGGCATCGTCAAGGCGGCCGAGCGCACCAGCGACCTGCCGCAGGCGCTGACCCGCTACATCGAATACCAGGTGCGCGTCGATGGCGTGCGTAACCGCCTGGTCAGCGCCTCGATCTATCCGGTGATCCTGCTCACCGTCGGCAGTGCCGTCAGCATGTTCCTGCTCGGGTACGTGGTGCCCAGGTTCTCCGCTGTCTACCAGGGCAGCGGGCGCGAACTGCCGATGCTGTCGCAGTGGCTGATCAAGTGGGGTGCCGCCGTCGCCGGCCATGGCATGGCGATCATGCTGACCATGGGCGGCATCGGTGCGGCCCTGTTCTTCTGGCTGCGCCGCATGCACCGCTCGGGCCAGCTGATGCAGCTGTTCACCCGCCTGCCCGGCGTCAGGCAGCGCATGCACATCCTGGAACTGGCGCGCCTGTACCTCACCCTCGGCATGCTGCTCGAAGGCGGCATCGCCGTGGTGTCGGCGTTGGACATGGTCAGCGGCGCCATATCGCCGGGAAGGCGCGCGGCGCTGGCGGCGGCGCGCCACGCCATTGCGCAGGGCGGCAGTTTTTCCGAGTCGCTCGAAGCGAACGGCTTGAGCACCCCCATCGCGCTGCGCATGCTGCGGGTGGGCGAGCGTTCCGGCCAATTGGGGCTGATGCTTACGCGCGCCGCGCTGTTCTACGACGCCGAGACCACGCTGTGGATCGAAAAATTCAGCAAGACCTTCGAGCCGGTGCTGATGGCGGCGATTGGCGTCGTCATCGGCGCCATCGTGGTGCTGCTGTACATGCCGATCTTCGACCTGGCAGGTACCCTGCAATGAATCCGATGGAGATGGCGCCCATGATGGAGTCCCTGCGCACGGCGCAGCACAATGCGCGCCAGTCGGGCCGCGCCTTTTTCGCCGAACTCGAAGCGCTGACCCGGTCCGAACCGCGGCTGCTGCTGGCGCAGGCGGCCGATGTGTTTCACCTGCCCGCCATCGACATGGCCGGCATGCTGGCCTGCACGCCGGCCTTTGACCGTTTGCCGCTGGCGCGCGCGCAGCAGCGCCAGTGCGTGCTGCTGCGCGACGTCCATGGTCTGTGCGCGGTGCTGTGCGACCCCTACGCGCAAGACCTGCAAGTGTGGGCCGAAACGCTGGCCGGCGCGCCGGTGCGCTGGCGCCTGGCGCTGCCGGCCGACCTGCATGCCTATCTGTCCAAGCAGGAGGAATCGGTGCGCTCGATCGACTCGCTGGTCACCGGCGAGGCGGGCGAGGGCGATTCCGCGCGCCTGATGGAGAGCCTGAGCTACGCTTCGCTCGGCGACGCCGGCAGCCCCGCCGTCAAGCTGGTCAACTCCACCCTGTATGATGCGCTCAAATCCGGCGTCTCGGACATTCACTTCGAGAGCACGCCGGGTGGCATGCTGACCAAATACCGCATCGACGGCGTGCTCGATCAGGCCGCGCAGGTGGCCGGCAGCGCGCTCGCCGAGCAAGCCATCTCGCGCATCAAGGTGCTGGCCGAACTCGATATCGCCGAACGCCGCGTGCCGCAGGATGGCAGCTTCCGGGTCGAGGCGCAGGGGCGCGAGATCGACCTGCGCGTCTCGATCATGCCGAGCGTGCATGGCGAAGATGCCGTCATCCGCATTCTCGACAAGCAGTCGATGATCAGCGCGCACGGCACGCTGACGCTCGACTCGTCCGGTTTCGCATCCGATCACCTGGCCACCATGCGGCGCCTGGTGTCGGAACCGTACGGCATGGTGCTGGTGACCGGGCCGACCGGCTCGGGCAAGACCACGACCCTGTACGGGGCGATCACCGAAATCAACAGCGGCCACGAAAAGATCATCACTATCGAAGACCCGGTCGAGTACCAGCTGCCCGGTATTTTGCAGATTCCCGTCAACGACAAGAAGGGGCTGTCGTTCGCGCGCGGGCTGCGCTCGATCCTGCGGCACGACCCGGACATCATCATGGTCGGCGAGATCCGCGACAAGGAAACCGGTGAGATCGCGGTGCAGTCGGCGCTCACCGGCCACCTGGTGCTCTCCACCGTCCACGCCAACAATGTGTTCGACGTGTTCGGCCGCTTTGCGCATATGGGGATCGACCCGTACTCGTTCGTATCGGCCCTCAATGGCGTGATCGCGCAGCGCCTGGTGCGCCTGTCGTGCCGCCAGTGCAGCGCGCCGTACACGCCGGATGCCGAGGAACTGCTGCGCAGCGGCCTGACCCGCGCGGCTGTCTCGCACTACAGCTTCCGGCGCGGCGTTGGCTGCGGCGAGTGCCGAGGTACCGGCTACAAGGGACGGCGCGCCGTGGCTGAAATTCTGATTCTCGACGATGCGCTGGCCGAACTGGTGATCGAACGGCGGCCGCTGCGCCAGATCAAGGAACTGGCCCGCGCCGGCGGCATGCGCAGCCTGTTCGACGATGCGCTGGCACTGGTGGCCAGCGGCGAAACCACATTGGAAGAGGTGAAACGTGTCACGCTGGCAGGTTGAAAACATCGGCGTCGACATCGGCGCCCACGCCATTGCGCTGCGGCGCGGCGCGCAACGCACCACGCTCAAGGCGCATGGCGGCGACTGGGTCGCCCTGGGCGCGGAACTGACGCAACTGCTGCCGGCGCGGGCGCGCCTGTCGGTGCGCGTGGCCGATTGCTGGAGCCGTACCTTTTTGCTGGAACCGCCGGCTGGCATTTCCGGCCTGCGCGACTGCCGCCTGCTGCTCGACGCCCGCTTCGAGACCCTGTACGGCCAGGCGCCGGCCGACTGGCTCCTGCAGGCCGACTGGCAGGCTGACGCGCCGATGCTGGCCTGTGCGATTCCGCGCGGCCTGCGCCAGGCGCTGGCCGGCTTTTCGCTGGCCCGCGTGCTGCCGGCACTGCTGCAGGACTGGAACCGGCATTGCGCGGCGCTGCCCGCCGACGGCGTGTGGTGCGCCGCTGCCGACGGCATGGTCAATCTGCTGCTCTGGCACAAGGCGCGGCTGCAACTGGTGCGCCAGCAGCCGGGCCAGGACGTCGACGGTTTGCTGGCGCTGGAACTGGCGCGCCTCGGCGTCGCCTTGCCGGCTGCGCGCTTCTGGTCCGGTCCCGCCATGCCGGCCGGCTGGATGCAGCTGGAGGCAGGCGCATGAAGCCGATGATGATCGATTTTGCCGACCGGCGCAGCATGTGGCGCTGGGACTGGCGCATGCGCGGCACCCAGCTGGGCATCGCTTTCACGCTGCTGGCGGGCGTCCTTGGTTTCCTGACCGTCGAACGCGTGCTGCAGGTGCGGCGCGACATGGAGCAGGCGAGGGTGGCGCAGGCCGCGCGCCAGGACGCCAGCGAGCAGCAAGCGCGCTCCGAGCGCAGCCGCCTGCAGCCGCTGGCCGAAGAAGCGCAGCTGCTGCGCCAATCCATACTGCAGCGCGCGCAGCCCTGGGAAGAGATTTTCCGCGCGTTCGAACGCGTGCCGCAGGCGCGCCTGCAATCGTTCGAGCCGGATCTGGCGCGCGGTGTCGTGAAGGTCCAGGCCAACATGGCCGACGTCGCGGGGCTTCAGGAATACCTGCGCTCGCTGCAGGGCAGCCCGGTTTTTGCGCGTCTGAGCCTGATGCGCCACGCAGCGGCGGCCGAAGGCGGCATCAACTTCGATTATGAAGCGCAGCTGGCGGCGCCATACCGCCTGCCCGACGCGGAGCCGCGGAGCGCGCCATGATGCAATTGAACGCGATGCGCTGGCGCCTTGAGGTACTGGCGGTGCGCCACGGCCTGTGGATGCTGCCCGGCGCAGTCTTGCTGCTGGGCGCACTGCTGGCATGGGGCTGGTGGCTGCCGTCGCAGGAAGCGGCCTTGCGCGAGGCCCTGTCGATGCAGGCGAACGAACAACTGAGCACGCGCACCCAGGCGGCCCAGGCCAGCGCACCGCATGGCGCGCCGCACAGTGCACTGCCACCGGCGGCACGTGCCGATGCAGCGGTGCAGCGCCTGTTCGCCCTGGCCGCCGAACACGGACTGACGATCGCGCAGGCCGACTACCGGCGCCAGGAAACGGGGCGCGTCGGCCGCTGGCAGGTGCAGATGCCGGCCACCGGCACCTATCCGCAGGTGCGCCGCTTCCTGCGCGCGGCCCAGGCCATTCCCGGCCTGTCGCTCGATGAACTGGGCATCCACCGCGCCCCTGTCGGCGCCGGAATCGAGGCGCGCCTGCTTTTTTCGGTCTGGTTCACGGCGCAAGCACCGGCGGAAAGGGCGTCGTGATGTCGACCCGCCTGAAGATCATGCTGGCGGTGATGCTGGGCGTCGGCTTGCTGATGCTGTTCGACAGAGCGCCCGTACCCGAGGTGGTCGGCGTGAGCGAACGTCCGCGCCGCCCGCAAACGGCGCCGGCCGTGGTGATGCCGGTGCGCGCGCCGAACGTCATCGCCGATCCGGCCGATCCGGTGCCCGACCTGTTTGCAGGCGGCCCCGCGGAGCCGGCGGCGCAGGGCGCGGAGAGTGCTGCGGCCGATGCGGCGGACGCCAGCGGGAAGCCGGTGGCGCCGTTCGTGCTGCTTGGTTTCAAGGTGGAAGACGGTGCGCGCGAAGCCTATCTGCTGCGCAACGACGCCGTGCTGCTGGCGCGCGCCGGCACCGTGCTCGAAAAACGTTATCGCGTGCTGGCCTTGCGCCAGGAATCGGTGAGCATTCAGGATCAACAAACCGGCAAGGAACACCGGATCAGTTTCGGGGCAGAAGAATGAGAAAAATCGCACGCAATGTGGCATTGGTATGCAGCCTGGCCGGCCTGGCCGCGTGCGCGACCGGACCGCAGCCCATGCCGCCGGAAGTGCGCGCCTTGCTCGATGCAGGCAAGCTGGAAGAGGGCATGTCGCGGCTGGAGCAGGTGCTGGCCGCAGCTCCCGGTCACATCGAGGCGCGCGTCCTGCTGGCCAATACCCGCATCCAGCTGACCAACCAGGTGCTGGCGCAGGCGGCGCAGGACGTGGCACGCGGATCGTGGGATGCGGCGCAGGAGGGATACCGCCGCGCCGCCGTCCTGGGCGCGGTGGACCAGTTCATGATCGGCATGCGCAGCCTGGCCGCGGCGCAAGCGCAGGCGCAGGCACTCGCCGGCGCGGAGCAGTTGCTTGCCGCCGGCAAGCGCGAGGAAGCGGGAGAGGCCTTGCGTGCGCTGCTGGGAAAATATCCCAAGAACCAGCGCGCGGCAAAACTGCTGCAGGCCCTGCGCGAGCGCGCGGAAAGCGCGCCGGCCAGCACGGCCCTGGGCAAGGCGTTCCAGAAGCGACTGAGCCTGCGCTTTCACGATGCGCCGCTGCGCGCGGTGCTCGAATCGATGTCGCGCACCTCGGGCATCAGCTTCACGCTCGACAAGGATGTGCCGGCCGACCTGCGCGTCACGCTCAATCTGCACGACACGACTATCGAACAGGCGCTGCGCAATCTCTTGATGAGCGTGCAGATGGAACGGCGCATCGTCGACGAGCACACCGTGCTGCTGTACCCGAACGACTCGGCCAAGCAGCGCGAATACCAGAAGCTGACGATCCGCAGCTTCCGCATCGCCAATGCCGAAGCCAAAACCGTCGCCAACAGCTTGCGCACCTTGCTCAAGACACGCGACCTGGTGGTGGACGAAAAACTCAACATGCTGGTGCTGCGCGATACGCCCGAAACCATCCTGATGGCGGCCAAGCTGGTGGCGCTGCACGACGTGGCCGAACCGGAGGTGATGCTGGAGGTCGAGATTCTGGAAGTACAGCGCAGCGACCTCGAATCGCTGGGCGTGAAGTGGCCGGGCAACGTCAGCCTGACGCCGCTCGGCGCGTCGACGGTGATGTACGACGGCAGCATCACCACCAGCCCGTTCACCCTCAGCGACCTGAAAAACCTGAACTCGCGCGGCCTGCTGGCCAGCGTCGACCCGATGCGGCTGTCGGCATCGGTGAACCGCGATAACGTCAGCGTGCTGGCCAATCCGCGCATCCGCATCAAGAGCCGTGAAAAGGCGCTGATCCGGGTCGGCGAGCGGGTGCCGAGCGTGTCGGCCAACGTCACCTCGACCGGCGTGACCTCGCAGTCGGTCAATTACCTCGACGTCGGCCTCAAGCTCGAAGCCGAGCCGATTGTGTATATGGACGATGAGGTGTCGATCAAACTCAGTCTGGAAGTGAGCAGCATCCTGGGCACGATCCTCGACAGTAACGACCAGCCGTACGGCTACCGCATCGGCGCGCGCAATGCCAGCACGGTGCTGCGCCTGCGCGACGGCGAAAACCAGGTGCTGGCGGGGCTGATCAGCGATAACGACAAGCGTTCGTCGAGCGCCATTCCGGGCCTGGGCGAACTGCCGATGCTCGACCGCCTGTTCGGCAGTAAGGGCAGGGAGCGCACCAAGACCGAGATCGTCCTGTCGATCACGCCGCGCGTGCTGCGCAACCAGGCGCGTGGCGCCGACGGCGAGGTGGAGTTCGATGCGGGTACGGATGGCAGCCTGCGCGGGCAGGGCGGCCACGCGGGCCAGCCCGGCCAGCCGGTGCCGCAGGAGCCTGCGCCGCCGGTGCCGGCACCAGCACCGGCCAGCCCGTTGCTGCCCGAACGGAGCGGCGGCTGACATGCGCATGCGCGGCTTTACGCTCATCGAACTGATGGTGACGCTGGCGATCGTGGCGCTGTTGTCCACCATTGCCTTGCCGTTGGCGCAGGTGGCGGTGCAGCGCCAGAAGGAGCAGGAGCTGCGCCTGGCTTTGCGCGACATCCGCACCGCGCTCGACGAGTACAAGCGCGCGGCCGGCGAGGGCCGCATCGCCAGCCTGCTCGATGGCAGCGGCTATCCGGCCAACCTGCAAGCGCTGGTGGACGGCGTGCCTGATCAGCGCAGCGCCAAGGCGCGCAAGGTGTTCTTTCTGCGCGCGCTGCCGCGCGATCCGTTCCATGACGATCCGTCCGTGCCGGCGGAGCAGACCTGGCGCCTGCGTTCCTACCAGAGCGACCCGGCCGACCCCAAACCGGGCGAGGATGTCTACGATGTGCACTCCAATTCTGAACAGGTGGGCCTGAATGGTATTGCGTACCGGCGCTGGTAAGCGCGGCTTCACGTTGATCGAACTGCTGGTGGTGCTGGCGATCCTGGCGCTGCTGCTGACGATCGCCGCGCCCCGTTTTTTCCGCAGCATCGACCAGTCGAAAGAGACGGTCCTCAAGGAGAACCTGCACATCACGCGCGGGGTGATCGACAAGTTCTACGGCGATAACGGACGCTATCCGCAGACGCTTGGGGAGCTGGTGGAGCGCAAGTACCTGCGCACCCTGCCGCTCGACCCTATCACCGAAAGTACCTCGACCTGGATTCTTGTCGCGCCCGACAGCGGCGCCGGCGTCTACAACCTCTACAGCGGCGCCCCGGGCAGCACTCGTGACGGCATGCCTTTCAGCCGCCTCTGAATCACCCCTTCATCTTTCTATTTTGGTCAGGCCAAAAACTGGCTTAACCGCATCATATTCGGTTGAAAACTGTAATTTGGACTGACCACATTGCGATCAGTGATCGACCAAAATCATATTTTGGTCATGCCAAATGTTGTTTTTTGGGCTTGTATTTTACATTTTTAATCAGCATCAGGTCTTATCGATCTTGAAATACAGGCTGGTTTTGCCCACTTTCCATCGCCCACGGCACCTTGGCGACGTTGATATACGTTGAGCGCATGTACTCAGATGTTATACGAAAAATAAAGTCATTGACTGTTGCAATCTCACATCTGCTGATTCGCTGGTCAGCACCCTTTGAGGAAATTGGTATCTTAATAATGCTTTTAATCATTTAACACCATATTGACACGCCTACATAAAAACAAGCATCCTCGCAGCAGACCTAGCGAACGTTGATTTATTTGCATGACGGCCGACCCGCAGTACGCATTCGCCCATGCTTTCAGGGGATGCAATACGCCAACAATGCGGCGCTCCGTTCGGTCTACATCGCTGCCAGCGGAAATCATCCCGGCCGGTCCGGCGTTTTGAAAAATACCAATACTTACGGAGTAACCGCATGAACGTATCGACATTAAAACTGACCCTGGCCGCCGCCGCCGTGCTGGCCGCTACCCAGGCAGTGGCCGGGCCGGTGGGCTACGGCGCCGCCACCACGGGCGGTGGCAGCAAGGCTGCCGTGAATGTGTCCTCGCTGGCCGAGATGGCCGCGAAGATCAAGGCGTATTCGGGCAGCGGCGGCCTGGTACTGAACTACACCGGCAAGTTCGATTTCGCCAGCGTCAAGGATGTCTGCGCGCAGTGGAAGAAGCCGGCGCAAACGCTGGAAATCAAGGGCAAGAACGACATCACGATCCGCGGCGCGGCCGATTCGTCCGCCAACTTCGGCATCCGTATCGTCGGCGATTCGAGCAACGTGATCGTGCAGAACATGACCATCGGCCTGCTGCAGGGCGGCGAAGCGGCCGACTCGATCTCGATCGAAGGCACGTCGAGCGGCAAGCCAAGCAAGATCTGGATCGACCACAACACCATCTTCGCTTCGATCAAGTCGTGCACTGGCGCGGGCGATGCGTCGTTCGACGGCGGCATCGACATGAAGAAGGGCGCCAACCACATCACGGTGTCGTACAACTATGTGTACAACTACCAGAAGGTGGCGCTCAATGGTTTCAGCGACAAGGATACGCTCAACGCCGGCTCGCTGACCACCTACCACAACAACCGCTTCGAGAACGTGAAGGCGCGCCTGCCGCTGCTGCGCTACGGTAAAGCCCACATTTTTAACAACTACTTCGGCAATGTGGACACCTCGGGCATCAACGTGCGCATGGGCGCGATGGCGCTGATCGAATCGAACTACTTCGAGAACGTCAGGAATCCGGTCACCTCGCGCGACAGCGCCAAACTCGGCTACTGGGACCTGCGCAGCAATTTCGTCGGCAGCGGCATTACCTGGGGCGCGCCGGAAGACGGCCCTTACGCCAACGCCACCGACTGGAAAACCACCAAGGCCTATGGCCCCACCGGTTATGCCTACACCGCCAGCGCGGCTGCGGGCGTGAAAGCGAAAGCCATCGCTACCGCCGGTGCGCGCACCAGCCTGGCGCAGTAATTTCGCTGTGTTCGAACCATCTCCTGGCGGGGGTGGTTATTTCATTCATCCATAGGAGTCACCATGAAACGATTCAACGCCCTTCTTTTCGCAGTCGTCGGACTGTTTGCCGTCACCAGCGCAGCGGCCGCCCCCGGCAAGCGCGCCATCCCGTCGTGCACCAAAGTGCTGGTCACGAAAACGACCGACGTACCGGCCAACACCGTGTTCGATGGCCTGGTCAAGTACGGCAAGATGGTTTGCCTGGTCGGTAATATCAAGACGATGGATGGCAGCCAGTCGGAAAAACAGATACCGCACTTTAACCTCGGTGCTGGCGCCACGCTCAAGAACGTGGTGCTGGGCGATCCTGCCAAGGGCGCGGGCCGCAACCTGACCGCCGGTGGCGCCGATGGCGTTCATTGCGCCGGCAACTGCAAGATCGAGAACGTGTACTGGGGCGATGTGGGCGAAGATGCAGCCACCCTCAAAGGCGCCGGCACCATGACCGTGACCGGTGGCGCGGCTTACAAGGCAGCCGACAAGATGTTCCAGAATAACGGCGCAAACAGCAAGATCGTCATCACCAATTTTTACGCGGAAGAAGGCGGCAAGCTGTATCGCTCGTGCGGCAATTGCTCCAGCCAGTCGGCGCGCACCGTCACCATCAACGGCGTGACGATTTATAACGTCAATGCGGGCGTGGGCGTGAACAGCAGCTTCGATGCCTCGAAACTGCCGGCGCTGGCCAAGGCCTACGATGTGGCGACCATGAGCGACTTCGTGTCGAACAAAGCGTCGGCGCGCTGCGCGGCCTTCATCGGTACCTCGAAAGGCAATGAGCCGGGCAAAGAAAAGAACACCGACAACATCGCGCGTGCCTGCGTATTCAAGTAATTCTTCGATCAGGTGAAGTAGCGGCCCTCGTGGCCGGTTTGGCCACGCGCAAGGGCAACCTTGGGCGTGGCTTTTTTTCGTTCCGGAGCCTCAGTCCTCGGGCTTGAGCGTGTCCTTGCAGTTCCCGCCGCACGCCATCACATACGCGAACTGCCAGTCGCAGTAGCGCTTCTGGCCATCGAGGTACATCCAGTCGCCGTCGGGAAAACTGCGCCGTATCGTTGGCGCGCACGATGCGCTGCGCACCCCCATCACGCCGCCGCCCGGCGCGCGCACCAGCTGCCAGTCGGCCTTGCCGGTGATCGGGTCGGGATAGATCTGGCGCAGGTAGCGCTTCATGCCCGGCTGGCGCGGGTCCTGCAGCAAGTCTTCCAGGCGCGATGGCGCATGGCTGGCGTGGCCTTCCGGGGTATTGAGTTCGTATTCGAGAAAGGCGCGGATGTACTGCTTGCCGACGAACAGAAGCTCGTTTTCGGCTTCGCGCCGGCGCGCCAGGTCGCCCACCGAGACGGTGGCCGCCGTCGCCACGCCGATCACAGCGACCAACACCATCAGCCCCACGTAGGTAAAGCCGCCGGTACGCGGCGCCATGCTCCGCTTATGCACGGGAGAAGGTTCGGGTGACGCGTTCGAGGTGGGTGCGCATGGCCTGGCGCGCGCCGGCCACATCGTGCGCGGCGATCGCCCCCAGGATGTTGCGGTGGTCGATCAGCGTCTGCTTGCGCAGTTCCTCCGTCTGGAAATGTTCCTTGAGCTTGTGCCAGAGCGTGCCGCGCTGGTTCCACAGGTAGTCGACCGCGCCCACCAGCGCCGTGTTGCCGGTGGCGCGCGCCAGCGCCAGATGGAAGTTGCGGTCTGCCTGCTCGTTGCTTGCGCGGTCTTCGTGGTCGCGCTCCATTTCCAGTACTGCCGTGAGGATGGCGTCGATGGCCGAATCGGTGGCCATTTTCGCGGCGATGCCGGCCACCTCGGTTTCGATCATGCGGCGCGCCGCCAGCACCTCGAACGGTCCGGGGCCGACTTCCGGCGCCTGGCTGGCGTCGCCCGCCTGGGCGCTGACATATACCCCCGAGCCGCTGCGCACCTCGACCACGCCACCCAGTTCGAGGGCGATGAGCGCTTCGCGCAATGAGGCGCGGCTCACGCCCAGGCGTGCCGACAGGTCGCGTTCGGCCGGCAGGCGCTGGCCGGGCCGCATGCCCTCGGCGGCGATCAGGGTCTCGATGCTGTCGGCCACCACCCGGTACATACGTGGTTCCGGGGTGTTCCCGTCGGGCGCCGCAGGGGTTGTTTTCATCGTCGGAAACTGTCCGGGAAGGGGAGAAGCGGAAAGGATACCGCAAGAGGGGCGATGTGAGCTAGTTCGGCATGTGCGGCGGCGCTTGCCAACCGGGCCGCAATGCACGATCATTCTGGCAGCGCGCCCCGATATGCGGGGCTTTCATCTACTTACGGAGGCATCAATGGTGGCAGTCAATCGGCATACGCACGCACAACGTCGGCTCGGGCTCGGTCTTGCCGCCCTGGCCGCGGTGATCTGGTCGGGCTCTCCGGCCCAGGCCCAGGCGCCGGAGGAAAAGGTCCTGAACGTGTATAACTGGTCCGATTACATCGGCGACGACACAATCAAGAACTTCACCAAGGAAACCGGCATCACGGTGCGTTACGACGTCTTCGACAGTAACGAAGTGTTGAACGCCAAGCTGGTGGCCGGAAAATCGGGGTATGACATCGTGGTGCCGACGGCGCCTTGGGCACGCCAGCAGATCGACGGCAAGCTGCTGCGCAAACTCGACAAGTCCAAGCTGCCGAACCTGGTGAATCTCGATCCGGGCATCCAGGCCAAGCTGGCCACCTTAGACCCGGGCAACGAGTATCTGGTGGACTGGATGTGGGGGTACACCACGGTCGGCATCAATGTCGACAAGGTCAAGGCCGCCCTGGGCACGACCCCGCTGCCGGCTAATGTGTGGGAGCTCATTTTCAATCCGGTGTATACGTCCAAGCTGAAATCGTGCGGCGTGTCGTTCCTCGATTCGCCATCCGAAGTGTTTCCGGCGGCGCTGCATTACATGGGCAAGCCGGCGTACTCGAAGAACGCGGCCGATTATGCCGAAGCGGGCAAGATGCTGCAGGCGGTGCGCCCGAGCGTGACCTTGTTCAGTTCTTCCGGGTACATCAACGACATGGCCAATGGCGCCATTTGCGTGGCCTTCGGCTGGGCAGGCGATATCAATATCGCCCGCCAGCGCGCCATCGATGCGAAGAAGGGCGTCAAGATCGAGGCGCTGGTGCCGAAGAACGGCGCGCCGCTGGTGTTCGATACCATGGCCATTCCGGCCGATGCGCCGCATCCGAACAATGCGCATCTGTGGATTAACTACATCATGCGTCCGGACGTGCAGGCCGGGCTGACCAACAAGGTGTTTTTCGCCAATCCGAACAAGGCCAGCATCAAGTTCGTGCGCAAGGATATTGCGGAAAACAAGAGCGTGTTCCTGTCGGATGAGGATCTGAAGAAGATGATCCCGCCGGAAGCGGTGCCGCAGGATATCCGCAGGGTGATGACCAGGACGTTCACAAAGTTCAAGACGGGGCGCTGATTCGCGTTCGCCCGTATTGTCGCCTGCGCGAGCGGATGGCTTGCATGCTTTGTGCAATGCCATCTGCTGCGTTATCCGTTGCATGAGCCGACAGTCAGGCTTGGCCGGCGGCCATGACGGCGCTGCTGTTCGGTAAGCAACTCGGCGCGGGCCCGAGCCCAAGTTCGTTCAGTAGTCCGCGACTGAGCATACAAATTTGGTCCCCCGCCTGCGTGGGGGCGACGGCGGTAGGGGGTAACGTCGAAGCGAGGCATTGGAAAAGTGTAGCGGTTCTCCCGCACAAACGCAAAAGCGGCAAGCGCCTCAAAGGCCTTGCCGCTTTTTTCGGCCCTATCAGGCCCTGTGCTATTCGTGATAGCGATCGCGCAGGTCGAGCGCGCTGCCGTGAACCTCTTCCACCAGCTCATACAGCACCAACCCAACCATCCCTCCAAAAAAGGCCATGACGAGCATGCTGAACATGATCATGAACCGCCGTTGAGCGATTTCTCCCTTAGTTGATACCTCTAAACTTTAGCAGATCGATGTCGCAATTCAAGGTTGCGCTGCACTTATTTAACAATCAGGTCGGGCGCCATCACGCCTTTCAAGTACAAACTGTAGGGATCGAGCGCCTCGCGCTGCACCAGCCACCACGCATTGGCCTTCTTGATCTGCCAATCCTGCGGCTGGCCCGACAGCAGCAAGGCTGCCACCTGGCCCAGGGTCGGCTGATGCCCGACCACCAGCACCGGCTCGCGCCCGTTGGGCCAGTTGGCCGCCATCAGCACATCTTCCAGATCGGCGCCCGGCGCCAGATCGTGCACGATCTTGAACTTGCGCTTGAGCGGCTCCACCGTCTGCAGTGTGCGCAGCGCCGGGCTGACCAGGATGCGGCAGCTGTCGGGCAGCTGCGAGGTCAGCCAGTCGGCCATGCGCCTTGCCTGCTTCTGGCCCTTGGGCGTGAGCGCGCGTTCCATGTCGTCCTGACCCGGTTCGGCGTCGTACGCCTCCGCATGCCGCCATAAAATCAGATCCATGCTCTCGTCTCCTTACTCGCTATCGACCGGCGGCCGGCCCAAAAGTTGCATCAGATGATGCTGCGCCGAAAATTCAACCTGCTTGCCGCGCACCCGGCGGCGCTGGTAATGCCCGCTCGGATCGAGCTCCCATGCATTCGAGTTGTCTTTCAGGTAAGGGTTCAAACCCTCGGTAATCACACGCCGCTTGAGCGCCTTGTCCAGGATGGGGAAGGCGACTTCGATGCGGCGAAACAGGTTGCGGCTCATCCAGTCGGCACTGGCCAGGTACACATCGTGCGCCAGGTCGTTGCGGAAGTAGTAAATCCGGCTGTGCTCCAGAAAGCGGCCGATGATCGAGCGCACCTTGATGTTTTCCGACAGCCCCGGCACGCCCGGTTTGAGCGTACACGCGCCGCGCACGATCAGGTCGATCTTCACGCCGTCGTGCGAAGCCGCGTACAGCGCGCGGATCACCGATTCGTCCACCAGCGCGTTGATCTTGACGATGATGCGCCCCGGCCGGCCCGAACGGGCGATCTTGGCTTCATTGCGGATCGCCTTGATGATCTCGCTCTGCAGCGCGAACGGCGCCAGCCACAAATGGGTCAGCTTGTGCGGCTTGGTCAGGCTGGTCAGATGGATGAATACTTCGTTCACTTCCTGCGCCATTTCCGCGTGCGCGGTCAACAGGCCAAAGTCGGTGTACAGGCGGGTGGTGGTCAGGTGGTAGTTGCCGGTGCCGAGGTGGGCATAGAACCGCAGGCCGCCCGGGCTGCCGTCGGCGTCGGCTTCCTCGCGCCGGATCACCAGCGCGACCTTGGCATGGGTTTTCAGGCCGACCACGCCGTACACCACCTGGGCGCCGGCCTGCTCCAGCTTGTCGGCCCAGTTGATGTTCGCTTCTTCGTCGAAGCGCGCCATCAGTTCCAGGATTACCGTCACCTCCTTGCCGGCGCGGGCGGCCGCCATCAGCGCTTCCATCAGGTCCGAGTGCATGCCGGTGCGGTAAATGGTTTGCTTGATCGCCACCACCGACGGGTCGTGCGCGGCCACCTGGATGAAGTCGACCACGGTCTGGAACGACTGGAACGGGTGGTGCAGCAGAATGTCGTGCTTCTTGAGCTGCTCGAAGATGTCGTGATGCGCGACCTTTTGCGGCGTGCCGGGGACAAAAGGCTCGAAGCGCAGGCTCGGCTTCTTCACATGGTCGATCAGCTCGGCCAGGCGCACCAGATTCACCGGGCCGTCCACCGCGTACAGGCGGCTCTTGTCGAGCCCGAACTGTTCGAGCAGGAAGTCGGCCAGTTCCGGCGCGCAGTTCTTGGCCACTTCCAGCCGCACCGACGTGCCGAACTGGCGTCCCTGCAGCTCGCCCTTGAGTGCCTGGCGCAGGTTCTTGACCTCTTCTTCGTCGACCCACAGGTCGCTGTCGCGGGTGACCCGGAATTGCGAATAGGCGATCACTTCGCGCCCCGTGAACAGGTCTTCGATGTGCGAGTGAATGATGGAGGAGAGCAGGCAGAACGACATGCCGCCGTTGGTCGACAGGTGGTCCGGCAGGCGGATCACGCGCGGCAGCACCCGCGGCGCCTTGACGATGGCAATCCCGGTGCCGCGCCCGAAGGCATCCTTGCCGGTCAGTGAAATGATGAAGTTGAGACTTTTGTTAACCACCTGCGGAAACGGGTGGGCCGGGTCGAGTCCGATCGGGGTGAGCAGGGGACGCACTTCGCGCTCGAAATATTCCTTGACCCAGGCCCGCTGCGCGTCGTTGCGGTCGGTGTGGCGCACCAGGTGCACACCGTTTTTCTGCAATTCGGGCAGCACGTCGGTGTTGAGAACGGCGTACTGGTCCTTGACCAGATTGTGACATTCATTACTGATGCGGGCCAGGTTGGCCGCCAGCGCGGGATTTTCCGCCAGGTTGCCCTGGGCCAGCAGGCTGGCCACGCGCACTTCGAAAAACTCGTCCAGGTTGTTACTGACAATGCACAGGTAGCGCAGCCGTTCCAGCAGAGGCAGCGAAGGATCTTCGGCCTGGGCCAGCACGCGGCGGTTGAACGTCAATTGCGACAGTTCCCGGTCGAGGAAGATGTTGGCGCGCGCCGGGTCCGACGTCGATGCAGTTTTCATTATGTCTTTAACTAGTCAGATAGATAATAGTAAACGCAGCCAGTGTAATAAAGAAATATTACAGGTCGGTGACACACGCCCCGAATTGTGTGACATGGCGAATTGGCATGCCAAGCGTATCATGCAGCCAGAAAAAGGATTCTTACAGGATTTCGGTCATGTCATAAACGTGTCATATTTGCGCGTTAGACTGCGCAGCATTCCACGTTGTATAACCCACAAGGACTTGATATGCGAATGAAACAGTTGTTGGCTTCCATTATCGTAGGCATCGGCGCACTGGCGGCATCGACCTCCGCCCTGGCGGTTGACATGACCGGCGCGGGTGCGACGTTTCCTTACCCAGTGTATGCAAAATGGGCTGAATCGTACAAGAAGGCCACCGGCAACGGCTTGAACTATCAGTCCGTCGGTTCGGGTGCGGGCATCAAACAGATCAAGGCGAAAACCGTCGATTTCGGCGCTTCCGACAAGCCGCTAGGCGTGGAAGAGCTCAACACCGCGGGCCTGATGCAGTTCCCGGCCATCATGGGCGGCGTGGTTACCGTGGTCAACATCGACGGCGTCGCTCCGGGCGTACTGAAACTGACCGGCCCGGTCATCGCCGACATCTATCTGGGCAAGATCACCAAGTGGAACGCGCCTGAAATCGCCGCGCTGAACCCGGGCGTCAAGCTGCCAGCCGAAGAAATCACCGTGGTGCACCGCGCCGACGGCTCCGGCACCACCTTCCTGTTCACCGATTACCTGTCGAAAGTGTCGCCGGAATTCAAGACCAAGATCGGCGCCGATGCAGCCGTGAAATGGGCAACCGGCGTGGGCGGCAAGGGCAACGAAGGCGTGGCCTCGACCGTGCAGCGGGTCAAGCACTCGATCGGTTACGTGGAATGGGCGTTCGCCAAGAAGAACAAGATCGCTCACACCCAGCTCAAGAACAAGGATGGCACCTTCCTGCAGCCGGACGACGAGAATTTCAAGGCCGCCGCCGCTTCCGCCGACTGGGCCAAGGCGCCAGGCTTCGGCATCGTCCTGACCGACCAGGCTGGCAAGAACAGCTGGCCGATCACCGGCGTGTCGTACATCCTGATGCACAAGAACCAGGCCGATGCCGCCAAGGGCAAGGAAGTACTGAAGTTCTTCGACTGGTCGTTCAAGAATGGCAATGCGTCGGCTGTCGAACTGGACTACGTGCCGCTGCCGGACACCGTCACCAAGCTGGTGAGCGACTCCTGGAAAGCCAATCTGAAAGACGCATCCGGCAAGTCGATCTGGTAAGACGGCACGGGGTGGGTCTGGTGCCCGCCCCGCATGCGTAGCCGTGCAACGAAGTTAAGGCAGGCAAGCCATGGGGCATGCCTGCCGGTCAGCATTAAAGTAACACCTTGAAACTACCTCCATGTGGACACCTAGCGAAGTCAATCAATGAGCGCAAACCCAACTATCGCAATGGACATGAGCAAACCAGCGGCGCCTGACCGTGAGCAGGTCGCCATGCTTTCAACGATGCGCAAGCAGCGCATCCAGGATTTCTTCTTCCACAAAGTGACCCTGCTGTTCGCGGCATCGGTCCTGATTGTGCTGATCGGAATCATCGGTTCGCTGGTGGTCGGCGCCGCGCCCGCCTTCAGGGAATTTGGCATCGGCTTCATCACCAGCGTCGAATGGGACCAGGGCAACGACAAATACGGCGCCATGATCGCCATCGTCGGCACGCTCGCCACCTCGGTGATCGCCCTGCTGATCGCGTTTCCGGTCAGCTTCGGCATTGCACTGTTCCTTACTGAAATCTGCCCGGTCTGGCTGCGCCGCCCGCTGGGCACCGCCGTCGAACTGCTGGCGGGCATTCCCTCGATTATTTACGGCATGTGGGGCATGGTCGTGTTTGCGCCACTGTTCGCCGAATACGTGCAGCCGCTGCTGAAAAACACCCTCGGCCACTTGCCGATCATCGGCCATCTGTTCACCGGCCCGATGATGGGTATCGGCATCCTGACCGCCGGCCTGGTGCTGTCGATCATGATCATTCCCTTCATCGCCTCCGTCATCCGCGACGTGTTCGAGATCGTCCCGGCCGTGCTGAAGGAATCGGCATACGGACTGGGCTGCACCAAATGGGAAGTCGTGCGCAAGATCGTGCTGCCGTACACCAAGACCGGCGTGGTCGGCGGCGTCATGCTGGGCCTGGGCCGCGCGCTCGGCGAAACCATGGCGGTGACTTTTGTCATCGGTAACGCCAACAAACTGTCGTGGTCGATCTTCTCGGCCGGTAACAGCATCTCCTCGACCCTGGCCAACGAGTTTGCCGAAGCCCAGTCCGCGCTGCACGTGTCGTCGCTGCTGGCGCTGGCCCTGATCCTGTTCATCATTACATTCATCGTCCTGTCCGCCGCCAAGCTGATGCTGGCCGGAATGTCGCGCAAGGAAGGCGTCAAATGAGCCAGACCATTCTCAATCCCGTCTACCGCAAGCGCCTCTGGAAGCACCGCATCGGCATCGCGCTGTCGGTGATGGCCATGTCGGTCGGCCTGATCTTCCTGATGTGGATCCTGTGGACCTTGCTGAGCAAGGGTTTCGCCGGCCTGTCGCTGGGCCTGTTCACCCAGGATACGCCCGGTCCCGGCAGCGAAGGCGGCGGTTTGCGCAACGCCATCGTCGGCAGCCTGATGATCGTCGGCCTGGCTACCTTCATCAGCACCCCGATCGGCATCCTGGCCGGCGTCTACCTGGCTGAATACGGCGAAGAGAACCGCTTCGCCCAGGTCACCCGCTTCGTGACCGACATCATGCTGTCGGCCCCGTCGATCGTGCTCGGCATTTTTGTGTGGACCATGTATGTCGACGTCTCCAAGCATTATTCGGGCTATGCCGGCTCGATTGCGCTATCGCTGATCGCCATTCCGGTGGTTGTGCGCACCACCGACAACATGCTGCGCCTGGTGCCGCAAAGCTTGCTGGAAGCGGCCTTCGCCCTCGGCGCCCCGCGCTGGAAAGTGGCCACCACGGTGCGCCTGCGCGCCGTGAAATCGGGCGTGGTCACCGGCGTGCTGCTGGCGGTAGCCCGCATCACCGGCGAAACCGCGCCGCTGCTGTACACGGCCCTGAACAACCAGTTCTTCAGTTCCGACATGAACGCGCCGATCGCCAACTTGCCGGTCGTCATCAATCAGTTCGCCATGAGCACGTCCGACAACTGGATCAACCTGGCCTGGGCCGCGGCCCTGCTGCTGACCTTCAGCGTGTTGTTATTGAACATTGTGTCGCGTACCATGTTCAGCCAGAAAACCACGAAATAATCGACCGATCCATCTTATGAGCCCTATGCCTACACCGATTCCTACTGTAACGCCAAAGAACAAGACGATCGAGATTTCCGGCCTGAATTTCTTTTACGGCAAAACGCAAAGCCTGACCAATGTCAGCCTCGACATTTTCGAAAAGCAGGTCACGGCCTTCATCGGCCCGTCCGGCTGCGGCAAGTCGACCCTGCTGCGCACCCTGAACCGCATGTACGACCTGTACCCCGGCCAGCGCGCCGAGGGCTCGATCATGTACCGCGGCAAGAACATCCTTGATCCGGGCCAGGATGTGAACATGCTGCGCGCCAAGGTCGGCATGGTGTTCCAGAAGCCGACCCCGTTTCCGATGTCGATCTACGACAACATCGCCTTCGGCGTGCGCCTGTACGAAGACCTGTCCAAGGGCGAGATGGATGAGCGCGTCGAATGGGCGCTGAAAAAAGCGGCGCTGTGGGGCGAGGTCAAGGACAAGTTGACCAAAAGCGGCCTGTCGCTGTCGGGCGGCCAGCAGCAGCGCTTGTGCATCGCACGCGGCGTGGCGGTAAAACCGGACGTGCTGCTGCTCGACGAGCCGACCTCGGCGCTGGACCCGATCTCGACCGCGAAAGTGGAAGAGCTGATCAGCGAACTCAAACAGGATTACACGATCACCATCGTGACTCACAACATGCAGCAAGCCGCGCGTTGCTCGGACTACACCGCCTATATGTACCTGGGCGAGCTGGTCGAGTTCGGCGAGACCGACCAGATCTTCATGAATCCCGCCCGCAAGGAAACGCAGGATTACATCACCGGACGCTTTGGCTGAGCCACGACAATTCTAATTACGGAGAGCAGCAATGATAGGCGAGCATTCATCCAAGCAGTACGACCACGAACTTGAAACCATCCGCTCCAAGGTGTTGCTGATGGGCGGCATCGTCGAGACCCAGTTCCTCGACGCGATGACGTGTTTTCGCATCGGCAACCTGGAGCGCGCCGACCGCGTGATCGCGGAAGACGACGAAGTCAACCAGCTGGAAGTGGCGCTCGACGACGCCTGCAGCCACCTGATCGTGCGGCGCCAGCCGACCGCCAACGACCTGCGCACGGTCATGGCCACGATCAAGGTCATCACCGACCTGGAGCGCATCGGCGACGAAGCGGCCAAGATTGCGCGCACCTCCAAGAATCTGCACGGGCGCGGCGCCGTCGGCGTGAACCATTATGAAATGGTGCGCACGATCGCCACCGCCACGTCCGACATGCTGCATGACGCGCTGGACGCCTTTGCGCGCCTCGACGGCAAGCAAGCCTTGCAGCTGATCGCCCAGGATGCGGTGATCGACCATGAATTCCGCTCGATCATGCGCAACCTGATTACTTTCATGATGGAAGACCCGCGCACGATCTCGTCGGCGCTGGACACCTTGTGGGTGGCCAAGGCCATCGAGCGCATTGGCGACCATGCCAAGAACATCGCGGAATATGTCATCTACGTCGTTGAAGGCAAGGATATCCGGCACTCCAAACAGGCGCATTCGATCCCTGACAACCCCTTACCGTAATATCAATGGCATCTGACAAAACGACTGTATTGATTGTAGAAGACGAGCCGGCGATTGTGGAACTGGTCACGTTCTCGCTGCGCGAGGCGGGCTGGAATGTGTGTTCGGTGCAGAATGTGGCCGACGCCTGGGAATTCATGCAGCAGCGCATTCCGCACCTGATTTTGCTGGACTGGATGCTGCCCGACCAGACGGGTTTGAGGATGCTGTCGCGCATGCGTTCGGACCGCAATTTCCAGGATATTCCGGTGATCATGCTGACGGCCAAGAGCATGGAAGAGGACAAGATCGCCGGCTTGAACAATGGCGCCGACGATTATGTGACCAAGCCGTTTTCGCCGCGCGAGCTGCTGGCGCGCGCCAAGGCGCTGCTGCGGCGCAAGAGTCCGGAGCATGACCAGGCGGTCATGAGCGCCGGGCCGGTGACCCTGGACCCGGTCAGCTGCACGGTGTCGATCGACAGCCAGAAGATCGACATGGGGCATGCCGAGTTCAAGCTGCTGAAGTTTTTGCTCGCGCATCCGGAACGGGTGTTTTCGCGCAGCCAGTTGCTCGACAAGGTATGGGGCGACCATGTGGTGATCGAAGAACGCACGGTCGACGTGCATGTGCTCCGGCTGCGCAAGGCGCTCAAGGAATCGGAAAAGCTGATCAAGACGGTGCGCAGCGTGGGGTATATGCTGTCGGAGAAGTGATGTTGGTGGAGACGCCGTAGCGCAATTGCGATTGCAAGCGCAACGGCAAGCGCTAGGCGTCGCACGTGTGACGCATCGCTACCGCAACGCGTAGCAGCCGCACCTGTTAAGCCGTCGTTCCCGCCTGCGCGGGAACGACGGAGCTAATGGAAACGACGGAGCTAGCGGGAGCGACGCAGATAGCGGCAACGACGGTGCTGGCCGGAAGATGGGAACCCCGCATCGACGAGGTATGTATTTAGCTTTATAAGGACACCCCCCGCAACATGAACCCGAAACTGCTGTTCTGGATCCCCGCGCTGCTGCGCATGTGCTTCATCCTGCTTGGCGCGGGCGTGTTCTGGTGGCTGTTCGGCCTGGTCTACGGCCTGGCCGTCGCCTTTCTCTCGGTCTTCATCCTGCTGTTCATCCAGCTCTCCTACCTGCACCAGCTCGGCGACTGGCTGGACGACCCGCACTCCGCCAAGCTCCCCGACGGCTGGGGTTCCTGGACCAATATCTTCTCGCGCCTGTACCGCCTGCGCCGCGACGACGAACGCAACCAGGCCGAACTGACCGAATGGCTGGCCCGTTTCCGCCAGGCCATGCACCTGCTGCCCGACGGCGTGGCCATCATGGACGACGTCCTGTTCCTCGAATGGTGCAATCCGGCCGCCGAACGCCACCTCGGCCTGACGCTCGAGCGCGACAAGGGCATGCGCGTCACCAACCTGATCCGCCATCCCGATTTCATCGACTACATCATCCTCGGGCGCTACGACAACCCGCTGACGCTGAGCTTTCGCGACCGCAAGCTGATCTGCCAGATCATCCCGTTCGAGAACCGGCGCCAGATTCTGGTCACGCACGACGCCACCGAAACCCAGCGCATCGAGGAAATGCGGCGCGACTTCATCGCCAACGCCTCGCACGAGCTGCGCACGCCGCTGACGGTGATCGTCGGCTTCCTCGAAATCGCGTCGAGCGAAATGAACCTCGATGCGGAAACACGCATGTCGCACCTGAAACTGATGACCGAGCAGGGCCACCGCATGCAGCGCCTGATCGAGGACATGCTGACCCTGTCGCGCCTGGAATCGATGGATTACCCGCTGCGCAGCGAGCCGGTCGACATTGCCGCGCTGATGGAGCAGATCGTGCAGGAGGCGAGGGCGCTGTCGGGCGGCAAGCACCAGATCACGTCCAGCGTTAACGGGCCGGGCATCACGGGCAATCCGGAAGAGCTGCGCAGCGCCTTCGGCAACCTCGCTTCGAACGCGGTGCGCTACACGCCGCCCGGCGGCACTGTGCACCTGGCCTGGCAGATGGGACCCAACGGCCCGCAGTTCGTGGCCACCGATACCGGCATCGGCATCGACCAGATCCACATCGCGCGCCTGACCGAACGCTTTTACCGGGTCGACAAGAGCCGCTCGCGGGAAACCCAGGGTACCGGGCTGGGGCTGGCGATCGTCAAGCACGTGTTGCTGCGCCATGGCGGCAGCCTGACCATCAAGTCGGAAGCGGGCAAGGGCAGCAGCTTTATCGTGTCGCTGCCGGCAGCCTGACGCTGACCGGAACACGTTGCGCATTGCTGTAGAGATCAGCAAATGATTCATTCATGCAAATTATTGCGATGTATGAAATCTTATAAAAAATCAAAGTTCATTCTCTCCAATAGAAATAAAGTTCTCTAACTGTTCGTGCCGGAAAAGAAAGTTTTCGACGGGCAGTGTTGATGAAATGCATTTTGGCGAGTGCATTCCATTTTGAATTTAATTTGAAAATTGGAGTGATAATGAATAAGCAAAGCAAACAGCGTATTCAACTGAAAACCGCATCAATCTGTGTTGGCCTGCTGGCTGCGCTGGCTGGCATGAGTGCCTCCGCGCAGTCCTTGCCATCGTCCAAAGCGACTTTTGCCTATACGTCGCTCACCGTTTTGCCACCTTGCAGTAGCGGTAGTGCTACTGGCTGTGCCGGCAATGGCAGCGACGGCTGGACGAGTATTTTGAAGCAGCAGCTCAAGACGGCGAATCAGAAAGACCTGTTTATCAATGCCTCACTTCAATGCGGCATCGTCACCGATACGACGGTAAAAAGCGTCAATGGTTCGCTGGATTCTGCGGAAGCGCGGGGGACCGTCCGCGTGAAAGTGAAGATTACCGCTCCCTCTGGCGCGGTCAGCTACGCTCAGCCCTCGACCGGTCAGGATGCCACCAACACGACTGGCGATGGCATTGTGTTCTGCGATCGTGTGCAGACGCTCAAAGCCAAGTTTTCAGGCCTGAACTGTAAGGCGGACTTAACGACCGGCGCGGTGACTTGCGCCGACCCGGAGGAGCTACAGCTCATCTTGAAGACGCTCAACGCCAACGCATTTAATTTCGTTGCGCCGGGTGTCAGCTCCGGTGTGACTACCATCGAGGTGCTGGCAAGGTCCTCCGCAAGTGGTTCGGCCACCGGCACGAACGGGTCGCTCGGCAGTGCCAATGCGTTTATCGGCGCAGGATCGGTCGCCATTGAAGAAGTTCGCATGATCAAGGGCAATACCGGCGAGACAATCAGCTTCTAAATCAACGCTTGACGCTGATGTTGCCTTGGGCAGTGCGCGGCACGGCCCAAGGCAATCGCGGCGCGCTGACTGCCTTTCTCCCCAAGCAATTTCCATCAAGTCGACTTCGCTTCCACCGCGAAAATCTCCGTCACCCCCTTCCACGCTGAACTCCACCACCCCGAAACGGGCGCGCAGATAGTTTTACGGCGCACGCGCATTGTCTTGCCGGTTGTTGACGGGGGCGAGGTAGCTGTCGCTGTTGATCAGTGCCGGCTTTCCTTGTTGGTATAAACGATGATGAAAATTTTTCCATCTGGCATTTAGATCCGCGCCACCAGCGCAGCTTGGCACGCTACGGCGTTCCCGCGAGCAGGTACAATCGTGGTCTTCGCTTCTTTGACGACCACTATGTTCACCAAACGCCGTACCCTGATCGCCCTCGCTGTGTTGCTCGCCGGCTGCGGCAGCAACCCCACCCCTCCGGCGGCCAAGCCGGCCGCCGTGCTGCAACCGGCGGCCGCCGCGCTGCCCAAGAAGATTCGCATCGGCCTGGCCCTCGGTGGCGGCGCTGCCCGCGGTTTCGCCCATATCGGCGTGATCAAGGCGCTTGAAGCCCAGGGCATTTACCCGGAAATCGTGGTCGGCACCAGCGCCGGCAGCGTGGTCGGCGCCATGTATGCCGCCGGCAACGATGGCTTCGCCCTGCAAAAGACCGCCATGGAAATGGATGAGGCCGAGATTTCGGACTGGGCCATGCCGCTGTTCGGCAAGTCGTCGGGCGTGCTCAAGGGCGAAGCTTTGCAGAATTATGTGAACAAGGCCGTCAAGAACGTGCCGATCGAAAAGCTCAAGATCCCCTTCGGCGCCGTCGCAACCGACCTGAACAACGGTCAGCCGATTCTGTTCCGGCGCGGTAACACGGGGCAGGCGGTGCGCGCGTCCTCGTCCGTGCCTAGCGTGTTCCAGCCGGTGCGCATTGGCGACCGTTCGTATGTCGATGGCGGCCTGGTGGCGCCGGTGCCGGTGCGCTTCGTGCGCGAAATGGGCGCTGATTTCATTATCGCCGTCAATATTTCGAGCCAGACCGACGCCCAGGCGGCCGTCAGCTCGCTGGAAGTGCTGATGCAAACCTTCGCCATCATGGGCCAGCGCCTCAATCACTACGAGCTCAAGGATGCCGACATCGTCATCTCGCCAGCGCTGGCGAAGATGGGCAGCAACGATTTTGCCGGCCGCAACCGCGCCATCATGGCGGGAGAGCAGGCCGCCGCGGCGATGATGCCGCAGATCAAAGCCAAGCTCAAGGCGCGCCAGCAGTCATAAGCGCTATAGCCGTTCCGATATCGGCAGCGCCCGCGCTTGCCGTAAAATCCGCCGCATTCATTCACCTGGGATCCAACATGCCATCGAAACCGTACCTGAACTTCGCCGACGTCACCAAAATCGCCGCCGCCGCGCAAGCCGAAGCCATCGCCAACAACTGGGCGGTCACCATCGCCATCGTCGACGACGGCGGCCACCTGCTGTCGCTGCAGCGTCTGGACGGCGCCGCGCCCCTGTCCTCGCACATCGCCCCCTCCAAGGCCAAGACGGCGGCCCTGGGCCGGCGCGAGAGCAAGGTCTATGAAGACATCATCAATAACGGCCGCACGGCGTTCCTGACGGTGCCGTTCGTGGAAGGGATGCTCGAGGGCGGCGTGCCGGTCATCGTCGACGGTCACGTGATCGGCGCTGTGGGCGTGTCGGGCGTGAAGTCGGACCAGGATGCGCAGATCGCCAAGGCGGGCATCGCCGCCCTGGCCTGATCAGGCCGGTCCGCGCTGGCTTGCGCGGACCGTGGAACTGGGATTGCCGCTCAGCCGGCAGGCGTGGCGGCAGCGCCGCAGCCCGCTTGCGCTTCCGCCTTGCGCGGCACCGCCATCAGATTGCCGCGCAGGGTGCGCAAGACCAGGTAGTCGCAGCTTTCGCTGATCAACTGCGCGCGCTCCATGCGCTCGACCGCGCCTTCGTTGTAGCGTACTGTTTTGAACGGCAGCGCAGCCGCGCCGGCCGTTGCCATGTCCGCCAGCGCGATATCGAGCGCTTGCGCGTACATGCGCGCACTTTCCCACTTGAGCATGCCGGCGTCGTCGCCGAGCCACACATCCGGCCCAGCCTGGCCGCCGCGCTCCGGCGACACGATGCGGATGATGTTCTCGTACGGCGTGACGCGGCCCGCCGTTTTGATCGAAATGGCGTTGTCGAGAATGAGCGCCTGGTGGTCCTGTGTCAGGTAAAACAGGGGCACGCTGTCGATCACGGTGTCGCCCGGGGCCGGCGAAGCCGCTTGCGCGATGATCTGCCTGGCGCTGCCAGTCTTGATGTGCGCCAGCGAGGCTTGCATGAGCTCCTGGTGTGTATACGCATCCAGGACGCTCTGATAGGGGGCGAGGACTTGGTCCGCCTTGGTGCGGATACGTTCCTTTTCAAGGTCGCGCATTGTGCCCGACACGACGGCGTGCGTGGCGACAGCGGCCAGCAGGCCGACCAGGCCGGGCGCGGGGTACATCACCGCACCGCCGCCGGCAACGCCAGCCTTGTCGAAATTGACCGCCCCACGAAACGCCACCTTGTCGGCGGCCGGAAGGCGCAGGCCGACGCGCTGCGCCGTCGCATCGCTCGCCGCCACGCCGGCCTGGACCGGCACGTCCGTGGCATGCGCCGGCTGCCATGGCATGGAAAGGCCCACCCCCGCGCACAGCGCCAGGCAGGCGGAAACGAGGTGGGGGCGTGGCAGGCGGCGGGCGAAACGCATCATCGGGGCTGGTCTTTCAGAAAAGTGAATGGCTTAATTGGACAATGGCTTGACGATCTGGTCCTTGGTCATTTCCAGTACCTGGAAATACGCATTGGACACGCCAGGGAAGGTCGGCGGTTCATCCCATTTGCCGTCGGCAGCCTTCTGCACGTCCAGCGGCACGTACCATTCGTACGAATTGTCGGCCAGGTTGACGATGTAGGCGGCACCGGCGATCTTCGCTTTCGGATCGCTGGTCGGAATGTACGATGCGAAGGGGCGCTCGACGCCAACCATGGTCAGGCTAATTACCAGCAGCTTGTCGATCTTGTGGCTGGCCTTCAGGCCGGACAGGTCCTTGCGCGAGAATCCCGGCGCAGCCTTGCCATTGTCGGGCAGGGCGGAGAAATCGAGTTTCTCGATCATGGTGACGTTTGCGCCGCGCTGTTTGAGGACGGTAGCAACCTGGGCCGGCAATTGCGGCAGCTCTTCGTAAGGCAGCGTCTTGACGTGGCTGGTCAGGGACGAGTTCATGACCGAGGCCGCAGCCATGCACAACAGGCAATTCGCACCCGGAAACTGGGTGTCGACCACCGGCAGTGCTGCCATATAGACGCCGTAGTTGTTGGTCGGCGCGACGAAGGCTTGCGGCGCCAGGGCCACCGGCGTTTGCGGCGGCGTCATGCAGCCGGTGAGGAGGGCGAAACAGGCGGCCAGCGCGGCGGAAGAAAGACGTAAGTTCACGGAAGACCTATTATTCAGAGCGGTTAAATGAAAACAGGCCCACATCACCATGGTGATGTGGGCCTGCTGACGCGTTGCCCCGGCCAGGATGCGGCCAGTCGGACATGCATGTTTGATATTATAGGTCAACTTAAATTACAAAATGGAACTGTATTTATGAATTGTTGTTTTTGATTACTTTTTACTGATGATTACACCTCGGCACCTTGCATGACCGCGCGGTGTCCGCTATGGCGCTGATCCGGTTTTTCGGTTCTGCCTGGTGCGGGTAATCACGCCGGCGATCGCGTATGTTATCGTTTTGATCCGAGAGAATGCCCATGAGCGCTACTGAAAACCGTCCTCCATTGCCGCCCTTTACGCACGACGCGGCCACGCGCAAGGTGCGCCTGGCCGAAGATGGCTGGAATTCGCGCGACCCGGCGCGCGTGGCGCTGGCCTACACCGCCGACAGCCGTTGGCGCAACCGCGCCGAATTCGTTACCGGGCGCGAGGCCATCGCCGGCCTGCTGACGCGCAAATGGGTACGCGAGCTCGATTACCGGTTGATCAAGGAGTTGTGGGCCTTCGGCGGCAACCGCATCGCCGTGCGCTTTGCCTACGAGTGGCGCGACGACGCCGGCAACTGGTTCCGCTCATACGGCAACGAGAATTGGGAGTTCGACGAGCACGGCTTGATGGCGCTGCGCCATGCCAGCATCAACGACCTGCCCATCAGGGAAGAGGAGCGCAAGTTTCACTGGCCCCTCGGCCGCCGCCCGGACGATCATCCGGGACTGAGCGAACTCGGTCTGTAAGTGCTGTTTTTGTTTCCGTGATCCGGCGCCGCCGGGTCAGGAGTGGATCAGCGGACCTTCCGGCGCCGAATCGGCGGCATTGGTGCGTTCCAGCCATTCGAGCAGCAGCGGCATGTCGCGTACCTCGATTTCCGGACCCTGGACGAAACCGACCTGTGTCAGGTTGCTGGCGTCGCACACCAGCTTGTTAACAGTGGGCGACAGTTCGACCATCCGCCCGTACGATTTCCACACCTTGTTTTCCCACTTGTGCAGGGATGAGTCGTTGAAACGGTTGTTCTCGAAGTAAACGGTGACCGAGCCATCGCTGTTGCCGAAGCCAACCATGCCCGAGCCGTTCTTGAGCATGTCCTTGACCGCGTCTTCCGCGCTCACCTTGGGCACGAAGACCGCTGCCCGCCCGCCCGGGTTGGGGCGCTCCATTGGCGTATCTCTTCCAAACGTAGACATAATCACATTTCCTGGTAAATGTTTGCCTGAGGATGCTGTAATAAATGTATAGAGGACGGCCGGTCATGTCCAGTAAAAGCGCGAAAAGCGACGTAATCAGGTCCGGCGGCGATTGCCGGGAAGGCCGCGTTGCGCTATAATTTGGAGGTTTAGCCATTCATACACCTACCGTAGCGACTACCCACCATCCCTCATTCAAAATGACACCATCCCCCTGAGCGCAAGCGCACCGGGAAACCATGGTCGTCGGTCTGACGTGGCGCAGCTACGGTAACTTTATCAGGAGTTGCCCTTGCCGCCATTTTTTTCTGGCCCCGCCGTTCCAGCCATCCTGGCCCTCGCCGATGGAACGATATTTAAAGGTTTTTCCATTGGCGCCGCCGGCCATACCACCGGGGAAGTCGTGTTCAACACGGCCATGACCGGTTACCAGGAAATCCTGACCGATCCAAGCTATTCGCGCCAGCTCGTCACGCTGACCTATCCGCATATCGGCAATACGGGCGTCAATCCGGAAGACGTCGAGGCAAGCAAGGTCCACGCCGCAGGGCTGATCATCCGTGACCTGCCGCTGCTGGCATCGAACTTCCGTTCGACCCAGTCGCTGTCCGATTACCTCAAGGCCGAAAACATCGTCGCCATCTCCGGCATCGATACCCGCAAGCTGACGCGCCTGTTGCGCGAAAAGGGCGCGCAGGGCGGCGCCATCTTGGTCGGCACGCAGGGCAACGAGCCGTCGCAGGTGCAGGCACTGGAACTGGCGCGCTCGTTCCCTGGCCTGGCCGGCATGGACCTGGCCAAGGTGGTCTCGACCACTAGCGCCTACGAGTTTCTCGAAACCGAATGGAAGCTCGGCGTTGGCTACGGCAAGCTCGCCGATCCGAAATTCCACGTTGTGGCCTTCGACTACGGCGTCAAGCGCAACATCCTGCGCATGCTCACCGAACGTGGCTGCAAAGTGACCGTGCTGCCGGCCCAGGCCAGCGCCGCCGACGCGCTGGCGCTGAACCCGGACGGGATTTTCCTGGCCAACGGCCCGGGCGACCCGGAACCGTGCGACTACGCGATCGCGGCCAGCCGCGAGCTGATCGAGCGCGGCATCCCGACCTTCGGCATCTGCTTAGGTCACCAGATCATGGCGCTCGCTTCCGGCGCGCGCACGCTCAAGATGAAGTTCGGCCACCACGGCGCCAACCATCCGGTGCAGGATCTCGATTCGCGCAAGGTGATGATCACCTCGCAGAACCACGGTTTCGCGGTCGACGCGCAAACCCTGCCGGCCAACTGCCGCGTGACCCACGTGTCGTTGTTCGACGGCTCGCTGCAGGGCTTTGCCCGCACCGACAAGCCGGCCTTCTGCTTCCAGGGGCACCCTGAAGCCTCGCCGGGCCCGAACGATGTAGCTTACCTGTTTGACCGCTTCATCAGCATGATGCAAGCCGCTGAGAAAAACGAATTGTAGAAAGAGCCCAATGCCAAAGCGTAGTGACATTAAAAGTATTCTGATTATTGGCGCAGGCCCGATCATCATCGGCCAGGCTTGCGAGTTCGATTATTCCGGCGCCCAGGCGTGCAAGGCGCTGCGCGAGGAGGGCTACAAGGTCATCCTCGTCAACAGCAACCCGGCGACCATCATGACCGACCCGGAAATGGCGGACGTGACCTACATCGAGCCGATCACCTGGAAAGTCGTCGAGCGCATCATCGCCAAGGAGCGTCCCGACGCGATCCTGCCGACCATGGGCGGCCAGACCGCGCTCAATTGCGCGCTCGACCTGCACAACAACGGCGTGCTCAAACAGTACAACGTGGAGCTCATCGGCGCCTCGCCGGAAGCGATCGACAAGGCCGAAGACCGCTCCAAGTTCAAGGAAGCGATGACCAAGATCGGCCTCGGTTCGGCGCGCTCCGGCGTGGCCCATTCGATGGACGAATCGTGGGCGGTGCAGCGCGAAATGGGTTTCCCGACCATCATCCGCCCATCGTTCACCATGGGCGGCACCGGTGGCGGCATCGCCTACAACGAAGAAGAATTCGAGACCATCTGCAAGCGCGGCCTGGAAGCGTCGCCGACCAAGGAACTGCTGATCGAAGAGTCCCTCATCGGCTGGAAAGAGTACGAGATGGAAGTGGTGCGCGACAAGGCGGACAACTGCATCATCATCTGCTCGATCGAAAACCTGGACGCCATGGGCGTGCACACGGGCGACTCGATCACCGTGGCGCCGGCGCAGACCTTGACCGACAAGGAATACCAGATCATGCGCAACGCGTCGCTCGCGGTGCTGCGCGAGATCGGCGTCGACACGGGCGGCTCGAACGTGCAGTTCGCGATCAACCCGCAAGACGGGCGCATGATCGTCATCGAAATGAATCCGCGCGTGTCGCGTTCGTCGGCGCTGGCCTCGAAAGCGACCGGTTTCCCGATCGCCAAGATCGCCGCCAAGCTGGCCGTGGGCTTCACGCTCGACGAACTGCGCAACGAAATCACCGGCGGCGCCACGCCTGCCTCGTTCGAGCCGTCGATCGACTACGTCGTCGTCAAGATCCCGCGCTTCACGTTCGAAAAATTCCCGGCCGCCGACCATCACCTGACCACCCAGATGAAATCCGTCGGTGAAGTCATGGCGATCGGCCGCACGTTCCAGGAATCGTTCCAGAAGGCCCTGCGCGGCCTGGAAGTGGGCGTCGATGGCCTGAACGAAAAAACGCGCGACCGCGAAAAGATCGAAGAAGAACTCGGCGAGCCGGGTCCGGACCGCATCTGGTACGTGGGCGACGCCTTTGCCCAGGGCTTCACCCTGGAAGAAGTGCATCAGCTGACCCACATCGATCCGTGGTTCCTGGTGCAGATCAAGGAAATCGTCGACATCGAACTGTGGCTCGATAACCAGACCCTGGAAGCGATCGACAAGCCGACCCTGTACAAGTTGAAGCAAAAAGGTTTCTCGGACCGCCGCCTGGCCTTCCTGCTGCACACGACCGACAAAGTCGTGCGCGAGACGCGCCACGCGATGGGCATCCGTCCGGTGTACAAGCGGGTCGACACCTGCGCGGCCGAATTTTCGACCGATACCGCGTACATGTACTCGACCTACGATGAAGAGTGCGAGTCCAACCCGAGCGACAAGAAAAAGATCATGGTGCTGGGCGGTGGCCCGAACCGCATCGGCCAGGGTATCGAATTCGATTACTGTTGCGTGCATGCGGCGCTGGCGATGCGCGAAGACGGCTACGAGACCATCATGGTCAACTGTAATCCCGAGACCGTGTCGACCGACTACGATACCTCGGACCGCCTGTATTTCGAATCGCTGACGCTCGAAGACGTACTGGAAATCGTCGCCATCGAAAAACCGGTCGGCGTGATCGTGCAGTACGGCGGCCAGACGCCGTTGAAGCTTGCGCTCGACCTGGAAGCGAACGGCGTGCCGATCATCGGCACCTCGCCCGACATGATCGATGCGGCCGAAGACCGCGAACGCTTCCAGCAGATGCTGCAGAAAATGGGCCTGCGCCAGCCGCCTAACCGCACCGCGCGCACGGAAGCCGAAGCACTGGCGCTGGCGCAGGAAATCGGTTACCCGCTGGTGGTGCGTCCATCGTATGTGCTGGGCGGCCGGGCGATGGAAATCGTCCACGAACAGCGCGACCTGGAACGCTACATGCGCGAAGCGGTCAAGGTATCGCACGATTCGCCGGTGCTGCTGGACCGCTTCCTGAACGACGCCATCGAAGTCGACGTCGACTGCATCTCGGACGGCGAAACCACCTTCATCGGCGGCGTGATGGAGCACATCGAGCAGGCTGGCGTGCACTCGGGCGATTCGGCCTGTTCGCTGCCGCCGTATTCGCTCTCGCAAGAGACCATCGATGAACTCAAGCGCCAGACTTCGCTCATGGCCAAGGGCCTGAACGTGGTCGGCCTGATGAACGTGCAGTTCGCGATCCAGAAGACCGAAGTCGATGGCGTGATGGCGGACACCGTGTTCGTGCTGGAAGTGAACCCGCGCGCCTCGCGCACGGTGCCGTTCGTATCCAAGGCCACGGGCCTGCAGCTGGCCAAGATCGCGGCGCGCTGCATGGTCGGCCAGTCGCTCGAATCGCAGGGCATCACCAAGGAAGTCATCCCGCCGTTCTACAGCGTGAAGGAAGCGGTGTTCCCGTTCGTGAAATTCCCGGGCGTGGACACCATTCTCGGACCCGAGATGAAGTCCACCGGTGAAGTCATGGGCGTGGGCATGACCTTCGGCGAAGCATTCGTCAAGTCGCAGATGGGTGCCGGCGTCAAGCTGCCCGAATCGGGCAAGGTATTCCTGTCGGTGAAGGGCTCGGACAAGCCGCGCGCGGTGAAAGTGGCGCGCGACCTGCAGTCGATGGGCTTCCAGGTCGTCGCGACCAAGGGCACGGCGGCGGTGATCACGGCGGCGGGCATTCCGTGCCAGGCCGTGAACAAGATGATCGAAGGCCGTCCGCACGTGGTCGACATGATCAAGAACCACGAGATCGCGCTGGTGATCAACACGGTCGAAGAAAAACGCAGTGCGATTGTCGACTCGCGCCAGATCCGGATTTCGGCTTTGGCCGCGCGCGTGACGACATACACTACAATAGCGGGTGCGGAGGCTGCGGTCGAAGGCATGCGTCATCTCGACGAGTTGCGCGTGTACGATTTACAAGGCCTGCATAAAACCTTAAACTAAGCAGCACGCAAGACCTCTTGACCACAGGGCGCGCGCCGGGAGCATTTTCCGGCGCGTGCCCTGTGGTTTTCACTTTTCAGTAGAAACGCGAATACGACATGAACACATCAGTTCCACTTACCAAATACGGCGCCGAACTGCTCAAGGAAGAGCTGCATCAGCTCAAGACCAAAGAGCGCCGCATTGTGATCGACGCGATCGCCGAGGCGCGCTCGCATGGCGATTTGTCCGAGAACGCCGAATACGACGCCGCCAAGGAGCGCCAGGCATTCGTCGAAGGCCGCATTGCGGAGCTGGAAGGCAAATTGGGCGCCGCGCAGATCATCGATCCGGCCACCCTGGACGCCGAAGGGCGCGTGGTGTTCGCCTCGACCGTCGACCTGGAAGACCTGGACAACGGCACCAAGGTGACCTACCAGATCGTGGGCCTGGACGAAGCGGACCTCAAGCTCAATAAGGTGTCGGTCACGTCGCCGATCGCGCGCGCGCTGATTGGCAAGTACGCCGGTGATGTGGTCGAAGTGCAGGCGCCATCGGGCCCGCGCGAATACGAAATCCTCGAAGTCAAGTACATCTGATGCTGCTGGCGCGGGCCCGTTTGCTGCTGGTGACGGCGTGGGCGGGCAGTTTGTGGACGGTGGGTTACCTAGTGGCCCCGACCCTGTTCCGCACCCTGTCCGACAGCGCGCTGGCCGGGACCATTGCGGGCAGCATGTTCAGGAGCGAGGCGCTCGTGTCGCTGGTTTGCGGCGTGGGTTTGCTGGTGTTGCTGGCGCTGGACCAGGGCGTCGATGCGAAGCGCAAGCGCTTGCTGATGCTGGTGGTGGCCGGGATGCTGGCGCTGATGGCGGTGAGTACGCTGGGACTGGGGCCGATGATGGCGGCGCTGAAGGAAGCGGCGCCTGGCGGCATGATGGAGCCGGCCGCGCGCAAGCAGTTCGGCATGCTGCACGGGGTGTCGATGGTGTTGTATCTGATTCAGAGCGTGCTGGCGGGGGTGCTGGTGCTCAAGAACCCACGACCGTAACCCCAACCACCGTCGTTCCCGCCGAGTGCCGCCTTGGCGCGGGAACGACGGTAATGCAACGCTGGGATTATTTCCCCAGCGCGCCTTTCTTCGGGCTGCTCTGGCGCGGTTTGGCGCGCTTGATGGTGCCGCCTTCCGTCACACGCTCATTGCCCTTGATCATGACCTTGGTCACGGACGGGCGCTTGGTACCGCTTGCGCTCGCTTTAACAATGGTAACTTCGCGCATTCCTTTACCCGACTTGCCGCTGCGTTCCTTTACCACTTCCACTTTGGGACGGTAAATGACCAGCAGTTTGCCGATGTGTTGTACCGGAGCCGCATCGAGTTCGGTACAAATGTTCTCGTAGATTTCTGTGCGCATGGCGCGGTCGTCGCCGAACACGCGGACCTTGATCAGGCCGTGCGAGTCGAGGCTGGCCGAGATCTCCTTGATCACGGCTGGCGTCAGGCCCGCTTCGCCGATGATGACGACAGGCTTGAGCGCATGCGCTTCAGCGCGCAGTGCACTGCGCTCGACGGGGGTAAGTTTTTGCATAATATTTTTAGATAGTCCTTTAAAAGCAGTATTCTACGCGAATGGCAAAGAACAAATTAAACAAAAACTGGTTGCACGACCACATAAACGACCCCTACGTGAAGTTGGCGCAGAAAGAGGGTTACCGTGCACGCGCCGCCTACAAGCTCAAGGAAATCGACGAGAGCGAGAAGCTGATCAAATCCGGCCAGGTCATCGTCGACCTCGGCTGCACCCCGGGCAGCTGGGGCCAGTACGTCCGGCGTAAGCTGGCCGGCAAGGATGGCGGCGGCATCAACGGCACCATCATCGGCCTCGACATGCTGCCGATGGAGCCGATCGCCGACATGCACTTTATCCTGGGCGACTTCCGCGAGGCGCGCATCCTGCGCCAGCTCGACACCATCCTGGCCGGGCGCAAGTGCGACCTGGTGCTGTCGGACATGGCACCGAACCTGTCGGGCATCCCCACGGCCGATTCGGCCCGCATGGAGCACCTGATCGACCTGGCCATCGAATTTTCGCAATTCCACATGAAACCCTCCGGCGCCCTGGTGGTGAAATGCTTTAAAGACATGGGTTTCAGCCAGATCGTGGAGAAATTCCGGGCCGAGTTCAAGGTGGTCAAGCAGATCAAGCCGAAGGCCAGCCGCGACAAATCGTCCGAAATTTTCCTCGTCGGCAAGGGGCTGAAAAATCCTACCGACAAGAATACCGCGCTGGAAGAAGAATCTCCCCTTGATATTTGATGGGTTTAGCCGCACATCAGCCAAGGAAAGCCGCAAAAGGCATGGAAATTGGGTAAGGATTGCCTAATCTTCATGGCTTTTCAGTAGTTTTTCAGCCCGGCAGCGGGGCGTGCGTGGCACCGCCTGCTTATTGCGAGTAAAATCGGCGTTCTAAAATCGGTAAAAAGATGCGCCTGCATCGAAGGAGTTTTCGTGAATAATATGTTTTCAAAATCCGCCATCTGGGTAGTCGTTGCCCTGCTGTTGTTCATGCTGTTCAGACAGTTTGACAACCACAGCGCTGCCGGCGGCAGCAAGGCCATCCCTTATTCCGAACTGCTCGATGAGGTCAAGGCCCGTCGCATCAAGGATGTGGTCATTGAAGGTCAGAACATCACCGCCACGCGCTCGGATGACACCAAGGTGCGTGCCACCGCGTCGATGCTCGACCGCGGCCTGGTATCGGATCTGCGCGAAGCGAATGTGCATTTCGACATCAAACCGCCTGAAGATCCATCGTTCCTGACGACCGTGTTCATTTCCTGGTTCCCGTTCCTGTTGCTGATCGGCGTCTGGGTCTTCTTCATGCGCCAGATGCAGGGCGGCGGCAAGGGCGGCGCTTTCTCCTTCGGCAAGTCCAAAGCACGCATGATGGATGAAACCAACAACACCGTTACTTTTGCTGACGTCGCCGGTTGCGACGAAGCGAAAGAAGAAGTCAACGAAATCGTCGACTTCCTCAAGGACCCGACCAAGTTCCAGAAGCTGGGCGGACGCATTCCGCGCGGCGTGCTGATGGTCGGTCCTCCGGGCACCGGTAAAACCCTGCTGGCGCGCGCCATTGCCGGCGAAGCCAAGGTGCCGTTCTTTTCGATTTCCGGTTCGGACTTCGTTGAAATGTTCGTCGGCGTCGGTGCGAGCCGCGTGCGCGACATGTTCGAGAACGCCAAGAAACACTCGCCTTGCATCATCTTCATCGACGAGATCGACGCGGTCGGCCGTCATCGCGGCGCCGGCATGGGCGGCGGTAACGACGAGCGCGAACAGACCTTGAACCAGCTGCTGGTCGAGATGGACGGTTTTGAAGCGAGCTCCGGCGTGATCGTCGTGGCCGCCACCAACCGCGCCGACGTGCTCGACAAGGCGCTGCTGCGTCCGGGCCGTTTCGACCGCCAGGTCATGGTTGGCCTGCCGGACATCCGCGGCCGCGAACAGATTCTCAATGTGCACATGCGCAAGGTGCCTATCGGCGCCGACGTCAAGGCCGACATCCTGGCACGCGGTACGCCTGGCTTCTCGGGCGCCGACCTGGCCAACCTGGTCAATGAAGCAGCCCTGTTCGCCGCGCGCCGCAGCAAGCGCCTGGTGGAAATGAGCGACTTCGAAGATGCCAAGGACAAGATCTACATGGGTCCCGAGCGTAAATCGATGGTCATGCGCGAAGAAGAACGCCGCAACACCGCGTACCACGAGTCCGGCCACGCCGTCATCGCCAAGCTGCTGCCGAAGGCCGATCCGGTGCACAAGGTCACGATCATGCCGCGCGGTTATGCCCTGGGCCTGACCTGGCAGCTGCCTGAACACGATGTCCTGTCCGGCTACAAGGACAAGATGCTGGAAGAAATCTCGATCCTGTTCGGTGGCCGTATCGCCGAAGAACTGTTCGTCGGTCAGATGTCGACCGGCGCGTCGAACGACTTCTCGCGTGCCACCAAACTGGCGCGCTCGATGGTGACGCGTTTCGGCATGAGCGACAGCATGGGCGTGATGGTCTACGAGGATAGCGAGAACGAAGGTTTCTTCGGCGGCGCCACCAAGACCATTTCCGAGGCGACCCAGCAAAAGGTCGATGCGGAAATCCGTTCGATTCTCGACACGCAGTACGCGCTGTCACGCCGCCTGCTGGAAGAGAACCGCGACAAGGTCGAAAAAATGACCCGCGCGCTGCTCGACTGGGAAACCATCGACGCCGACCAGATCAACGACATCATGGCCGGGCACGAGCCGCGCGAGCCGAAGTCGGGAGTCCTGACCAAGCGCACGCCGCCTCCGGGCGACAGCGGTTCGGGCGGGGTGTCACCGAACGCGACAGCACCGGCGTAAATCTCTCCGGTTCTTGCAAGGTTGTATATAATGCCGTTCAGACAAGACTGAACGGCATTTTTTATGGTCGATCAATTAACAACACGATGTAGACGGAATGCGACAATATTTTCAATGCGGCCGCTTTGGCTTCGACCTGGCGGCCAAACCGCTGGTCATGGGCATCCTCAACGTCACGCCTGACTCGTTTTCCGATGGCGGACGTTTCCAATCGCTTGAGTTTGCGCTCTCGCGCGCCGAAGAAATGGTGAGCGAAGGTGTCGACCTGATCGATATCGGCGGTGAATCGAGCCGTCCGGGCGCGCCCGGCCTGGCGCTCGACGAAGAACTGCGCCGGGTGATGCCGGTGCTGTACGCGCTGCGCGACCTTGGCAAGCCTTTGTCGATCGATACCTACAAGCCGGAGGTGATGCGCGAGGCGATCCTGGCCGGGGTCGACATGATCAACGACATCAATGCGTTTCGGGCGCCCGGTGCGCTGGAAGCGGTGGCGGGCAGCGACTGCGCGCTGTGCGTGATGCACATGCAAAGTACGCCGCAAACCATGCAGCAGGAACCCGTCTACGGCGACGTGGTGCGCGAGGTCACGGATTTTCTGCGCGAACGGGTCGAGGCCATGCTGGCCATCGGCATCGAACGCCAGCGCATCTGCATCGATCCGGGTTTTGGATTCGGCAAGACGGTGGAACACAACTATGCCTTGTTGCGCAATATCGGCAACATGCAGCGGGAACTGGGGCTGCCCGCGCTGGCGGGCGTGTCGCGCAAATCGATGATCGGCGCCGTGACCGGCAAACCGGTCGAGCAGCGCCTGGCCGGCAGCCTTGCGGGCGCACTGGCTGCGGTGGCCCAGGGCGCGCGCATCGTGCGCGTCCATGATGTAATTGAAACGGTAGATGCACTCACAGTGTGGCAAGCTGCCACCATTCATTAATTTATTCAATAAAAGAGAAAACATGGCACGTAAATATTTCGGTACGGACGGTGTGCGCGGGCTGGTTGGCGTGGCGCCAATCACCCCTGATTTCGTGATGCGCCTCGGCTATGCCGCGGGTAAAGTCCTGGCGAAAACCAACGCCGCTTCCGGCCGCCCGACGGTCCTGATCGGCAAGGACACCCGTATTTCCGGTTACATGCTTGAATCGGCGCTGGAAGCGGGCTTCAATGCCGCCGGCGTGGACGTGATGCTGGCCGGCCCGATGCCGACCCCGGCCGTGGCCTACCTGACGCGCGCGCTGCGCCTGTCGGCCGGTGTGGTCATTTCGGCGTCGCACAACCCGTTCCAGGACAATGGCATCAAGTTCTTCTCCGAACACGGCACCAAGCTGCCGGATGCGGTCGAGCACGAAATCGAAACCATGATCGACCAGCCGATGGAATGCGTGTCGGCCGAAAAGCTGGGCCGTGCCAAGCGCCTGGAAGATGCCAAGGGCCGCTACATCGAGTTTTGCAAGAGTACCTTCCCGAACGAGCTCGACCTGCGCGGCCTGCGCATCGTGCTCGACTGCGCGCACGGTGCGGCGTACCACATCGCACCGCACGTGTTCCACGAACTGGGCGCGGAAGTCATCGCCATCGGCAACAAGCCGAACGGCTTTAACATCAACGACGGCTTCGGCGCGACCGCACCGAAAGCCATGGCCGCGGCCGTGCTCGAACACCGCGCCGACCTGGGCATCGCGCTCGACGGCGACGCCGACCGCCTGGTCATGTGCGACGGCGCTGGCCGCATCTACAACGGCGACGAACTGCTGTATGTGATGGTGCGCGACCGCATGATGACCGGCCCGGTGGCCGGCGCGGTGGGTACCCTGATGACGAACATGGCGCTGGAAGTGGCGTTCAAGGAACTCGGCATTGGTTTTGCGCGCGCCAAGGTGGGCGACCGCTACGTGCTGGAAGTGATGAAGGAAAACGGCTGGCTGTTCGGCGGCGAAGGTTCGGGCCACTTGCTGGCACTGGACAAGCACACCACCGGCGACGGCATCGTGTCCGCGCTGCAGGTGCTGTCGGCGCTCAAGCGCAGCGGCAAGAGTCTGGACAAGTGCTGCAAGGAACTGACCTTGTATCCACAAACGCTGATCAACGTGCGCGTGCCGGCCGGCTTCGACTGGACCAAGCATCCGGACATGGTGGCCGAGAAGGAAGCCGTGGAAGCGGAACTGGGCGATACGGGCCGCGTGCTGATCCGTGCATCCGGTACCGAGCCGCTGATCCGCGTGATGGTGGAAGCGAAGAGTGCGCAGGTCGCGGAATCGACCGCGCGCCGGATTGCCAACAAGGTTCCGGCGTAAGCAGGCAGCAGCGAAGGGGGAGGGCGCGGCCGTGTGGACGGCGCGCAGGCAGGCAAGTTGATGGCATGAAGATAGAGTTTTCTGGGTTTCAACATTTCACAGAAAACTTCACGATGTGCCGTTGACGTTTGCGAGTCCCCCGACGTATAATAACGTCTTCGGAGTGTGGCGCAGTCCGGTAGCGCACCTGGTTTGGGACCAGGGGGTCCAAGGTTCGAATCCTTGTACTCCGACCAAGTTAAAGACGGGCTGTCATTCATTTGACGGCCCGTTTTCATTTCCGCGAGGTTTCCTCCCCGCGACAGACTGCCCATAGCTCAGTTGGATAGAGCATCAGCCTTCTAAGCTGAGGGTCACAGGTTCGATTCCTGTTGGGCAGGCCAGAATTCATGCGGGTTTCAGGGCTTTTTGCTTCCGCACTTTGCTCCACAAAAGTACGTGATGCTCCACAAAATCTGATTCTGCTTGTTTGCGCGAACCATATCGCGAATACTCGGTCGAACGCTTACAGTTTGTGCGATTCGGTATGAGATATCTGGGAAGACGCCTGATGTCTTCATCGACAGGGTGCATGCCGAATTGACACTGCTGGCCCAGCGGCTCGAACTCGCCGCTAACGCAAGGTGCAGATCGCCAGTTCCGGATCCGCATTGATACGCAACGGTATCAACGTGCATCCAAACCCGCGGCTGACGATCATCGTCCCGTTGCCGGGCACCGCAAATTCGCCGTAGCAGTATTGACGCGACAGCGGCCCAGTCGGCTGCAACACGGGCGCCCCGTTACGGCGCGCGACCTGCCCGCCGTGTGTGTGTCCAGCAAAGGCAACGTCAAAGACTTCTTTGTCCAGATGCATGAGCCCATCCGGAGAATGCGTCAGGAATAGCTTGACCTGTCGGGATTCCGAGAACGTTCGGGCCGCGTCCGCGTTACCGGTCCAGGGATCGTCAATGCCGCAGACGCTGACCATGTCGAATGGCGCTGGCAAAGCCATGTTGCGATTGACTAGGACCTGCGCCCCCATATTCCGCAATGCCGTTTCGATCGATTCGCGCCCGTTACGGATGTCGTGATTGCCGATCACCGCATAGGTTCCTAGCGCGGGTGTGTACGCTGTCAGAACATCGCGCAACCGGTCGACGTACCGGGCATCAAACGAGACATAATCGCCGCCGAGCAGTAACACGTCCGGGCGCAGCAACAGCAACTGATCGCGTAATAGATCGAACAGACCCGCATGCGTTGTCGGTCCGGCGTGCAGGTCCGAGACAAACCCAACCCGCAGCGGAGCAGGCAATGGTTTTTCCCTGTTCACGTTCATCTCATAACGCACGACTGTGAGTTTGCCATGTAGGCCGCAACGATAACTCCACGCTGCCACCTTGCCGCCCAGGAGCATGACGCTGAATATCCGTTCGACGATGTTGCGAATAGGGCGATGGCGCTTCTGGGGAAAATCTGACATATGGGATTCCGAATGCTGGACCGGGCACTGTACTACATGGCGGCTTTACGCTGTGCGTCCAGCCAAAGAATGTGGCCGGCGGGCGCGATATCTACTGGTTTAAAGAGCGACTAATTTTGATATCATGCTTCTCGCTTGTAGCGTGAGTGATCCCCCGACAACCAGATGAGATGCCTTGAATTCCTTTTCCTTGGTGCGTCGCGCAGGTTTAATCCTGCGCATTGGCAGGCATCGGTGCAGCGCTTCTTTTATTGCAACCTGCACCACCCCGGTCAGTTCCCGTTCGCGACGCTTGCAATACGTTCGTGAGTCAAGTCTCTCCGACCGTAACGCCAGCGCTGCGGCGTGGCGAGCACGGTCTTCATCTGGCGATCAGTTTCACGCCCGCAAAGGGTGAAGAGTCCGACGCCATTACCGACGCAGTCGAGGCGGGAACGCGGAAACTGATCATTTATCCGGGCAAGCAAACGGCAGAAGCGGTCCGTCATCCCTGTCAATGCCAGCAATGGATAGAGCACGCTGCAGACCAGGATCAGCACGGAATAGGAAACGATATTCCGGGATCGCATGGTGACGCCTTCCAGCGCACGCCGAACCGTTTCAAACACCGCATGCCGCAGCTGACAGCAGCCGCACAAACGAATGCCTCGATCCTTATCTTGAAATCTCGAAAGAAAGGCTTCGGCGTGTTTTTGCAGATGCTATGATGGTTTGACATCGCACTCACGAATAGAAAAGCATGGACAACGAATTAGAACCGGGAAAGTGTCCGACCAGTTGTACAAGGACGATGCGGTGCTGCGCCTCCATCGCGGCAAGGTGCTGTACTGCTTCAGTGGACGCTTTTCCATCCGCGGGCGCGACGACGGCGTGTATGCAGCCGACCAGTTGCGCGCCGCCTGCGAGCAGTTGATCAGCGTGCAGCGCGACGCTGAGGCGCGCTTGCGCCTGTTGCGCAAGAACTGCACGGCCATCAAGTTTGTGTACGACGCTTCCATGCAGGCGCCCGGTGTCATGTTTCGCGACATGGCCGGCGCCGCTCCACTCACCATCCCCGTCACCGACGGACACGCATTCGAGGACCAGACTTTGGGTATCTACAAGGTTGTCATCTACCGTTTTGCCGATTGGCCACACGACGGCGTCGTGCTTACGCCCGTGAATCCGGTCGCGATCGGAACCATGTATGAATAGGCGCGCCCTGTTCATCGCGGCGCTGGCCACGACCCTGTTGGCCGCCTGCGGGGGCGGCGGTGGGGGCGGTGCTGCGCCGCCAGCCGGCGATGTCGTGCTGGCGCCGGTGACCACGCTGGCCGCGGGCGTCACGCAAACGGCGCAGCCCGAAGTGGACCAGTACATGCAGGGGCAACTGATCGAGCAGCGCATTCCCGGCATGACGCTGGTGGTGGTCCGGGACGGCACCGTTGTCTACAGCAAGGGCTATGGCTACGCGGACCGGGAGACGGCGCGCCCGGTGAAACCGGAGGACCGCTTCGAAATCGGCTCGATCAGCAAGTCGTTCGCCGCCACCGCCATCATGCTGCTGGTAGAGGAGGGCAAAATATCGCTCGACGACAAGCTCGACAAATTCATCGGGGCGGTGCCGCCGCAATGGAGCGGCATCACCATTCGGCACCTGCTGAACCACTCTTCCGGCCTGCCCGAATACCCGGACGATCCGACCTTTGCGGACATTTTCGCCAACAAGATCCTGGGAGAAGACGACATGCTGGCCAGGTTCAGGGCGTATTCCCTGAGCTGGGAGCCGGGCACCAAGTACCGGTACTGCAATGTCGGCTACGATATTCTCGGTATCGTCGTGCGCAGGGTCACCGGCAAGGGCTATTTCGATTTCTTGAAAGAGCGGGTGTTCACGCCGCTGGGCATGCACAGCGCGCGTCTGGTCGCGCCAAAACCGGCGCGCGCGGACAGCGCCATCGGGTACGAGCTCAAAGACGGGAAACATGTCCCGTTTGTCACTACCGACGCGATGTCGGTCTACCTGGGCATGGCAGCGAGCGGGATCGAGCTCAGTGCCATGGACATGGCGAAGTGGGATGCTGCGCTGTACACCGACAAGATCCTCAAGCAATCGACCCTGGCCCTGATGTGGACCAATAACGTGCTGGTGCAGGCGGCAAATGCCGACAATACCGGCATCTACTACGGGTTGGGCTGGCAGCTGCGCACCCAGAACGGGAAGCGCTGGGTGTACCACTCCGGCGGCATGCCCGGATACGTCACCGACTTCATGCGCTACCCGGATCAGAAGCTGACCATCATCGTGTTTACCAACCTGAGTGAGCAGCATGCGAACGCCCGCAACATCGTGCGCGCGGTCGCGCCCATGTTCGGCCAAACGCTCTAGTAGTCGCACGTGGGTAAGCGCCTTGACACTCATTGGGGCGTCGGCACGTTGACTTGCAGTACGAGCCAGAATGGCGCGTCCCTCGGGGGGGATCGAAAGGATCCTCCATGTTTTTCCGCGCAGTAGCGGAAGCGTTGTCTTGCATCGCGTCTGTCATGCTAGAGCCAAGCGCGTTGCCAAACGCACCTGTGGAGGGGGGCATAGCCTGCCAAGGCAATCGCGCGGCGCTGTCGCTCTCGCACGCGTGGTGGCTGAGCGGTCAGAGTGCTTATCAAAAAACTAAAGTTGCAATCGCGAATCGCCGGGACCACAATCCCGCCTTGTGTACGTATAGTCGCAGTCGATCATCACCAACCGGGAATCCGATGTCACCTTTCAAAAAATCACTTGTGCTGCTGGCCGTCTTCCTTACCGGGTGTGCTGGCCCACAGCTTGCCCCGCCCATGCAGGCACGCACGGCGGCGCAGACCCATACCATTCTCCCCACCTCGGTCTTTACCACGACGGACGGCAACACAGCCTTCCTGGACGATGCGAAAACTCAGCTGTACACGCAAAATTTCGGCGGTGGCGGTGTCGCTGTTGGCGTGTTGCTTGGCCCGATAGGCGCACTGGCGAACGCAGCCATGGTCACGGAGACGACCAAATCCGATGCCGGAAAAATGGGTAACAAAATCAACATCAAGCCCCGTGATCTGTTCGCACAGGCGGCCAGGGAGACGGCGTTCGTGCTGGTCGAGCCGGGAAAGGGCAGCCCGGGCCGTGTTAATCCCTACTTGCTGATCACCAAAATCGACGACAAAGTACTGACCCTGGCGGCCGGCATGTTGATTGATCACGGTGAGGCGCCGTCGGTGTGGCGGGGCAAGTATCTCTACCAGCTTCCGGGCAAATATACGGTAGACCAGCTGGCCGCGCTCGACGACGCCCAGACCAGCCAGATCCGGGCTTCCATGGAGAGTGCTTATGCCCAACTGATCGCACGCGTGAAGGCAGACAGTGCGGAGCAACGCGCAAGCGAAGATACGATTCACCTGGTCTCGCCTTTTGTCACGCCACGCTTTGAAACATCACAGTGGGGCTCGCTGATCAAGGAAGAGAGCGATCATGTCTGGGTGCGCACACCCGGCGCGCAGCTGGCTATTCTGAAAGAAAATGTGCGCTACACGATTCAGAAGCCGTAGTCACCGCGCTCCCGCGCGCCCGGAAAGCGGCACGCGGGGGCGCATCTGTGCCGCATCAAAAGCGCCCGCCACCGGCGCTGCGCAGCGTGCCATCCACGGGCGACGGCGGTTCGGCTGCAAGTCTGCCTCGATCGATAGGTCAGGGCGCGACGTGGGTGTGATAAATCTTGCTGACCACGGGCGCCAGGTACCAGCCAGCCCTGTGCGACCGGGCGCGCACTCGGTGACACCACTGCCCAACGGTGTTCGCCGCGTGCTGCATCGCCTTCGTCCAGAGGACCGTTCCCTTCAAAGGCTCTCCGGATGCTGGCCTTAGGCCCGGCATGAGCAATCTGGATTCCGGGCGTTGCACCATAGGCATTGGCAAAAGCAGCGATGCGCGACAGGCCCTGTATATGGGCGTCATCCCACAGGCCCAGATCGCCATGCGAGATCCATCCTTCGGGCGAGACCGCCGTAGCCTCGACCATCAGCGGGCCGAATCCGCCGAGAGCGAAACGTCCATAGTGGATGGCGTGCTAATCGCTGGCATGACCATCTGTTGCCGTGTACTGGCACATCGGACCAAGGGCGAAGCGGTTGCGCAGCGTGACGCCGCGCAGGGTCGGGGGTTCAAAAATTTTGCTCATGGTTCGGTTCTTGAAAGAGGGTTCTGGTAGACGGATTGAAGAAACAATGTTTCGCTGTCGTGATCATGATCACGTCACTGGAAGTAACCAGGATGGAGATCGGCGATAATGACGTAAATAGTCACAAGGCGAGATACAGTATGAGCAAACGTCATAATAGAAGGCCCGAATCGCGCTGAAGCCATGGAAGGCGTACCCCCTCCGCCACCGGTGCATCTTCCCGGTCTTTTCACATTCGAGGCTGCCGCCAGGCATTTGAACTTCGCTCGCGCTGCCGCAGAAATGGGCGTCACGCCAACTGCCGTATCACGCACGATCAAAAATGTAGAAGCCCAACTGAATGTCCGACTCTTCAACCGCACGACACGTAGTGTCAGTTTGACCGAGGCTGGCGCCTCATTGAACGCAGCATTGACACCTGCGCTTGCCCTGATCAAGGACTCCTTGTCGCAGGCATTGCTCGCGACTGATCAACCTTCGGGCACAGTGCGCGTCAATTCTTCCTACGTCGCATACCGTATCCTGATTGAACCGCATCTGGCTTCGTTCTTTGAGAACTTCCCGATGATAAATGTCGAGATATCGCTGGATAATCAGCTTGGCGATATCGTCAACGCCGGTTTTGATATCGGCATACGGATGGGAAAAAATGTACAGAACGACATGGTCGCAGTGCAGTTAGGGGCGGTCCAAAAAAGAATCGTGGTGGCAGCCCCGGATTATTTCCTCGAGCGGGACGAACCAGAAACGATTGATGAACTGCTCAAGCACAACTGCATTCGCCAGCGCTATTGCGTTGGCGGCAGATTGTACGACTGGAAGTTCGAAGATCGGGGCCAACTGGTTCAAATCGATGTTCATGGGCGCGTTATTTTTGACGAAATGCGATCTGTCCTTGATGCTGCAATACAAGGCCACGGCATCGCTTTCATCCTGGAAGATTTTGCGAAACAAGAGTTGGCAACCGGCATGCTGCGCCGGATCCTGAGGCAGCATAGCGGATGGGACGACGCTTTTCATCTCTACTATCCGCATCGCAAGCACATGCCAGGAAAGCTGCGCGCATTCGTTGATTTCATGCGCGCTGCAAATAGAACGACAACGTCTTGAATTACCAGCGTATCTGAGCAATGACGCTCCTATGGCACCGTTGATCTTGCGGAAATTACAAAATAGTGAAGGCGTAGAAGAATGTCGATAAAATCCGCAGTTCCCGCAATCGTAATGTTCCTTTTGACGCTCACCTCGGCAGCATCCCCGTCCGCATTTGCCGCCGAGGTGGCGCACACCCCGCTCACAAGCGCCGTCCTGAAATCCGAACACATCACCGTGCCCGGAAAGCTGGTCAAGGCCGCGCGCCTTGTCGACAGCGCGGGCGAGCACATTCTCGTCGTCAGCATGCGGACCGGACCATCGAGCGCCTTCAACGCAGAGCCCGGCCGCGACGAGCTGTACGAACTGTTCTCATCCCTCTACACCCGCAAGGCCAATCGCTGGGCCCGCACATGGCTGATCGAAGACGCCAACGACTGCCCCGTCATCGATTCATCGGCCAGTTTTTTCCCCAAGTACATCACCATCACCGATCTCGACAACAACGGCGTCGCCGAAGTGACCGTCCCGTACACGATGTTTTGCAGCGGCGGCGTCGATTCCAGCGATTTGAAGGTCATCATGCGGCAGGGCGTCCAAAAATTCGCCATGCGCGGACGCACGCTGACCGGTACCGAGGGCGGTTCTCCATACGGTGGAGAAATGGTGTTCGATAAATCGCTGTCGCTGAAAGAAAACGCCGTCTTCAAAGCGCATTTGAAATTCATCCGCGACAAGGTCTACATCGAAAATTGATACGCTGCGCGAACAAGGCCATGCGGGGGCCAGCAAAGCGCGCGCCGCCGACGGCGCATGCGCCGACCTGGCCCCGAGCGCCCCAATGTTATAGTACGGCCCTGCGCTTGCCGCCGCTTGCGATGCGGTTCAACTCCCTACGAAGCACCTTCGACCTGCCATGAAAAAAACCAGCACGACACCGCGCAAGCAGGCCAGCCAGTCCGCCACGGCGCCTGCCCACGCGTTCGCAACGCAGCCAGCGCCGTTCGCCATTGTGGGCATCGGCGCCTCCGCTGGCGGCCTGGAAGCGCTTGAACAGTTCTTGTCGGGTATTCCCGCCGACAGCGGCCTGGCGTTTGTCGTCGTGCAGCACCTCGATCCCCTGCACAAGGACATCATGGTCGAGCTATTGCAGCGCTGCACCAGCATGCCCGTGCTGCAAATCAGCGACCGCCTGCGGGTCGCGCCGAACCATATGTATGTCATTCCGCCCAACCGCGATTTGTCGATCCTGCATGGCGTCTTGCACCTGCTGGAACCGGCCGCGCCGCGCGGGCTGCGCTTGCCGATCGATTATTTCCTGCGCTCGCTGGCCGTCGACCAGCAAGCCAACAGCGTCGCCGTGATTCTCTCGGGCATGGGTTCGGATGGCTCGCTGGGTTTACGGGCGATCAAGGAAAGCGCAGGCGCAGTGTTTGTCCAGGACCCGGAATCGGCCAAGTTCGACGGCATGCCGCGCAGCGCCATCGACGCCGGTCTGGCCGACGTGATTGCGCCCGCCAACGAGCTGGTCAGCCGCATTCTCGGCTACCGGGGCCATGCGCCATTGCTGGTCACCCCGTCCGACCTGAGCTTGTCCGATGCCGACGGTAGCGCACTCGAAAAAATCGTCGTCATCCTGCGCGCCCAGAGCGGGCACGATTTTTCGTTCTACAAGAAAAGCACCATCTACCGTCGCATCGAGCGGCGCATGGGTCTGCACCATCTGGCCAGCATCGCCGACTACGTGCGCTATGTGCGCGACAACACGCACGAAGCGCAGCTGCTGTTCAAGGAATTGCTGATCGGCGTTACCAGCTTCTTCCGCGACCAGCCGGTGTGGGACCAGATCGAGGCTGACGTCTTTCCAGCCCTGCTGGCGGCCCATCCGCAAGGCGCCATCCTGCGCGCCTGGACGCCAGCCTGTTCGACCGGCGAAGAAGCCTATTCGCTGGCCATGGCTTTTCGCGACACGCTCGAGCGCCTCCGGCCGGAGGCCCGCTACACCCTGCAAATCTTCGCCACCGATCTCGACAGCGACGCGATTGTCCGCGCCCGCACCGGCGAGTTTCCCGGCACGATCGCTAGCGATGTGAACGAGGCACGCCTGCGCCGCTATTTTGTCCAGCACAACGGGGGCTTTCGCGTGTCCAAGGAAATTCGCGAAATGGTCACCTTCGCGCCGCAAAACCTGGTGATGGACCCGCCTTTTACCAAGCTCGACTTGCTCACCTGCCGCAACCTGCTGATCTACCTCGAAGCGGACCTGCAGAAAAAATTGCTGCCCCTGTTTCACTACAGTCTGCGGCCGGGCGGTATCCTGGTGCTCGGAAGCGCCGAAACGGTCGGCGCGGCCAGCGACCTGTTTTCCGCCTGGCCAGGCAAGACACGCATTTACCAGCGCCGCGAAAGCAGCCCGCGCACGGAGCCGGTCGATTTTCCTGCATCCATTTATGGCCGGTCCCGCAGAGGACTGGCCGTGCCGATTCCCGCCGCCAGCGCGGCCCCGACAGGGAGCTCCAACGTGCAAACCTTGATCGATTCCTTGCTGCAGCAACGTTTTTCGCCGGCCGCGGTGCTCACGACCGACAAGGGCGACATCATCTATATCAGCGGCAAGACCGGGAAATACCTGGAACCGGCCGTGGGCAAGGCCAACCTGAATATCTTCGCCATGGCGCGCGAGGGGCTGGCCGGGGCCCTGAACGAAGTGTTCGCCAAGGTCGTGCGCGAGCAGGGCAGCCACGTGCTCAAGGATCTGCGTGTGGGTGGCGATGGCGGCGCGCTGCTGGTCAATGTCGAGGTGCACAGCCTGCAAGAGCCGGCACCGCTGCGCGGCATGATCCTGATCGTGTTTTCCGACCAGCCGGCGGCGCGCGCTAAAGCGCCGCGCAAGGGCCAGCTGGCCGGCGCCGAGGCCGAGCGCATGGACGCGATGGTGCAGGAAATGCAGCAATCGCGCGAAGAGTTGCAGCGTGCCCGCGAAGAGATGCAGACCTCGCAGGAAGAATTGAAATCGGCCAATGAAGAGCTGCAAAGCACGAATGAGGAATTGCAAAGCACCAACGAGGAATTGACGACCTCCAAGGAGGAAATGCAATCGATGAACGAGGAGTTGCAGACGGTCAATCATGAGCTATCGATCAAGCTCGACGAATTGTCGCTGGCCAGCGACGACATGAAAAACCTGCTCAACAGCACCGACATCGCCACGCTTTTTCTCGATGAACAGATGTGCATCCGGCGTTTCACCAATCGGATCACCGGCATCATCAAGCTCATCCCCGGGGACGCCGGCCGTCCGATCACCGATCTGGTCAGCACGCTGAACTATCCGTCGCTGGCCGAGGATGCCCGCGAAGTGCTGCGCTCGCTGGTGTTTCGCGAGGTCCAGGTCAGCGCGCTCGACGGGCGCTGGTTCACCGTGCGCATCATGCCGTACCGCACCCAGGACAACCGCATCGATGGGGTGGTGATCACCTTTATCGACGTCAGTTCCTCGAAAACGCTGGAACGCGCCTTGCGCCTGAGCGACGAGCGCTTCCGGATCGCCATCGAACACGCGCCGCTGACGGTGTTCAGCCAGGATCATGAACTGCGCTACACCTGGGTGCACAATCTGCAGCCGCAACTGCGCTCGGGCGACGCCATCGGCAAGACCGACGCCGACCTGTTGCCGCCCGAGGATGCCGCGCGCCTGACCCAGCTCAAACGCCAGGCGCTCGAACAAGGCATCAGCGTGCACAGCGAAATCACGGCGCACCTGCACGGCACCATGCATTACTACGATTTTTTTGCCGAACCGGCGCGCGACCATACCGGCACCGTTGTCGGCGTCTCCGGCATGGCGTGGGAAATCACGGAGCAAAAGCGCTCCGAGTCGCGTTTCCGGCAGTTGCTGGAGCATTCGCTGAACGCGGTCGCCTGCCATCAGGTGATCCTGGACGACGGCGTCCCGCGCGATTTTCTTGTTCTTGAAGTCAATCCCAGGTTCAAGGAACTGACCGGACTGCATGACGTCGAGGGCAAGCGCCAGTCGGAACTGGCCAGCAGCATCCATCCCTTCAATGCGGATCTGTTTTCCGCCTGCGCGCGGGTGGCCACCACGGGCAAGCCGGAGCAGCTGGAAGTATCGGCCAGGGACGGCGCGCAATGGATCAGTTGCGCGCTGTATTCGCCCGAGCCCGGGTTCTTCGTCTCGGTCAAGGAAGATATCACCGAGCGCAAGCGGATGGAGGAAACGCTGCGCCAGACCCTATCCGTGCTGCAGCGCCGCACCGCGATCGCGCCCTCGCAAGCCGACGCGGCCACGGCGTTGGAAAAGGTATTGCAGGATGCGCATGTGTTGCTGGAAAGTGGTATGGCAAAGCACACCAGCCGGCCGGGCAAGGCGATTTCAGATGCCGGCAACAATCAGGAAAAACAATCATGAGTCGTGAACAACCGTTCCAGAACGAATTGCGGGAAGACGCCGAACTGCGCATGCGGGAACGCGAACGCCAGAACGAACAGGGGCGAGGGCCGCAGCCGATGCAGCACGTCGACAATCCGCAGCGGTTGCTGCACGAACTGCAGGTGTATCAGGTCGAACTGGAGCTGCAGAACGAGCAGCTGGAAGCGGCCCGTGCGTGGATCGAGGCGGCCCTGGCCAGCTACACCGAACTGTACGATTTTGCTCCCGTGCCTTACTTGACGCTCAAGCGCACCGGTACGATTACCGAGATCAATCTGGCAGGCGCGCGCCTGCTGGGTAGCGAGCGGGCCCGCGTGATCGACAAGCGGATCGGCACCTTCGTGGCCGAGTCCGATCGGTCCCGGGTGGCGGCATGCCTGAAGTCGCTGTATGCCACCCAGTGCGACGCCCAGTGCGAAGTGACGCTCGTCGCCAGGGACGGCACCCGCCGCACGGTGGAGATGCGCACCACGCTGGCCAACGATGGGGAAAGCTGCCGCGCCGTCCTGGTTGACGTGAGCGAACGCAGCGCGCGGGAGCGCCAGACGCAGCGCCTGGCCGATGCATTCGCCCTGGCGCCCGAAGCTATGTTCATTAGCGACCACAATGGCGTCATCGCCGACATTAACCACGCGTTGACCGCGCTTACCGGGTTTGCGCTTGACCAGGTGGTGGGCCAGCATCAACGCACCCTGCGCTGCGAGAGCCGGGCGCCCGGGCTGGACGAGGACATCTCGCACTCCCTCGCCATCCATGGCAGCTGGAGCGGCGAGATATGGCATCGGCACCGCGACGGCAACGTGTACAGGACAATGGCGCACATCAGCACTTTGCCCGACAGCAGCGGGGCGCAGACCTGCGTTACGCGCTTCGCGCGCCATGATTGAACGGCCGCGACTGACATTGTCATCCAGCCCGGCAGGGCGCAAGGCGGGGACGGGCCAGAGCGCAATCAAGCGACCGGCAACGACCGGATCCTTGTGCCTTGCGCTGTGCCTGTCGCTGGCCGGCGCTGCCGCGCCGCAAGCCGCGCGCGCAGCCGGGCCGGTGCAAAGCTTCCCGGTCGCGTCCGGCTTTCTGGCATCCGGGCAGATCCCGCCGAGAGGAACGCTGGTCAAGGCTGAACGGATCGTCGACCGTGCCGGCGAACATCTGCTCGTCGTCACGCTCGATTCCGGACCGTCGACCGCGGCCAAGGCAACCCCCGGCGCGGCAGAGCGGTTCGAGCTGTTTGCCGTGCTCTATACCCGCAAGGACAAGGCCTGGCCGCAGACCTGGATCATCGAGGATCACGTCGATTGCCCGGGCCTCGATTCAAGCGCGAAATTTTTCCCCGATTACATCACGGTCACCGACCTGGACAAGAACGGGATGGCTGAAGTCACCGTCCCGTACACAATGTCCTGCGGGGGCGGGGTGGACGCGAACGAGCTGAAGGTCATCCTGCGCCAGGGCGAGCAAAAGCTGGCGCTGCGCGGCACCACCCTCAGGAACACCAGGGTCAGTGCGGCCTACGGCGGCGAGATGAGGTTCGACCCGGCCCTGTCGCTCAAGGAAAACGCTGCCTTCAAGGCCCATCTGAAGCTGGTCCGGGACAAGGTCTACGTGGAAGACTAAGTGCCCCGGCGCCATGGTTCGCGCAATTAAATTGCCCGCTCACCCTGCAAGCATTACAATTGAGAATAATTCTCATTCTTAAGTGGCCGTTTGCATGTGCAGTTCCCATACTCCGCTCGCGCTTGAAACGCTGTACACCGACCATCACGGCTGGTTGCGCGGCTGGCTGCGCAAACGGCTGGGCAACGCTTGCGATGCGGCCGACCTGGCGCATGACACCTATCTGCGCATCATCACCAGCGGCCGCGTGCCGCCGCCCGACCAGTCGCGGCGCCATTTGACCCGGATCGCCAACGGCCTCGTGGTCGACCTGTACCGGCGCCGCCAGATCGAGCTCGCCTACCTTGAGGCCATTGCGCTGCTGCCGGCAGCGCACGTTCCGTCCGAAGAAACGCGTGCCATCACGCTCGAAGCCCTGGTCGAGATCGATGCGCTGCTGCACTGCGTGTCGGCCAAGGCCCGTTCGGCGCTATTGCTGTGCAAGCTGGAAGGAATGAGTTACCGCGACATCCCCGAGCGCCTCCATGTGTCGGTCTCGTCGGTGGAAAAGTACATCGCCACGGCGCTGCAGGTCTGCGCCAGCGCACTGCACGCCCCGGCGCCGTAAGCGGCGCGCCCAGCCAGGCCCGCCGGCGCCACTTTCCCGGATCCGCTCGATCCCGCCATCGTCAGCCAGGCCGCCGCCTGGATGGCGCGCCTGTGGTCGGGCGAGGCCAGCGCCGCCGACCAGGCTGCCTGCGCCGCATGGCGCGCGGCCCAACCGGACCATGAACGCGCCTGGAACCGCCTGCAAGCCGTCGAAGACAAGCTGATGAGCGTTCCGCGCGAGATTGCCCAGCACACCTTGCGCGAGCCCGCTGCCGCCGCCTACGTCACGCGCCGCCGTGCGCTGCAGCTGCTGGGCCTGGGCGTGACGGCAAGCGCCGCCTGGTCGATGCGCGGCACTCAAGTCTGGGACAGCATCGCATCCGATCACAGCACCGGTACCGGCGAAACGCGGGATGTCACCTTGCCGGACGGTACCCAGGTGGTGCTGGCAAGCGCCTCGGCGATCGACCTGCGCTTTGACAGCCACGAGCGCCTTGTCATCGTGCGCGCCGGTGAAATCCTGGTCGGCACCGCGCCCGATCCGATGGCCGTGCAGCGCCCGTTCAGGGTCCAGACGCGCGATGGCACGGTTCACGCCCTCGGCACCCGCTTTCTTGTGCGCCAGCATGCTGGCGTTACGCGCGTTGGCGTGCTGGAAGGTGCTGTCGAGCTGCGCACGCGCAACCATGTTCAAGATGCCGTCCGGATCGGCGCCGGCCAGAGCGCGGCACTCTCCCAGGAACGGATCGAACAGGCCGGGCCGGTACAGGCCAGCGCCGCCGCATGGCCGGGCGGCTTGCTGGTGGCCGAGGACATGCGCGTGGCCGACTTTGTCGCCGAACTCGCACGTTACCGGCCCGGCCTGCTGCGTTGTGACCCCGATATTGCCGGGATGCGCGTCACCGGCGTGTTTTCGCTGCGCGACACCGACCGCGCGCTGCGCAATCTGGCGCTGGCCCTGCCGGTCGCCGTGTCGTACCGCACCCGCTACTGGGTCACCGTGCGCGCGCGCTGAACGCCACTTGGCATTTTTTTGCGGAAATCGTCTTATCTCCTTGAGGGTTTCTGGTTCTCGTTCGGAATACAAGTAAGCACTCCCGCAATCTTCCGAACTTCAGGACCAGACCATGACTCATCAGCACCCACATTCCTCCCTCGCACCTTCGCCGCGTGAACCGGCCTTCACCCTCAGCTGCGGGGCGGCCGCCGTGCGCACGGTTTTGCTGGCCGGGCTGGCGCTGGGCCTGGCGACGCCGGCCCAGGCGCAGGCGCTGGACGCCGCGGCGCGCAGCTACCAGATCGCCCCCGGCCCGCTAAACCGCACCCTGAACAGCTTCGCCAGCGCCGCCGGTATCGAACTTTCCGTCGACGCAACGCTACTGAACGGCAAGACCAGCGCCGGCCTGAACGCCACCACCACCGTGCAGGCCGGCTTCGACGAAGTGCTGCGCGGACATGGCCTGCAAGCGCTGCGCCAGGCCAACGGCAGCTACACCCTGGGCAAGCTGGCCGAGCGCCCGGCCGCCCGTCCCGAAGCAGCCGTGCTGCCGATGATCACCGTTGTCGACAGCGTCGAGCCCGAGAATGCGGCCGGTCCCATCCGCGGCTACGTCGCCAGGCGCAGCGCCACGGCCACCAAAACCGACACGCCCATCGTGGAAACGCCACAGTCCCTCAGCGTGGTCGGAGCGGAAGAGATCGACACCCTCAAGTCGCAAAGCCTGCAAGATGTGCTCGCGTACGTGGCCGGCGTGGCCCGTAACGAAGCGGCCGACCGCACCACCGACCAGTTCTTCCTGCGCGGCTTCCAGGCCACCTCGGACCTTGGCAACCACTATCGCGACGGCACCCGCTACGGCGTCACCCGCTATGACGGCCGTCAGGAACTCTATGGCCTGGAGCGGGTCGAAGTAGTGAAGGGTGCGGCCTCGGTCCTGTTCGGGGCGGGCGGCCCTGGCGGCATCATCAACACGGTCAGCAAGCGTCCCACGGCAGAGCCGGTGCACGAGATCAATGTGGAAGGAGGCTCATTGAGCCGCAAACAGGTATCGGCAGATATTGGTGGCCCGCTCACGGACGACGGCGTCTGGTCGTACCGCCTTACCGCGCTCTGGCGCGACAGCGACACCTTCATCGATTACGTACCGGACAATCGCCGCTTCGTGGCGCCCGCATTCACATGGAAACCGGGCGCGGCGACCTCGCTCACTTTTCTGGGAGACTATCAACAAGACCGCACAGTGAATGTCTATGGCTTGCCCGCCGAAGGCACGGTTCTGCCCAACGTCAACGGCCAGATTGCGCGCCACCGCTTTGTGGGCGAGCCGGGCTTCGACCAGTTCGCGCTGGAACGGTATTCTGCCGGATACCTGTTCGAGCACGCGTTCAGCGATCGGCTCAAGCTCAAAAACAGTCTGCGTTATGCACATGCGAGCAACGCCTTCGACTATGTCGAGGTGTGGGGCGGCGTCGATGCCACCCAGCGCGCAACGGCTTGGCGATGGGCAAGCGACCGCGCCGACCGTTCCTCGTCGCTGGTTTCCGACACATCGCTGCAATACCAGCTGGGCGAGGGGGCCGTCAGGCATACCATTCTGGCAGGCATCGACTACTCGCGCGGACACGAAGAAACCGAACGCTACACGCGCTCGCTGGCCAATCTCGACCTGTTCGCACCGGCGTACGGCAGCCGCGTCGGCACGGAGCGGGTCCCGAATACCTTCGCCTACAGGGCCGATGGCAAGCGCTTGGGCGTCTACGCGCAGGACCAGCTCAAGGTGGGCGACAAATGGGTTGCCTCGCTGGGTGGCCGTTACGACATGCTGCGTTACAGCGAAGCCGGATATTTCGGTGGTGTGCGGGCGGACAACGAAAAAAGCCATGCCTTCACCGGCAGGGCAGGGCTGGTCTACCTCGCCGATAACGGCCTGGCACCGTTTGCGAGCTACAGCGAATCGTTCGAGCCGACCAGCGGCATCGACCGGACCGGCGCGCGCTTCAAGCCCTCCGAGGGCAAGCAGTTCGAAGCCGGGCTGCGCTACCAGCCCAAGGGCGCCGACGTGCTGCTGTCGGCCGCGCTCTACCAGCTGACGCGGCAGAACGTGCAGGTGGAAGACCCGCAGGATGCCAACTTTGCCGTGCAGGCAGGCGAAGTGCGTTCGCGCGGACTGGAACTGGAAGTGCGCACCCGTATTGGCCGCACGGCTAAGCTGATCGCCGCCTGCGCCTATACCGACGCCCGCACGACCAAAGCCAGCGCCCTGTATCCCGACCGCGAAGGCCAGCGCGTCGACAGCGTGCCGTACAACCAGCTCTCCCTCTGGGGCGACGAGGGCTTCGCCGCCGCCGGCTTACCCGGTTTGCGGATCGGCACGGGAGCACGCTACGTGGGCAGCACGCGCGGAGCGGCGCATGGCACGCCGGTGATCGTGCCGTCCGTCACGCTGATCGACGCCATGGCCAGCTACAGCACGGGGCCCTGGAAACTCGCGCTCAACGTCACTAACCTGGCGGACAAGACCTATATTGGCAGTTGCACCTACGGCTGTTTCTATGGCGAAGCGCGCAAGATCATCGTCACGGCAAGCTACCGCTGGTAAGGCATCGGGCCGGCGCGGTGCTACTCCGGTGACCGGTCGCTGGACGCCACTGGCGCCGGGCCGGATGCGGCGTCGCCGGCGGCATTTTGCGCACCGCCGGCTGCCGCCAATTGCGCCAGATACAGCAAGCCCTTGATGCTCGGGAAAAAGCAGTACACCCCGCCGCGCGTGGTCACCAGCCGCGAAAACCCACGCAGGGTCCGGTTGGCGCTGCCTTTCGGCCCCTTGCCGGCCAGGGTGAACGAGCTTGACGCCGGATCGTTCACGCCCACAAGAACATCCTCGCCGCTGATGTTGTACACGGCATTGCCGGCGGCCGACCCTTCCGGACCCGTGGCGGATTTCACAAAGTCCGGCGCCAGGTTCCATTCGCTGCTCAGGAACTCGAACTGGTTGCGGATGCTCGCATTGATGAAGTAGCCGATCAGCCCGCGTGCGTGGCTGTCTGGCCGGGCCGGATCATACTGCGGACCGTAAGGCATCGAGCGCCGCAGTATGCGGTGATGCGTGCTGTCGGTGCCGATCACGGCGGCATCGCGCGGATTGTTGCGCCGGATATGAGCGCCGATCGGACACTTCAAACCCAGCGTGTCGTCCGTGGCCGCGTCCGGGCTGACGAAGTCGAAGTTGTTCAGTTCCGCGTCCGGCAGCCGCGTGCCCTGCGCCGTCGGCGCCAGCGTCAGCGGGTTGCCGTTGCGCCAGCGCCCGAGAATTTTTGCGGCCAGCAACTCGGTATCGATGCCCGTCTCGGCCGCATAACGCGCCAGCATGGCCTCGAACCCGGCAACATCCTGTTCCAGGATGCGGAAAACGGCATAGCTGCTGTTGGTCGACAGTTCCGCCGGCAGCACACGGTAGGTGCCGCCCGCTGCATTCCGGTAGCCCAGCAGAAATTCACCGGCCGGCACGGGTGCCTGGGCATCGGGCGCATCGCGTTTGCGCGGCGGCGCTCCGATGATTGTCGGCTGGGCGATGCCGTGGCGATAGCCAAAGTGCACGGTGCTGTCCGGCAATTCCGCCCCATCCTGCGTGTACAACTGCGTCACGCTGCCCACGAACGCCGCGCGTAGCCGGGCAGAGACGCTCTCCAGCGCCGCGCTGGACTCGGTCGCCCACACGCTGAGCAGGATATGCACCTGGGCGCCGTGGTGCAAGCCGCCAATCCAGTGCTGCGGCGCGCTCGGTCCCACGTCGCCCACCGTCGCGGCGCTGGCCGGATCGGTCGCGCCGCGCTGGAACGCCGCGTCGAAGCTGGCCAGCTGTTGTGCGCTGATCCCGAGCGCTGCCAATCCGTAGGCGCTGAAGCACATGTTGATGAAGACGGCCGGTTTGGGAACGATGCGCGTGGCCGTCGTGATGGCGGGCAGGCCGTTGTCGCCATGCACCAGCGCCGCGATCAGTTTGCCCGTCGCGGCAGCGTCCGTAATCGTGAGCACGAAATGCCGCGCCAGATTCACGCGATAGCCGCGCAGAATCGTGCCCTGCACGTCGTCCAGATCAATGGCGGCATCACTCATCAGGCTCTCCCGTCGCTCAGGCGTTCAAGGCGCGCACCGGGACGCCAGCCCGGTGCGCGCGGCTAATCAGATCGCGGCGAGAATGTCCTGCACGGTGTGCTGGTAGGCGGCGTAGAAATAGGTGTTCGGAATATGTTCCGAGACATTGTTTTCCGCGATAAAGGCTTCAAACTCCGCCACATGATCGACGACCGGCGTCAACGCTGCGCCGCCAACGGTCAGCGACAGCAGCGCGTCGAACTCGGTGCTTAATTGGGCCACGAAGTCATGGATATACTTCTGAAAATCCCCATCAAAGGAGGTGATTATTCCAATTACCAAGTTGTCCGAAGGCAGAATCGAAAGCAGGTCTGGCTGCAGGTTCGGTTGCGACCGGTCGAGCAGGATGAGACGGGCAAAGTGGACAGTGCCTATCGATTCCAGCGCAGCATTGATTTGCGGCAGCAGGAGGGCCAGCTTGGCAACGACGGTGGCGGCGCTTGTGCCCGGAAGTACCGGCGACAGTAAAGTAAGGGGACGGGTCATGATAAGCCTCTTTCATGAAAACCCAGGATGCGCGGCCGGCAGGTTGGCAGCCGCGCCCTGTGTCAGCAAATGATAAGAGAATCCCTGCGCTGGCAAGCCCGGCAGGGCGGGGGGGCAGCTTGATTCAGCTTAAATCAACAGGACCTTGCGCCAGGCACACGTCAATGGCCGGATCGACGCGGCAACTGTCTCAGAACCCCGCCTCCAGCATCGCGCGCACCCAGGTCTTGCCCGGCTGCGTGGGAGCGCGTGCCATAGGTGCCAGCTGCACCCGCATAGCTGCGGTCGCTGATCCAGTCATGCCGGAGCGCATTGGCGATGCTCACTCTCAACTGAAGCTTGCTGTCCAGTTTCCACAAGCCATACATTTCCAGATCGCGCCGCGCAGAAGCAAATGTAAATTGATCCTGCGAGAGCCGCGCGTGGCCACCGCTGCTGTACACAAACGAGGCTCCGGTGGTCAGCGCGCCAAGCTTGTAATCGATCCCCGCCGTGGCCGACAAGGGCACTTGCTCGGCCAGCCGGTTGTCCGGGCCCGGTACCTGGTCCACGGCAGACCAGTTGCGGCTGACCGACAGGCGCAGATCGAGCGGCGGCGCGCCTGGTGCGACCGATTGCAGCGGGAAGCGCGTTTCCACTTCCAGCGTGCGCACGTCGCATTGCCCGCCATTTTCCGGGCGTAGCACCCAGCGCCCGTCCGTCTGGTTCAGCGCCTGCACGGTGCAGTCCTCGATGCGGCGCGCCGCGGCGGACACCGACAACAGCGCGCCCTTGGCCCAGTGATGCTCGTACGCGGCATCGATCCCGAGCGCCAGTTCCGGGCGCAGGTTCGGATTGCCGGTGCTGTCCGGATTGGAGGCGCTGTTATTGATGGTCAGGGTAGGGCGCGCAATCAGCCTGGCCGCATCGGGCGTCTTGAAGGTCCGCGTCAACGCCATGCGCACCTGGTCGCCACTGCCGCCGGGCAGTTTGTACAGCGTGTGCAGGATCGGACTGACTACGCTGCTGTCGTTGCGCACGTTGGCCAGGCCGCTGCCGCCGCTGCGCGTGCCGATGCCTTCCCAGCGCGCGCCGAGATACACCGACCATTGCAGCGACACGGTCCATTCATCCTGCGCGTACAGCGCCAACGAGCGGATATCCTACGACTCTATGCTGTTCAAGTCAGGTTGCATGGTAGGATGATGCCGCGCTTCAGCCTCGACTTTCCGTACACTTGCCTGATGACAGATACATCAAATATTGAAATCGTCCTGACCCCTCGTTTGCTTGTTGAGAAAACGAAGTTAAGTGCGGAGCGCGACTTGTTACTTGAGCGCGCATCCTCATTTTGCATCCTGAGAGAAAAGGGAGATATTTGCGCTAGGCGTGCCGCAGGTTTGGAAAGCGCACGTTTGCGTAAGGAAGCTAGGGACCGTGATCGTAAAATCAAGCTCATAGCTGAAGCAATTTCGCTGCTCGGCCCTATTGCACCTAGTCTAAATCGCCGCCTAGCAATGGTGCACTACCATTACAACAACTGGATGGCAGTGGAAAAGACTGGGCTGACCGCGGCAAGGATTGTGAGTAAGCTCGGCGGTGACGGATATGTGAACACCCCCGCCTATAACGCCGAGGTCATAGCATTTCTACAAAATGTTCATGCTTTGTGCGACTCGCTTCCCTACATACTAAACTTGTATTTCCGGGTTCACGATTTCTCCTACCGGAAAATAGGTTGGAACAAGATCACGTTGAACCTTTTAGAGGACGCTGCAAGAGAGACCGGCGAAGAAAATCTATCGACTCGGTTAAAGGAGTTTTCTAAAAATGACTTGTTCATCAAGCTTCAAGACCTCGTCAATTGCGCTAAGCATAAGCATTTAATTCCCATTTTTTTCCATGAAGGTCGGGCAGTGTTCGCCAAGCTCGACGGTAAATGGCTGCCCTCAAGCCTTGAAGTGCACCAGTTCTTGCTACGGATCGATAACGAATTGATTCCTTTGGTTTGGGCAATACTGAGGATTGCTGCCGAACGGGCCTTTAAATAGGTGACGTAAGCTTTGGTCGATGTGTTCGGTCAGAATAACTTACATCGAACGTGGCCGCCGCTATCAAAACGACAAACGATCCCTCATGCTTGGCGAATGAGTGCACGTGCAGGCTGCAGCTTGTGCAGATCGGATGGGTAATTGTGGACCAGCAGCGGGCGACGAAAAAAGTTACCCATCCGTTTTTCTGGGTCAGCGTGTCGGCAGAAAAGCGGGCCTAGTGTGTGGTTCCAGATAGAAGATATGGGAGACAACCTTCTGACGGTAGGCGAGTTGTAGAGCGGCAGAGAAATTGGAGATACTCGCGGTAACTTGATCCTTTCGAAGCAAACCGCGCCAATGCGGTCGCGTGTCATTAGGCGATTCCCAGTTAAGTAGGCGGACAAGCGAACTGTGGGCAAATTGCATCCCCTCATTGCCAGCGACGAAGCGTAATTGGATATGGGTGTCAGTATGCACCTCCTTAGTCTCCAAGTCCCATGCGGTGAACAGCGACTGGACCTCGCTCGTTAGATCCGTCCGATGGTTACCCTCATAGTCCGTGAAAGTTACGGTATCGATGACTCCACTCCATTGTTCAGTGCGGCCGCCCTCTGTCTCGTCCGTTTCGACCAACTTATCTTTGCGAAATCGCAGATGGACCCCAGCAGTCGGGCCGATCATGTAGCCAACGTCGCCTGCTAGCATGCCCAAAAGGTTCTCTTGAGCAGCAGTATCCAAGGTGATATTAAAGTTCTTGGTAGCCTTCTTCATGTGTTTGGCTTCAAACAGCGTCCAAAAACTGTGGAATTTCCAGGCAATCAGCAAGGGCATTCCCACGAGATCCGCGTAATTTTGGAGGCGGCGCATGTAGTCAGGCGTGAACGACAGGCGCTTGTCTTTTTTTGACTTTACCTCGATCAACAGAGGCGACTTCGTATTCTGGGTCGAGAACTTGGCGAGGAGGTCCGGCACTTGGAACTCTTGTCGCGACGAGATTGGGACTTGTTGCTGGTCGAGCTTATGCAGAAGGTGACATTTCCCGAGCCAAGCACATATCACTGAAAACTCGTCCTCCAGAGGTAGGCCAATATCCAGACGGCGAACCTCATCGGCCACTTCCGTCGGGTTAGAAGGCCAACCCAGCTTTGCCAGCGCTTCCTGAATGAGTCTTGCACCATCTGCTGGCATATGCTGTCCTTCGTCGAGTGCTTCCATTTCATGACTTCCATAAAACTACGGACAAACTCGGCACCCAACAATCCGCCTACAAAGCTGAATGATCGGAAGGCTGCGCTCGGCGCGCTGCCAGAGTTGCAGGCGCATGAGGTTTCTTAGGACACAGGTCGGTCGCCGCTTTTTTGCCGCCAGTCGACGATGTAGAGCACCTTCGCATCGGACAGTTCGACAACACAATTAGAGCGAAGCGTGGTGACCGCTTCAGATCCGTACTTATCTATTTCATCAAGTGCTACAAATGATTGTTTCTGATAAGCCGAGTATTCTTTTACAAATTTGGCCACCGCCTGATTTTCAACATTCTTGTAAAGTGGCGAATCGTGAATCAAAATTGGAAGGTCAGTTAGCGAGAAAATCGCTAGGTCGAAAATAACCAATCCGGCAAATGCCTTTCCCGTACCTGTATCCTCGAAAACCTCGTACTTATAGGAATTTTCGGTTAATACTAGGCTAGGCGCTCGCGAATTACTTCCATACACTTTAGAAACTATCTCTAATATCTCTTGATTTACAATTTTCTCAATTTCTTTAACTAGCGCTAGCTTTATTGAAGTCAAATTCTCCTTTGAATTTTTATACTCAACCTCAATTCTTTCCTGCATCAAATAGACGGAATTTTCTTTTTTTAGTTTATTCCATTGTTGTGAAAGTCCGTAGACTCTATCAACCAGTACGGTCGGATTATCATAATCTGAAAGCTGACAGGTTATCTGCGCATCGATCTCTTGTAGCGCAATTTCAATTTGTTGCCGTTGACTCTTGAGAGAACTCTCAGACTCAACCAATTCTTTCTTCAAAAAAGCAGCTACCTCGCTATGAAATTCCTCAATTTCGGCAATACGGTCAACATTTACGTTGGGGAAAAATTCAACTAAAGAGTCCAACTGCTCACTTCGGATATGTCTATTTAGAGCCAGATTTCGATGAACCCGTGCAAGCCTTTCGTCCACTCTCAACCGCTCGTCCAAAAGCATATCTTTACTTTGCTTCAACTCGAGCAAATTTTTATCGACCAGCGCTCTAATGTTCAGCGCATATTTTGCCAAATCGCTCTTAAT